>NZ_JARWCR020000020.1:0-26235 GCF_029846695.2 Bradyrhizobium nivariense | reverse complement strand
GGCTCCCACCGTGACATCGGTTGCTCCGACGACGGGGCCGACTGCCGGCAGCACAACAGTGACGATTGGCGGCACAGGATTCGTCATCGGCGCGACCACGGTCAATTTCGGCGGCACACCCGGGACCGGCGTCAACGTCACTTCCGCCACCTCCCTCACCGTGACCTCGCCGCCCGGAGCTGCGGGCACCGTGGACGTCACGGTGACGACTGCTGGCGGCACTTCGGCCACCTCTGCGAGCGACAAGTTCACCTATCTCGCCGCTCCCACCGTGACATCGGTTGCTCCGACGACGGGGCCGACTGCCGGCAGCACAACAGTGACGATTGGCGGCACAGGATTCGTCATCGGCGCGACCACGGTCAATTTCGGCGGCACACCCGGGACCGGCGTCTCCGTCACTTCCGCCACCTCCATCACCGTAACCTCGCCGCCCGGAGCTGCGGGGACCGTGAACGTCACGGTGACGACCTCTGGCGGCACCTCGGCGACCTCGGCCGCGGACCAGTTCACCTATTTCGGCACGCCGACCGTGACATCGATCTCGCCGACGGGCGGTCCGGTGGCCGGCGGAACATCGGTGACGATTACCGGCACCAATTTCAGCGGCGCGACGGCCGTCAAGTTCGGAGCGGCGTTGGCGACTGGCGTCACGGTCAACTCGGCAACCCAGATAACCGCGACGTCACCAGCGGGCACAGGCACGGTGGACGTCACAGTCACGACGCCGGGCGGAACGACAGCCACCTCCGCTGCGGACCAGTTCAGCTACGCCGCAACGCCGGCAGTGACATCAGTTGCACCGAATGCGGGTCCGGCGACGGGTGGCACATCGGTTGCGATCACCGGCACAGGGTTGTCGGGCGCGACCGTGGTGAAATTCGGCGCGACCAATGCCACCAGCTTCACGGTCAATTCGGCGACATCGATCACGGCGGTCTCTCCGGCCGGTGCCGGTACGGTCGACGTGACCGTGACGACAGCAGGTGGAACGTCTGCCACCTCGGCGTCGGACCAATTCATCTACACGCCCGCGCCAACCGTCGCCTCGATTTCGCCGACCACCGGCCCCGCGCCTGGGGGCACCTCTGTTGCGATCACGGGCGCCGGCTTCACAGGCGCGACGGCGGTGAAGTTCGGTGCCAACAATGCGACCAGTTTCACGGTGAACTCGGCCACGTCGATCACGGCGACCTCGCCACCCGGCGCGGGCACCGTTGACGTCACGGTGACGTCGGTCGGCGGGGTGTCGTCCACCTCGGCCGCCGACAGGTTCAACTATCTGTCCGCCACGACCGCGACCGGGCTGGCGTCGTCGCAGAATCCAAGCAGCTTTGGCCAGTCCGTGACGTTCACGGCGACCGTGAGCAGCCCGGGCGGAACGCCGACGGGCACGGTGACGTTCAACGATGGCGGTACGCCGATCGGTACCTCCACGCTGTCGGCCGGCGCCGCCACCTTCGCGACGACAACGCTCACCGTCGGCAATCACACGATCACGGCAACGTATAACGGCAGCCCCGCCTTCAATGCTTCGACCTCACCATCCCTGAACCAGTCGGTCGACATTCCCGCCGACAGCGCCAAGCTGCGCGCGCTCCAGCTCAATGTCACCAAAGTCGTGGCGAACAACTCCGGCCAAGCGATCTCCGGCGCGATTGATACCGCAATCTCCGAAGGTTTCAGCGAGGGCGGGCAATACATCACGCCGGGCGCGGGCGGCCTGCGCGTCAACTTCGCCGCCGCGCCTGACGGTGACGAGGACGACAAAGCCCACTCGGCTTCGCAAGGTCCCAACGCCTATGCCGGTGATGGAAGCTCCGGCCGGGGCGGCCGCGCCGGGCGCGGCTCTCCGCGGATCGACGACGCGTTCGCCGCGATCGATCGGGCGTCTCCGACCAAGGCCCCGCCGATGGCGCGTTTCAAGCAGCAGAAGGACTGGCTGTTCTGGGTCGACGTGCGCGGCACCGGCATCGACCAATGGGGCTCGTCCGGCAGCATCGGCCAGGGAGCAACCCAGGCCACGCTCTACGGCCAGCAGCTCAACCTGCTGTCGGGCCTGACCTACCGGGCGGCGCCCAATTTGCTGCTCGGCGTGGTCGGCGGCTATGAGAATTTCAGCTACACCGAGACCGACATCAACGGGAAGCTCAAGGGCGACGGCTGGACCGTCGGCGCCTATCTCGGCTGGAAGATCATCCCGACGCTGCGCTACGACGCGGCGGTGACCTATTCCGGCATCGGCTATGACGGCACCGCCGGCACGGCGCAGGGCAATTTCAACGGCCATCGCTGGATGTTCGCGACCGGCTTCACGGGCAGCTACACTTGGGCCAACTTCAATATCGAGCCCTCGGCCAAGGTCTACGCGCTGTGGGAGCGTGAAAACGCCTATGTCGACTCGCTCGGCACCCCGCAGGCCGCCCGCACCTTCTCGAGCGGACGCGCCTCTGGCGGCAACAGGGTCTCCTATCCCGTGCCGTGGCTCGATAGCATGCTGCTGGCGCCCTATGTCGGCGTCTACGCCGACTACTACTTCACCCAGGACGACGCCGCCGCGATCGTCGCCGCGGGCGGCATTCCGCTGGCCTCCACCCCACTGCTCCAGGGTTGGTCGGCGCGGGTCACCGGCGGCATCGGCGCAAGGCTGGCGAGTGGTACCACGGTCGGCTTCGGCGCCGAGCTCGGCGGCATCGGTGGCAACACCCAGATTTGGACATTCACGGGACGCGCGCGCATCCCGTTCTGAACCGCAGCGCAACGATGCCGCGTCGGTGGCCGGATCTGGCTGCTCAGTAGAGGCCGCGGCCGCTCAGGATGCCGCGAGCCTCCGCGGCGCCACCATCGGAGACATAGGCGGAGGACGGAGTGCTCTCCGTCGCGTAGCGGCCGTCCTCGTCATAGGACACCGCGCGCGCGTTCTGGAGCGCCCGGCCCCGGCTCCGGCTCGAGGCCGACATCTCCGAGGTCGCATTGAGCGAAGCCATGTCGGCGGAGGTGTTGCCGAGATTGTAGGGGCGTCCCTCCGGCGTCGGAACCTCGCCGCGAATGGCGCCGCGGTTCGACGACGGCAGCTCCGGCACGAACGGCCTGGCGGAGGCGACCCGGACCATCGAGGGTGACGGCGCCGGGATCCCGGTGCGCAAGGTGGCCATCAGCTGGCGGTCATCGGAGCCTTCGAGCGGCGCCCGGCCGACATATTCGACACGAACCTTGGCGACCCCATTGCCTTTGAATTCAAGGAGTTCGGCGGCTTTGTTCGAGACGTCGATGAGCCGGTTGCCGTGATAGGGCCCGCGGTCATTGACGCGGACGATCAGCGACTTGCCGTTCGAGACGTTGGTCACCCGCGCATAGGATGGCATCGGCAGGGTCGGATGCGCCGCGGTCAGCGAGCCCATGTCGAACACTTCGCCATTGGCGGTCAGGCGGCCGTGGAAATCGTCGCCGTACCAGGACGCCATGCCCTCGGCGCGGTAGTTGACGTCCTCCTCGGGCACATAGGTCCGGCCGCCCACCACATAGGGCTTGCCGATGCGGTAGGTTCCACCGCCCTTCGGAACCGGATCACCCAAAGCCACGACCCGGGGGCTCGAGGACACGCCGTATTTCGGATCGACGCGGCTGGCGAATTTGTTGGAGGAGGCGCAATTGGCGAGCGCGAGGCAGGTTGCAGCCGCCGCAACAGCGCGCGAGACCCGCAAAACCGAATCTGACCGTCGGATCCCCATTCGCCCCAAATACCATTTCGCCGGAGGCGTACCCAACCCGCTTTGGCTACGGGGAAGCGCTGTCCGGTCCTTTTTGCTCCGAGGCGGCCCACCACCGCGTCGGACGTCATGACGATATCGCAACCCGAACACGGCGGAAATGGGGAGCCCACAGCGATCACGCCGGGATGGTAAACGGGACGTTCGCTTCTGCCCGTTGAACTACGGGGCGCGGGCACCCTGCTCTGTGCCACCCCCGGACATTCTGTTGCGCCAAATCCTCACTCCACCCCGATTGTCGAGCCGCTCACTGGAATTCTTTTGACTGTGCAAGGCCGCCCGCGTTTTCTCTCGTGCAAGGCGGAATGGAATGAGACGATGATCGAGACGGTTTCGGCACTGATGGGTTTGGTAAGCGCGGGGATCTTCCTGGCCCATGCGTTTGAAGGTTACCGCACGAGGGCCTGAGGCGCTCGCGCGGGCGGCAAGCATCACCTCTTTCAAGACGGCGCGTTCGGCCAATTTTGATCAATCCGATCGAGCATCGAAGACAAGAGCGGCAGGTGTCCCATGCGCAACCATGACCTCGTATCCGACAGTTTCCTGGTATTGACCGCCGGCGGTTTGGTCCTGCTGTGCTCGAGCCTCGTGGCATTGGCGTTCGGCTGAGCACCACCATCACTTTCCTTTTTTCTAACCACAACTACACCGCGATGCAGCACGCGATCTGTTTTGGATTGCCCTGCTCCCGTTTAGTTGATTGAATTTCTGCGTTCTGCGCCTCGACTTAATTTCAAGAGGCCATCACCAACGAAGGTGACGCAAATGCTTGCTGAGAAATTTTTCCTGGTTCTGGAATCGCTGATCCGCGGCGACCGCACCTATCCGGACGGAAGCCCCCGGGTCATCAGCACTTCCCCGCACCTCCCGATGAAGCTGCCGAGCCAGACATAGCCGGCCCGCCCACAGCCCCCGGGCAGGTACGCCTAAAGCGCGATGAGATCAGCATGAATCATCATCGCGCTTTAGGTTGTTGTTTGAGCATGATCTTTTCGGAAAACCGCTTCGCACTTTTCCGGATCATGCTTTAGCGCAGCCCCAACAGCGAGCGGCGATAGAGGCCGTCGCGGGCCTCGCTCAGGCAGACGAAGCTGCCGTCAGAACCCTGGCCGTACCGCTTCTGGCCTTTGCCGTAGTAGACGCCTTTGCTGAAATCGAGCCAGACGACCTGGTCGTGCGGGCAATGACGCTGCGCCTGCGCCTCGTAGCGAAACGGCGTCAGCGGCGTCGCCGACACCTCAGCGCCGCTGCAGCCGACCAGGATCGCAGCAGCGAGCGCGATCACGCCGGGCCATTTGCCGAAGCCGCTCCAAGGCACTCCCCGCCTCCACGACACTCCCCGCCTCCCGATCCCGGCCGTCACACGATGGCCGCTCGGCACGCTAGCACGAAACGGCACGGAGGAGCTCTGGCACCTCTCCAGGCACGCGATCGACCTCACCGAGCAGCAGATCATGATGAGCTGCTGGCGCTGATCGACGTCGTGATGATCTCCAATCTGCTCGTGATGGTGATCGTTGGCGGCTACGAAACGTTCGTCTCGCGGCTCGACCCGCAGGGCCATCCCGACGATCCGGAATGGCTTGGCCACGTCAATGCGAGCGTCCTGAAGATCAAGCTCGCCATGGCCATCATCGGCATCTCCTCGATCGCGCTGCTGCGCACCTTCATCGAGGCCGGCAATCTCGGCTCGAACCGAGCCGGCTACAACGAGACTGTTGTGATGTGGCAGGTGCTGATCCGCCTCACCTGCGTCGTCTCGGCGATCGGCATTGCCTACGTCGACAGACTGAGCGCCTCCGGGGCGCGCAAGCATGTGGAGTGAGGCTCAACCGACTTTCCTTCACTTGTCCCCTTCGAGTTGCTGCAACGCCTGGTGCAAGCATTCCTGAAGCTTGGCTGCGACCTGTTCGCGCGCGACGCCCCTGGCGGCAAGGTCGCCTGACACCTTGTCCAGGATCTCGTCCATCGTCTGGTTCACCAGATGGTCCGTCACCAACGCCGTCGCGTAGCTGGCCGCGGCATCGCCGCTGAAGCCGAGCTGGCTTGCGGCCCAGAGCCCGAGCAGCTTGTTGGACCGCGCCGTAGCCTTGAACATGAGCTCCTCGTCGTGGACGAATTTGGCCTCAAAGCCCTGCTCGCGCTTGTCGAACGTGGTCATGGTCAGCTCCATTCTCGCTTTCGCTGATCGGGATCGGACTGGCCGGAAGCGAACGTCTCCGTGGTTCACGTCAGGATCATTTGAAGCTTCCGGCGGAAGCCAAACGCCGTCAAGCCCGCTCGTGGCTGCTCCGCAGACCGGGTGCGCATCACGGCACGCACCAGCCCGCCGCCAGCCAGCCCGGTTAGGCAGGGGCGTTTACCATTCATTAAGCAGACTCAGTGCCGCATGGCCCGAGGACATCGAGAGCTGACGCATGAACAAAGAGCTGCGGGAGTTTCGACGGCTTGAACGGGTCTGCCTGGAGCAGGCAGCCCTCTCCACCATGGACCTCGCGCGAAGCGGGTTGCTCAAGGTCGCAGACGATTGTCGCGTCGCAGCCGAAGCGATCGAGGCGCAATCGCCTCGGAGACCTTTCGCAACCGCCGTTCAGGCGCTGAAGCAGGCGTTGAGCGTGACGCGCGTCCCTAACCGGCACTAAGAGCATTTTCGGTTCTGATTGAACCAGAACCGAAGCTCCAGATTGTTGTTTTGACCCGTTTTCCTCACGCGAACCGGTATCCACTTCGCTCGAAAACCCTCTCTACGCCGAAATCGGTCGAGAAATTCGCGGCGCGGTGACCGGACCGCCGGTCAGCCCTTCGCCTCCATCGCTTCCCGCGCGAGACGTTCGGCTCTGAGCCGCTCCCGGTTGGCGTAAAACGCCTTCTGCGCCTCTTCGTGATCGCGCATGGCTTTTTCGGCCTCGATACGGCGTGCCGCATCGCGCGCCTGGCGCTGTTCGGGGGTCAGAGGTTTGCGTCGGTAGGAAAGGTCTTCAGTCATGCAGGAACAACGCGGAGGCGGCAAAAGAGTTCCACAAGTCGAACCAGACGGACCGGCACATCCGACTAAACTCTTTATATATCAATCAGTTAGGCGGAGTACTCGACGGCTGACCTGACCTATTGCTTCGACCCCGACGGTTTTACGCCGACGAGAGGGCACTGCGGCGCCGGAGGAATCGCGCTGCGAACGGGCGGGTCCGGATAGTATTGGGTATTTTGCTGAACCTCACGCGCCAGCTCCGTGCCGCCGAGCAGCGTGATCAGCATCAGCGCCTCGTCCAGCCCGGCCGAGATTCCACCTCCGGTCAGGCGATTGCGATCCAGCACGAAACGTGGGTGTCCGTCGGCAACCTTCACCTTCGGGAAGAGCGTCGGGAAGCATTGCAGAAACGCCCAGTGCGTCGTCGCAAAGTAGCCGTCGAGCAGACCAGATGCCGCAAACAGCATCGCCCCCTCGCAGACCGAGCACATGTACTTCGCACCGGCGGCCTGCTTGGTCAGAAAATGGAAGTAGGTCCGGTGCGGATCGTTGATGATCTCAGTGAGCGCGGGCGGATCGCCGCCGGGCACCCAGATGGCATCGTACTGGGTGCATTCCGCGAAGGATTTTGTGACCTCAAACCGAAATCCCCCGCGAAACCGTTTCAATCCCGGCTCTGCGGCGACGATCTCGACGTCGAACTTCGCCCAGTCGAACATCTCGAAGGGGCCGGCGACGTCGAGCATGTCGACGCCGTCGTAGACGGGGATGCCGATCTTCATCGCGCGCAATCCTCCCTGCTGACTTCGGCCGTCAATGTTTATGGCTTGCCGGCGTCGCTGCCGGCGCAGCCGTGGGCTGCTTGGCGTGGCGCATGCCCGCCATCCCCAGGCCTCCGCCCGGCGCGTTGAGGTCGGGAACGATCGCGATGTTGGCCATCATGCCCGCGTCCTCATGGTCCAGGATGTGGCAATGCAGGACGTACTCGCCGATGTAGCGATCGTACCGCGTCCTGACGCGGATCTGATAATTGTTCTCGACGATGATCGTGTCGCGGAAGGTGTGCCACATGCCGCAATACTGGTTGGCCAGTTGCTGCTTGTCGGCATACACGATGTCGGGCTTGCAGGTGCCGTCGGCATTGTAGATCGAGATCTGCTGACCGTTGGCGTTGGTCGTGACGACATCGATGACCTCAAACGGATTGACGTGGATGTGGAAGATGTGCGGCTCGCCTTGCGCGGAGAGCAGCCAGTCGTCCGTGGTGTTGACCTCGCGCGTGAAGTTCACCACATCGGGATCGTACGAATTGTTATTGACTGTGAAGGCCGGGAAATTGATCGCGAAGGCAGCCTGCTGCTCCTGGCTGCCGGCAGCCGGCGGCGCGAGGTTTTCGAACGGCGCCCACGGTCGCAGGTCACCGTCACGCAGTCCGGTGCGAACGGGGTCCGGCAGCGTCGGATTGGCATCGTACAGCGCCTTGCCGACATAGGCCTGCAGATCGCCGGTCACGGGCTGGCCACCGCGCACATGGACGTAGGCCAGCAATTGCGGCGTCGTGGGTCCCTGCCCGCCGCCATTGCCGTTGGAGACGCGCTCGGCCTTCGGTGCCGCCTGGTTGAGCAGGCAGTAGTCGCCGTCCGATGGGAATACGACGAGGACGTCGCTGCGATAGCCGGGCTGCATGTAGTTCGATTCAGGGACACCGCCGGCCTGAGAGACGTGCACGGTCCGCAGCCTGGTCCGGGTCAGACCATCGGATGCGATCTCGAATTGCGGGATCAGCGTCGCGGGCGAGGCATTGCAGGCGGCGAGAAGATCGGCCTTCTGCTGCTGGCGGTTGCCGCTCAACGCCGAAGCTGCGATCAGATTGGTTGCGCCCGCCGGCGTCGCGCGCACGATCTGAACGTTGACCGTGTCGTGAATGCCGGCATGCACGAAGCGCCAGCGCTGGATCTCCCCTGCCGGCAAGGTAAGCGTCGGTTGCACGACGCCATTGACGCTTGTGAAGCGGCCGTTGGTGTCCCAGATCGACGAGGAGTCCAGTTGCAGGCCGAAATTCTCGACGACGCCGGGGCTGACCGGATTGCCTGATGTCGCCAGCGGGCACGTCCACGGCGCGTTGGCGATATTAGCCGGACTGTTGGCGTTGTAGAGGCCCTGCGTGGTGTAGATCTGCTGCCACGGGCCGCCGGCCTGGTTCGGCTGATTGGCGAAGCAGGCATAGGCGATCTGCTGGAACAGGAAGAGCTGCTCCTTCAGCGGCGCGCCGTTGACGTCGTGCAGCACCGTGTCGATATCAGCGATCGGCTTCGGGTTTTGCGTCGTCGGCGGCGTGTAGGCGCGCTCGCCCTTGACGACCAGCACACCTGAGGCGCCGCTCGCCACCTGCACCGCCGTCGAGCCATGGCGGTGGGCATGGTACCAGAACGTCCCGGCCGGATGGTCGTTCGGGATGTTGATCTCGTACGGAAACTTCGTCTGCGGGGCGATGTTGAGCAGCACGTTATCGCTGTTGCCGGCGGGCGAAACGTGCAGGCCATGGGTGTGCAGATTGGTGGTGTTGAAGCAGTCGACCAAAGCCGGCAGGCCCAGTCCCGACGGCGGATTGGGCAGGCAGCTTGGATCATCCTTTGCGAGCTGATTGATCAGGTCGACACGCAACGTATCGCCCGGCTTGACGAAGATCGCCGGCCCCGACTTGCAGCCACCATAGGAGCGCAGCTCGACCGGATCGAGGCCGTCCGGTTGCGGGTCGGTCGGATCCGGGTTGTTGATGAAGAAACGGCCGCGCACGAAGTTGAGCACCACCGAGACGATGGAGCCGCTGCGCGAGATCGATCCTTGCGGCCGGCAGCCGCCGACGGCCGGCGCCACGGCGGCATCCAGCGTCACCACATTGCCCTGTCCGGGCAGCGTCGGCGGCGGCTCGAAAGCACGCGGAGCCGGTGCCGCAAATGCCGAAACGCTTGGCCCGAGCGCGGCAATGACAAGACCAATTCGCGCGAAGTTCTTCATCATGTTGTCCGCCCCTGTTGTTCCGAAAGACTGCTCGAGGAATTGCGTGAAGACATGTCGGCACGCCGGCGCCGCCAGAACGGCCGCTCGGTCCATCGTGAAACGCTGCCGTAATGCTCGCCCAGCGCCGTCGCGTAGACCGCGGCTTCGCGTGCGACCCACGCGCCGTAACGATCGAGGGCGGCGGCATCTCCGCGTTCGAGGCAGTCGCTGGCTGCATAAGCAGCGAACACGCCCGAGCGCATCGCCTTGACTACGCCGTGGCCCGAGATGGGATCGAACGCGCTTGCGGCATCGCCTGCACACAGCAAACGGAATCCGACTGTCGTTGCCGCGTATCGGCTGCCCGCGGCCACCAAATGGTGCGTTTCGAACTGAACGACCTTGCTCGCCAACGCCGCGACGAATTGCGTCCTGGCGAGCGCCGTGCGCCAGCCATCCGGCGTGTTCAGGCGGAGACCGCGCGCGAGATCCGCGTCGGTCATGCAGGCAAAGGCTCGCCTGCCCTCGCCCAGCGCCATCGTGTACCACCAGCCATCCTCAAAGGCCTCGACGAGCAGTTCCGGCGCGGCCTGGCCGGACGTCGTCGCCTCGGCATAAACTGCAATCAGGCGGTCCTGCGCTCTCGCCCGCAAACCCTGGCGGTGGGCGAGCGCGCGGCCGCGGCCGGTCGCGTCGATGATCAGCCGGGCCGAATGGCTGTTGCCGTCGTCGCAAGCGACCGACCAGCCCTCCGCCTCGCGTTCGAGATGAGCAATCCTTGCGTCGAAACGCTCCGCTGCGCTGCACGCCTCCGTCGCGATCCAGCCGTCGAACCTGGCGCGGTCAACGCGCCACGACGGTCCGCGGGCATCGAGCAGCAATTCGCTCGACGTCAGGCCGGCCTCTTCCCATGACGTCAGCGTACGATGCGACGGCGCAAAGCCTTGCGTCAGGAACGTGGGCCACAGACCGAGCTGGCGCAGCACCGGCTGGACCAGCGGTGACAATACCTCACCTCGTCCTTGGCCCCGCCCGCGCCGCTGGTCCGGCGCGATCACGGCCACCCGAAGCTTCGGCGCGCACATCGCAAGCGTGCGCGACGCGGCCGCGCCGGCCGGCCCTGCGCCTGCAACGATGATGTCGAACGCGGCCAAGGTCAGTCGGCCCAGACGGCGTAGAACGACGCCACCACGCCGGCTGGTGCGACCGTGCCCGGCGAACCGCCGCTGTGCGGGATGGTCCGGATCACCGAGCCGACGATGGCCGGACGCTGATCGACGCCATTGGGCCAGGCCGGCACCAGCGAGCCCCAATAATCGTAGATCCATTCCTCGCCGCCGACGACACCGGTGCCCTGAAAGCGCACCTGCATCGGCGAGCCGTAGGCGCGCGATCCTTTCAGGGCGAGCGACCAGCCCGGACCGCCGATCGTGCCGGCCAGGAGTTGCATCGGCCCGTCGACGATCTCGATCGTGCCGCGGCCGAACTCGAGATTGTTGAAGGCGGTGTTGACATCGGGATCGTTGAGCAGGCTGCGGTAGGTCCAATGTCCGACGAATGGATTGTCGCTCATGATGCCTCGCTTTTGGGATCGGGTTTCGACCCCGGTGTTCGCTCGACGCTGATGTATTTGTAGGTGAGATCGTCGGCCGACTTGGCGCCGGGCTGATAGGGATTGCGCACGATGAAGCCGAGCTTGGACCACTCGGTGACCATCTTGAGATCGCCGACCGGGATTTGCGGAATGCCGCGGCTCCACGTCGTCCAGACGTAGTTGGGGCTTCCGTTCGAGATCGAGGCGATCTCGAAGGACTGCGATGGCCGGTGCGCCGGCCACCACAGGGTGGTCCAGGTCATTTCGTCACGGCTCAGCCGCTCATCATTGTCGCTGCCAGGATAGAGGTTGTTCCAGTCGGCGTAGGTGATGTTGATCGGCTGTGTCGTGCACTCGTTGAAATCGGACTGCCAGGGAAGTCCCATATATTTGGTGAGATCGCCCGGCTGAAGCCCGGTCTCGAAGTCGTTGTCCTGGCTGAGCGGCGAGTTGACGTTGAAGGTCGGGTCGGCGATCACGGTGCCGTGGTCTTGATTGGCCTGGGCGGCGCTCTGGAGAAAATCCGAGACGCTGCGATCGGCGTTGACGCGATACGGCGCCCAGTAGATCGAGGGATTGCGCATCACCCAGCCGAGCTCGCCGCCCGGACAGAAGGCGCCGCCCAGCACGTTGCTGAGCACGCCGCGGTCGAGCTCGCGGCCGGTCTTCGGCGGCATCTTCGGGTAAGGCTCGAAGGGTGAATAGCCGGCGGGCAGCCAGCCCTCCTCCTTCTCGTTGATGAACCAGCCACGCGCCCATTGGCCGAGGATGAAGAGCTGGTATTCGGTGAGATGGAGAATTTCGAGGGCGTCTCGTTCGACAGCGGATTGTCGCCGCATAACAGCGGCATCAGCGGCAGGGAGTGGACGCGCGACGACGCGCGGTCCTGCACCCGGAATGAATTCGCCTCGCCGGCGCGGCGCAAGAGGTCGAACAGGAAGCGGCGCATCGGTCCGTAGGGATCATCGGCCTTGGCATGGCGGGTTGGACCGGCGACCGCCGCCACCGCCATGACCGCCTCGCCCTGGCTGGCATCGCGCAGTGGCGCTTCCGACGGCGTCTCCGTCTCGGTCGACACAGCCGTCCGCCTCGGCGTCTGCGACAGCTTGTTGGGATCGAACGTGCCGCGCTGCGCCTGGTCGTGCGGGTAGTTCGATTGTTGAAGGATATCGCTCAGATATCGAAACTCGTCGGGCCGGAACAGGATCGGCCAGATGTCGCGATAGAACCACGGCCGGTAATTGCGATTCCACGCCAGGCGGCCGGCCTGCCAGTGGCGTAGCGCCGCCTCGTCGCGAAACGGGATCTGCTGCGGATCGTCGTAGGTGCCGAGCGTGCCGTAGATGCCGGTGTCGGTGGCGAACTGGCGCACATAGAGATCGTACAACACCTCGTCCATCGTGATCATGTCGAGGATCTGCGGTACGAAGCGCGGATAGCCGACGACCACCCACGCCGGAAACTCGACGTCGACGTAGCGGGTCTGGCCGACCTGCTTCGAATACATGATCAGCCGCGCCATCACCGGGCCGTCGGAGATGTCGTCGTACCAGCCATCGGTGTTGGCGTAGTCCTCGATCTTCGGACCGCCCGAACCGCTGACGTCCATGCCCGAATTGCCGTGACCGCCGAGCACGACGAGGCGGCCCTTATTATCGGTCATCATCTCGCCCAGCGTGTCGATGTCGAACGGCTGGAGCCCCTTGGGCGGAAAAGTCGTGGCATAGCCGCCCGGACCGCCGGAGCGGTCGAAATGCGCGCGGCGATTGGTGGTCGCGTTCACGCTGCGCGGCCCGGGATCGGTGATGAGGAGGTCGCGGTCCTGACCGGTGACGTCGGCGTTGCGGCGCGCACTGCCGGGCGCGTAGCCATGCTCGCCCTTGAGCTCGCTGAACGGGTACCAGGAGGACTTCTTGTTGGCGACATAGACCCGCCACTGGATGTCCACGAGCACACCGTGATTGCCGCCGCCCTCTACGTCATCGCCGAGCGCCAGCGGCCGGCCTTCGGGGGACTGGTCGTCATAGACGAAGATCTGGAAGCGCGCGGCCTGACGCTTCACACGGCCCTCCGCGTCCTTGAACGTCTTGACCGGAACGGGCGTGACGCCGTCGGGGCCTTGCAAGGGATTGCCGAAGCTGTCGCACGCCAACGGCATCGCCGCGGGCGTCTCCGGCGCGAGGTAGAATTCGCTCTCGCTGTTGCCCAGGCGCGCGATGCCGATGCCCGGATGGATTCGATACGTCGCCATGACTTCCCCGCCACCTTCTCAATCCAGGAAACTGATCGACACGCCTTCCAGCTTCAGAAGCTCCCTCTCCTCCCGGTAGTCGCCGCCGATCACCACCAGCGTGATCTGCAACGGGCCCTTCTTCTTGAGCGCCTGCCTGGCGGCGGCCGTGACGTCGATGCGATGGACGCGCGGCGTGTTGTGGCTGCGCCCGCGCTGGTCGAAGCGCCGTGGCTGCGGCGGCGGGATATCGCAATGGCCGGGACCGCCGTAGCAGGCGCCATGTCCGAAGATCGAGATGTAGCCGGCGTAATGCGGGTTGCCCTTGATCGGTGTCGATGCGTCGGCGCCCGGCTCGTTCAGGAAGGCGCGCACAAAGCAGGAGCGTGTCAATTGCGGCACCTGGTGCAGGCGGATCTCCGCGCGTTTGAAGCTGCGCGCGGCCTGCGGCACCGTGATCGGCTGCGACACGAAGCGACTGACCGGCGCCTCCAGGCCAACCGGCATGAAATGCGAACTGCGGACGTATTCGTAGCCGAATGGCGCGATGTCGAGCGTGTCGCGGATGGTGTAGTTCCACGGCGACAGCACGGAATCGAGGTCGGCTGGCAGCGCATTCGGATTGAGCTTCTGCCACTCCCACCAGATGCGATCGATATTGACGTGGATCGGCCAGAACACCGGATCATAGGACGCCGTCAGGTTGCTGAACATGTCGCCGAGGCCCGGCTGCGAATAGAGATCCGAACGGGCATGGAAGCGGCGCCCGCCGACCTGCGCGGCATCGTTGCGGCGCGTCGCGAGCGCGCGCACGCGCTCGGTCTCGGCACCCGGCTGCGGCGTCGTTCCGGTCGCGGTGGGACCGTCCTTGCAGACATAGGTCGCCTGCCCGGCATCGGGATTCTGCCCACCGGTCCAGATGTGCATGGTGTTGTGCGGATTCTGGTCGAGAAATCCGAACGCGGCGTCGTAGATGCTGCCGCCGCCGAAATCGCGGAAATTGTTGAGGCTCAGGATCTGGGCGATGTCGTCGGCCGAGGGGTAATGATAGTTGATGACCTGGTTGATCGTGCCGCCGCCGGCATATTCGGCAGGATAGCGCAGCGGGTACCAGAGCGAGTTCGACTGAAGCAGCGCGTCGATGAAACGCTGGCGGTTGGCGTCCTTGGGATCGGGCGTGATGGACGAATATCCGATGGTGGAAATCAGATAGCAGAAGAAGGCGTGCTGCGACGTGAAGTACATGCGGTCGCGTGCAAGCGCCAGGATCGCTTTCTTCTGAGCCGCCGTCGGCGCCGGGTCGAGCGCCGCAACCAGCGTCTCCGCCGCCTCCTCGGTGAGATAGGCCTTCATCGACGTCGGAATGATGCGGCCCTTGTCCGGTTCGTCCGGCCGGTACTCCGGCATGGTGAAGTCCCAGTACGGCAGCATCAGCCCCGGCTCGAAATCCTGCAGGTTCTGCTCGAACTCGTAGAGATAGGCGCGATGCCAGGGCAGGAACCGCTCCCAGCCATGCTGGCAATGGTTTTGGTGGATCAGCGCCTGGTTGTTGTAGCTGCGGCGATCTTCCGGCCAGCGGTTGAGCGAATAGAGCTGGCGAAAGCCACGGCGCAGGCGCTCGAGCTGCGGCTCGCTCATGCAATCGATGTTCATACGCCGCCTGGGCTCGCCGACACCCGCGGCCGGCGAATAGCCGTCGGCGGCCACCGCAAATTCGGCGATCTCGCTGACCTTCACCGTCGCGGTCTTCGCCGGCTTGCCGGGCGCAAGCTCGACCGCGACGCTGGTCGCATCGTCCGGGCAGCCGCCATCGATCCAGTCGGCAATGCGATCGATATCGGCGGGTGCAACCGCGTGGCCGCCCCACGGCAGCGCCGGGAACCGGCCGCCATCGAATGGCGCTTCGCCGCGCAATCCCTTGATCAATCCGGATGCGTCGCTGCGCGCATGCGGCGGTACACAGCAGGCGTGGCCCGCCGGCACGGGAGCGACCATCTTGATGCCGAAGATCTCGGCGCCTTCCAGCGCCCGCGCGCCGTTGTCCCAGAACCGTCCCGCACCACCATAGTCGGCAGTGCTGTCACCGGCGGCTTCATCCAGGATCGCCTTCACACGCGCATAAGCAACGGTCAGTGCTTCGGTGTCCATTCCAGCCCCCGGGGCAAGCAAGACGGAGAAGGCGGGCGGAGACTAACCACAACTTTTGGGTGATGTCATCTAAACACGCACCTTCGAGCCGAAGCGGACAGTGAATATTTTTGGCAGGTAGCGTGATCTATTTCATACAACCGAAATGGATGGAGTCAGCACGGTCGCGTGCGATGCGTTCAGCTTCCTTTGGGAGTGGTCCCTGACTGCGACCCGCCAAGGCCGGGATTGATGGCCAGCGACGCGCCGGCGGCGCCGCCGGCTTCATAGGCCGTCATCGACACCATCCGGCTGGTGCTGCGCTGGGTCCGGAGCTTGAGGTCGAGCTTGCCGAATTCTGCATCGACCACTGAGGTCTTGAGGACGACCAGCCCGCGGCCGGTGCTTTCGTTGACCTGATCGCGACTGGCCTTGATCGCCACCAGCCTGTCCGCGATTGATGCCACCATCCCGAGCGCGAAGGAGGCATTGGCCAGATGGCGCTGCTGGTGCCGGAACCTGCTGTAGTCGACCGAGGTCTTGAAGCGGCCAAGTTCGGCGCGCACGGCGCCGTCGATCAATTCGGCCAGATAATGCGCGACCTCGACATCCGCGCCGAGACCGAAAAACACATAGCTGTTCTCACCGGCCGCATTCTTCTCGCGCCAGACCCGACAATCGCAGAAATGAGCGATCGCGCCGATGCAGTCGTCCAGAGGAATTCGCTTCTTGCGATGGGTCTCGTAGACCCTTCGTTCGCAGGGCGACGCCCGCAGTTCGACGTCGGAGAGCGACAAATCGTGGCGATCCAGCAGCTCGGCGACCTTGGCAGCGGCAGACAGCGCCTCGTCCTCGGTGCAGCCATTGGCAATGGTCTTGGCACGCAACGCCTGAATGCGGAGCTTCAGCTTGTCGAGCCCGGCCGGATTGAACGTCTGGTTCACTGATCACCTGCGCGGGGAAAGCCTCAGATCCCGTACGGATCGACTGGCGGAAGGGGTGGGATTCGAACCCACGGTACCCTTGCGGGCACGCCGGTTTTCAAGACCGGTGCCTTAAACCACTCGGCCACCCTTCCAAACTCGGAATGGCTGTCGCTTAACGCAGTCGGCGGCGCATGGCAACGCGAAGTTGGCGCGAACCCTCCTTTGAACCCGATCCGTCAGGCGAGCGTCAGCCTGTTCCCTTAGCCTAAGCAACGGGCTCGGCCACCCACACACGCCGATCCCTCAGCAATTCCGGACACTGGCGACATCTCCCAGGGCGTCGCTGGTTGCGGGGCCCGGTTTGGATTCGCGTCCGTTTCCGAGCCTCGTTTGCTGCCTGCAAAGAAAAACGGCGCCCCGCGAGGAGCGCCGCTTGGAATTCTTGGTAGCCGCGTCGGCTCAGTAGCCGCAGGACGCGCAACCCATTTGCACCGGGGCGTAATAGGAATACCCCGGCTGGACCATCTCGACGCGCTGGCGCGTGGCGTATTGCGGCGGGATGCGCTCGTACTGAACGCTCGGCGGCGCCACCATCACGGTCTGCGGCACCATCACGGTGCGGTACTGCGCCGGCGCGCGGTGCGCCACGACGGAGCCGGGCGAAACCATCACGGTCTCGTCGACGGTGCGGTATTGCGGCTGCACATATTGCTGCTGGTAGCAGGTCGTGCACGGCGGCGGCGCGTAGCAATTGTAGCAGCCTGCGGAAGCCGCGCCCGTCATCGAAATTGCCGCGACGACTGTGGAGAAAACGACAGCAAGAGTACGAGACATTATTGTGGTGCCCCAGTTGCCCGAAATGGATTTGCGAAGGTCGCAACAGTATACGCCGCAAAACCTTGCTTTGCCGAAGTTCGTCGGGGCATCCTTAATGCGAACGACCGGCTTTCGCCGGCCGTTCAGAACTTGTTGACCATGCGCGATGCGCGACCCTTGCGATCACGCCCGCACGAGACGCTCTTACTTCGAGCGCCGCTTCACCTCGCGCACGGCGCCGCGCGCGGCGCTGGTGGTGAGCGCGGCGTAAGCCTGGAGTGCGGTCGAGACGTTGCGCTTGCGGCCCGTCGCCTGCCAGGCGGCATCGCCCTTCGCCTCCTCCGCAGCGCGGCGCTTGCCAAGCTCCCCGTCGGAGACCTCCAGGCTGATGCTGCGGTTCGGAATGTCGATGGCGATGCGGTCGCCGGTCCGCACCAGACCGATGTTGCCGCCTTCGGCCGCTTCCGGCGACAGATGGCCGATCGACAGGCCCGACGAGCCGCCCGAGAAGCGTCCGTCGGTGACGAGCGCGCAGGCTTTGCCGAGGCCCATCGATTTCAGATAGCTGGTCGGATACAGCATCTCCTGCATGCCGGGGCCGCCGCGCGGGCCTTCGTAGATGATGACGACGATCTCGCCGGCGACGACCTTGCCGCCCAAGATGCCTTCCACCGCCGCGTCCTGGCTCTCGAACACGCGCGCGGGACCGGAGAATTTCAGGATCGAGGCGTCGACGCCGGCGGTCTTCACGATGCAGCCGTCCTGCGCGAGGTTGCCGTAGAGCACGGCGAGGCCGCCGTCCTTGCTGAAGGCGTGCTCGAGATTGCGGACCACGCCCTTCTCGCGGTCGGCATCGAGCTCGTCGTAGCGGCGCTCCTGGCTGAACGCGACCTGGGTCGGGATGCCACCGGGCGAAGCGCGGAAGAAGGTGCGGACAGACTCGCTCTTGGAGCGCTTGATGTCCCAGCGCTCCAGCGCGTCGTTCATGGTCGGCGCGTGCACGGTCGAGACCGACGTGTCGATCAGGCCGGCGCGGTCGAGCTCGCCCAGAATGCCCATGATGCCGCCGGCGCGGTGCACGTCCTCGACATGCACGTCGGCGACCGACGGCGCGACCTTGCAGAGCACGGGCACGCGGCGCGACAGGCGGTCGATATCGCGCATGGTGAACTCCACCTGCCCTTCGTGGGCGGCGGCGAGCAGATGCAGCACGGTGTTGGTTGAACCACCCATCGCGATGTCGAGCGTCATCGCGTTCTCGAACGCCTTGAAGTTGGCGACATTGCGCGGCAGCACGGAGGCGTCGTCCTGCTCATAGTAGCGCCGCACGATATCGACGATGGTGTGGCCGGCTTCGACGAACAGGCGTTTGCGATCGGCGTGGGTTGCGACCACCGTGCCGTTGCCGGGCAGCGCCAAGCCCAGCGCTTCGGTCAGGCAGTTCATCGAATTGGCCGTGAACATGCCCGAGCACGAGCCGCAGGTCGGGCACGCCGAGCGCTCGATCACCTTGACGTCCTCGTCGCTGACCTTGGAGTCGGCGGCTGCGACCATGGCGTCGATCAGGTCGACCGCCTTGGTCTTGCCCTGCAGCGTGACCTTGCCGGCTTCCATCGGCCCGCCCGAGACGAACACGGCGGGAATGTTGAGCCGCAGCGCCGCCATCAGCATGCCGGGCGTGATCTTGTCGCAATTCGAGATGCAGACCATGCCGTCAGCGCAATGGGCGTTGACCATGTACTCGACGCTGTCGGCGATCAGCTCGCGCGACGGCAGGCTGTAGAGCATGCCGTCATGGCCCATGGCGATGCCGTCGTCGACCGCGATGGTGTTGAACTCTTTCGCCACGCCGCCGGCCTGTTCGATCTCGCGGGCCACCAGCTGGCCGAGGTCCTTCAGATGAACATGGCCGGGCACGAACTGGGTGAAGGAGTTGACGACCGCGATGATCGGCTTGCCGAAATCGGCGTCCTTCATGCCCGTCGCGCGCCAGAGGCCGCGGGCGCCCGCCATGTTGCGGCCGTGGGTGGTGGTGCGGGAGCGATAGGCTGGCATGGCGGTTTCCGTCCTGGTTGGGTCAGCCCGGGCGAGAAATATGGAAGCCGCCTCAGGCCTTTCCGGCCGGATAGCGCACGGGATGGGCGCGCGCAACGGGAACTTGGGCCTGACAGAGCCGGATCGGCCCTGCGCAGGCCTCCCCTGCTCCGGGCGCGGTCTATTGGAGGGTCGGATCGAGGCGGTCGCGCAGCCAGTCGCCGATCACGGAGACCGCGAGCGTGGTCACGACGATCGTGGCCGCCGGTGCCAGCATGATCCAGGGAGCCCGGGTCAGGTACTCGCGGCCGTAGCCGACCATGTTGCCGAGGCTGGTCATCGGCGGCTGCACGCCGAGGCCGAGGAAGGACAGGCCCGACTCCATCAGGATCACCTCGGGGAAGACCAGCGTGGTCGAGACGATCAGGGTCGAGGCGATGTTGGGCAGGATATGCCTGAGGTAAATTCGCGACGGCGTGGCGCCGAGCTGGCGGACCGCGGCCGCATACCCTTGCGCATTGGCCGAGATGGCAAGTCCCCGCGCGATGCGGGCGTAGCGCTCCCAGCCGAAAAATCCCATCAAGCCGATCAGGAGCGGCAGCGAATTGCCGAAGAAGGCGAGCACCGCCAGCGCCATGATCAGGAAGGGCATACTGGCCTGGAAGTCGGATAGCATCAGGACAAGCTGCTCGACGGGCCCGCGGAAATGGGCGGCAAGAAAACCGAGCGTGGTGCCGACGATGGCTGAAATGGCCGTCGCACCGAAAGCAATCAGGAGCGAGATGCGGATGGAGACGAGCAGCCGCGACAGCACGTCGCGGCCGAGTTCATCGGTGCCAAGCCAGTGCGCGACATTGCCGGGCGCGGACAGCCGGTTGCGCAAATCGAGCTGGGTATAGCCGTAAGGCGCGATCTTCTCGGCGAAGGCCGCGATCACCAGCATCGCGACGATCCAGCCGATCGCGAGTGCGACCGAGACCGGGATCGCCGGCAGACTGATGCGGCGGCGGACGCCTGCGTCCTTCAGCGTTGCGTCGGTCATGCGCGGGCTCCCTTCATGCGTGCGCCCCTTTGGCGCGCAGCCGCGGGTCAAGGAGGCCGTAGAGGAAGTCGACGATCAGATTGGATGTGACCATGGTCAGAGCGACCAGCAGGAGGATGCACTGCACGACGGCGAGGTCGCGATTGGCGACGGCGACGACGAGCAGGCGCCCTACCCCCGGCCACGAAAACACGCTCTCGACCACGACCGCGCCCGCGATCAGCGTGCCCACCATGAAGCCCAGAATGGTGACGGTCGGAATCGCCGCGTTCGGCAAAGCATGCGACGTCACGACTTTTCGCCACGGCACGCCCTTCGCCGAAGCTGTACGGATGTAGGGCTGGCCCAGCACTTCCAGCATCGCGCTGCGGGTGAAGCGCGCCAGCACCGCGGCGCCGCCAAGACTGAGCGTCACGATGGGCAGGATGGCGTGACGCCAACTGTCCTGCCCGCCCGACGGCAACCAGCCGAGCTGCACCGCGAAGACAAGGACCAAGATCAGCGCAAGGACAAAACTCGGCACGGTGAAGCCCGCCACTGCCGTCATCATCACGGCACGGTCGATCGCGGAGCCCCGATGCAGCGCGGCATAGATTCCGGCGGGAATGCCGAGCGCGACCTTGAATACAAATGCCGGCAGCGTCAGCGCCAGCGTTGCCGGAATCCGCTCCAGCACAAGCTCGATCGCAGGCCGCCCGTCCCGCATGGAACGGCCGAGCTCGCCTTTGGCGATGGCGCCAAAATAGTCGAGATACTGAAACCAGATGGGATCATCGAGGCCCCAGGCTTTGCGGAAGGCGGCGAGGACTTCCGGCGGCGCCTCCGGTCCCAAAATCATCAGCGCGGGATCGCCCGAGAGACGCAGCACCACGAAGGCGAAGGTGACGACGAGGACGATCGTCAGGGCCGCGCGTCCGATACGAATGGCGAAATAGCGTCCCATCACGCCGCGTCACGCGTCTCGGCGAGCGGCCCAGTCACGAGGTGGCAGGCGACCTGCCTATCGCCACCGACGGCGGACAAGGTCGGTACCTCGCTTGCACAACGCGCGATCGCGCGCGGGCAGCGCGGATGGAAGGCGCAGCCTTGGGGACGCGCCGCCGGGTTCGGCGGATCGCCTGCCAGCACGATACGGCCTGCGCTGCGGCGGCCCGGCGCGGGCGAGGCAGAAACCAGCGCCTGGGTATACGGGTGCTCCGGCCGCGCGAACAGATCGTCCGCACTGCCGACTTCGACGATGCGGCCAAGGTACATCACGGCCACCACGTTGCTGATCTGCCGGACCACCCGCAAATCGTGGCTGATGAACAGCAAGGTCAGCGCAAGCTGCGCCTGGAGATCGGCGAGCAAATTCACCACCTGCGCCTGGATCGAGACATCGAGCGCGCTGACCGGCTCGTCGCAGACCAGGAAATCCGGCTTCGTTGCCAGCGCCCGCGCCAGCACGATGCGCTGGCGCTGTCCGCCGGAGAGCGCGCCCGGATAGCGCGCACCATGCGCGGGCGTGAGTTCGACCGCGCGCAGCAATTCGCGGACACGCTCCTCGCGCTCGGGGGGCGTACCGAGACCGTGAATGTCCAGGGGCTCGCGGATTTGGGCTGCGACCGGCAGGCGCCGGTCCAGCGCGCCCAGCGGATCCTGAAAGATCATCTGCATGCGCGCCCGCTGCGCGCGCCATGCAGGCGTCGCGGGTGTGGCCATCCGCTTGCCGTCGAACCGCACCTCCCCGCTGTCAGGCGGCTCGAGGCCGAGCACGATCCGGCCGGTGGTGGATTTACCTGAACCGGACTCGCCGACGAGGCCCAGCGTCTCGCCCTTGGGAATCGTCAGCGACACGCCATCGACCGCATGAACGGCGGTACTTCGGCCGAACATCCCGGAGCGCATGCTATAGCTGCGCGAAATCGAGGACACTTCGACGAGCGGACCGCTCATTCGGCAGCGATCCCGAGCAGCGCGCGACGCGAAGCCTCGGCGCGGACGCAGGCGACGGCGCGATCCTCCGCGATGGGCGCCAGGCTCGGCGCGGCAAGGCCGCACGGCTCGGCCGCCAGCGTGCAGCGCGGCGCGAAGGCGCATCCATCAGGCATCATCGCGGGATCGGGCACGGTGCCGGGAATGGCCGTCAGGCGCCGCCGCGGTCCGTCGAGCGGCGGCAGCGCACCTATCAGGCCCTGCGCATAGGGATGCACGGGATCGGCGAAGAGCTGGTTGGCCGGCGCCTCCTCGACGATGCGGCCGGCATACATCACGGCAACGCGGTCGCAGTTTTCCGCGACCACGCCAAGATCATGGCTGATCAGGACCATCGCCATGCTCATCTCGCGACGGATCGATGAGAGCAACTCCAGGATCTGCGCCTGAATGGTCGCGTCCAGCGCGGTGGTCGGCTCATCCGCGATCAGCAGATCGGGATTTCCGGCGAGCGCTATCGCGATCATGATGCGCTGGACCTGACCGCCGGAGAATTCATGCGGATAGGCGGAGAGCCGCCGCGCCGCATCGGGAATGCCAACGAGATCGAGCAGCCGCCGCGCTTCCGCCTTCACCGCGTCGCCGGATAGATGGCGATGCAGCGCCAGGGCCTCGCAGAGCTGCTTGCGGATGGTCAGCACCGGATTGAGCGCGCTCGCGGGGTCCTGAAAAATCATGGCGACGCGCCCGCCCCGCACCTGGTCGAGCTCGACGGCCGGTGCACCAAGGATCTCGCGGCGCTCGAGACGAACGGAGCCCGAGATGCGCGCATGCCGCGGCAAGAGCCCCAGCGCGGCAAGCCACGTCACCGACTTGCCGGACCCGGACTCGCCGACGAGGCCAAGGGCCTCGCCCTTCTGCAAGGTGAGATCGACACCGCGCAGGACCGGCACGCCGTGGAAGGCGACGCTGAGGTCCTTGATGCTGATCAGCGGTGTCACGGCTCAGGCCTCGAAATTGCCGGCGCGGAAATCCATCGCAAACGCTGGCGACGCCTTCCACTTGATCGACTTCGGCTTGGCCGTGAAGGTCGCGTTCTGGTGCAGCACCGTGTAGGCGGGGTCCTCGCGCTCGGCGATCTCCAGCATGCGGCGGAACGCCTTCTTGCGGGCGGCCTGGTCGATCGAGGTTTCCAGGAACTCCGAGAGCGTGTTCAGCTCGGCATTGGTCCACTCGCCGATCTGCTGCTGCTGGCCGTTCGGGCCGTGCTGGGCGACCAGCGACGACACGGGATCGTTGAAGGCCGCCGAGTTCGACCAGTCACGTACAGCGCGGCTTGGCGCACGTTCCATGATCTGCGACCAGTTTTCCTTGGTCTCGATCTGGACGTTGAGGCCGACCGACTTCCACATCTCGACCAGCACCTGCGCGGTCGCGACCTGGCTGGTGTAGTAATTGTTGAGCAGGCGATAGGGAATGGGATCGCCCTTGTAATTGGCCTGTTTCAGCAGGTCCTGCGCAAGCTTGGGATCGTAGGCCGGCACGCTCCAGTCGGCGTTGAACATGTCGCCGTAAAATTCCCACTGAAGGCCCTTCGGCACGCGGGTGCGGCCGGCCCACAGGCTGTCGACGATGGCCTGGCGGTCGATCGCGTGGGTGAAGGCGCGCCTTACAAGCGGATTGGCGAGCTGGGCGTGGTTCTTGTCGAATACGGTCAGGCGATGATTGAGGATGGTGCCGCCCTGCACTTCGAAGGCTGAATTCTTCTCGATGCCGGCGATCTGGTCTGGCGGGATGTCGCAAGCGAACTGGTACTCCCCCGACAGCAGCCCGTTGATGCGGCTAGCGACCTCCGGGACTTCGAGGAAGCGAATGCGCTTGAGCGGCGGACGGCCGCCCCAATATTCGTCGTGCGCTTCGAGCGTCAGCGACACGTCGGGCTTGAGCTCGACGACCTTGTAGGGCCCGGTCGTCACAGGCTTGCGCGCCCAATCCAGATAGCTCGCGGATTCGGCCCAGGCGCGGCGGTTTGCGATGTCCGAGCCGTAGCGCGACAGCCGGCCCTCGATCGTGACGTCGGGCGTCGCGTTGTAGAAGCGCACCGTGTACTTGTCGACGGCATCGACGCGGACGAGATCCGGCCAGATCCGGCGCGCAACTGCCGGAACGTCCGGCGGCAGCTCCTTGCCCGGCCGCGGCGTCGGGATCTTCTCGAAAGCCTGGATCGTGCTACGGCTTTTGGCCTCGGTCTCGCCGAACATGCGCTCGCGGCTGAAGGTGAAGACGACGTCCTCCGCCGTCAGTTCGTCGCCATTGTGGAATTTGACGCCCTGGCGCAGCTTCACCTCGACGGCCTGGTCGTCGATGCGGCGCCACTCGGTCGCGAGTCCCGGCACGGCCTCCAGGCTGCCGCGCCAGTTCTTGGAGATCAGGCCTTCCCAGATTGAAGAGAAGAACACCCGCTCGCCGACATTGGACTGCTCGCGCAGCACGTCGAGCACGTTCGAATTGGTCACCTTCTGCACGGCAATCGTCACCGAAGGACGGTTGTCGACCTGCGCGATGGCAAAACGAGGCAGAAGCAGTGTGCTTGCGGCAACGCCGCCAGATTTCAGGATGGTGCGACGGGTAAGCTTGCTCATGACGGAAACCCCTGCCCCTGGATGATACGGCTATTCGGCGAGGCCAAGCGCGGCGAGATGGGCTGCGCCGGCGCGGACGTCGTCGTTGTTGCGAAGTTCGAGGATCAGCCGCGGATTGGACGTCAGCCGGCCCAGCGCGCGGAACACGGCGACCCACGGGATGTTGCCTTCGCCCGGGGGCCAGTGCCGGTCGGCAAAGCCGTCGGTGTCCTGCAGGTGGACGTGCGTCAGCATGTCGCCGGCGGTTTCGACATAGTAGTCGACCGGCGGCGCGCCGGTGGAGATGTGAGCGTAGTTGGCGTGGCCAGTGTCGAGAGAGACGCGGACCTTGCTGCTTTCGAGCGCCTTGGCGAGACGCACGCGATCGCGCGGATCCTTGTCCTCGATGTTCTCGATGACGATCTCGCAGCCCATGGTTTCAGCGCGCACAATCACCTCGGCGAGTGTCGCCTTGACGCGTTCGACGAGATTGCCGCGATTATCCGGATAGAGATCGAGATTGTTGTGGTCCCAGGTCGTGAATGGCGAATGTATCACCATCTGCGTCGCGCCGAGGAATTCGGCGGCATCCAACCCCTGAAGCAGGCGCCTGGTCACCGCCTGACGGATCATGGGATCGTGACTGTCGATCTTGAAGCCCCAGAACGGGCCGTGAATGCCGAGCCGGCCGGTATGGCCCGAAAGCATCTGCTTGATCTCGCCGGCCGTGCTCCGCCAATCGCTGTCGAGAAGATCCGCGCGAAAGAAATCCTGAATTTCGAGATCGCGTTGCCGGTCGAGAAGCCAGTCGCGATGCGCAGGGATCGATTTGATGGACAATGCGGCGCCCAACACCGGCTTCGACATGACTTGCTCCTTGGCAGTCAGCAATGACGGGAGCAGCGCTAGACCAGTTCAATGACAGGCCGGTGAAATGCAGGTTCCGAAGATGTGGACATCCCAAGAGCGTTGCCAAGAGCGTTGCCAAGAGCGTGTGCATCGAATTGAGGCAGCATGATCGAAGCGTATGCGGACGAACGCATAAGCCTGCAGCATCAAGCACATTCGTCTCCGTAGTGATCCGGAATGGAGTCCTATCCAGATGTCGCGTACATCGCATCACATCGATCGGCGGCCTTCCAAGGGCATCACCCTCTGATCGCGCTACATGGGGTTGGGGGACCACATGGGGC
>NZ_JARWCR020000019.1:137744-145313 GCF_029846695.2 Bradyrhizobium nivariense | reverse complement strand
GAAGGCCGGTGAGTGGTTCCGGCGGGGTCGTCTGCTCATGGTCTCTCCTGATTCGCGGGGCCTATCGTGCCCGCCGTCAGGCAGAAACTCCACTTAGCGTCCTGTGCAGATTTCCGGGACCGGCTCTGAAAGTGCTCCACTGCGCATCGGTCCATCCGAATGTGTAGTCGGGCGCCCACGAGCGTCGCGCATAAGTGCCACAAAGCACTAGAGCCGACGTGCGCTCGGGATAGGTCGCTGCATAGAGCAGCGACATCGGACCGCCCTCGGACACACCAAACAAGGTAGCCCGCTGGGAGCCAACTTGATCCAGCACCGCCTGCACGTCGTGCATCCGTTGTTCAAGCGTAAAAATCTGGGAGCCGCGATCGGACATTCCGGTGCCGCGCTTATCAAACATGATGACTCGCGCAAACGTTGCAAGCCTGCGAAAAAAGGAGGCGCGCGCCGGCGATTGCCAGAGCGCTTCAACATTGGACACAAAACCCGGGACGAACAACAGGTCGCGCGGACCGTCGCCAATCACCTGATAGGCAATATGAACGTCGTCACTTTTGACGTAGTGAGTGGCCGGGATGTCAGCCATGTTGGCCTACTGCGTGACAAAACCGCGCGGCGCGAGTGTCGCAGCTCAATCCGCCTCAGGCCAGCGAAATTCGGTCGAAAATGTGATGTGCTCGACCGCCGCACCGCAGCGATTGGGGGGAACTGATGGTGACGCCCCGTACGGCCCGAGACGTCCGCTTCGCATCAATCGCGACACTCCGATGTCCGGAGCACGCCCGCTTTAGCGCCCTGAACGGATATTGTCAGCGCGACCATGACGGGAGCCGTGACATTGAGCGCGGCGCCCGTCAGGGCTCGTTGAGTTATTCGGCCGCAATCGTGTGCATGGTCCCACTTTGGCCTGTGCCTCTGAATATGAAGCCCTCGTAGCCCTTCTCTGCGATCTCGGCGCATTTTCTGCGGTAACCGCCCACGCCCTCTGGACCGAGATAGGGCAAGAATCGACGCGGCTTGCCTTCTATGTTGGCGCCCATGTACCAGGAATTGGTGCCAGGCATCAGAGTCGAATTCACAACTTCGGCGACGTGGGAGCCCCATGCGTCCTGCGCCTGCGGGCTCGCCTCAATCGTGGCAAGCTTGTTTCTTCGCATGTGGGCGATGCACTCGGTGATCCATTCGACATGCTGCTCTATCGAGACCGGCATGTTCGACAGCACCGAAGGGCTTTGCGGGCCGGTGATCGTGAACAGGTTGGGATAGCCGGCGATCGCCAGGCCGAGATAGGTCTGCGGGCCATCCGTCCATTCTTGCGCCAGCGCCCGGCCGCCGCGTCCCTTGATACCGAGGTTCTTCAGGGGGCCGGTCATCGCGTCGAAGCCGGTGGCGATGACGATGATGTCAAGCGGATACTCCTTGCCACCAGCGCGAATGCCATTCGGCGTGATCTCCTCGATTGGACCATCGGCGCTCGCGTCCACCAGCGCCACGTTCTTCTTGTTGAACGTCTCGAAATAGTTGGTGTCCAGCGGTTGGCGCTTGGTGCCGTAGGGGTAAGTATTAGGCGTCAACTTCTCCGCGATCGCCGGGTCGTTGACGACCGAGCGGATCTTGCGCTTAAGGTAGTCGGCGATGACATCGTTCGCCTCCTTGGAGAAAAACATGTCCTGATAATTCGCCAGCCAGAAGGCGAAGCCACCGGCGTCCCACATTTTGTCGAACTCCTGCTCGCGCTCCTCGGGCGTAGTTTCGAGCACGGCCTTCGGTATGAAATCTAGCTCGAAGCCGAAGAAGGAATCCTTGATGCGTTGGCGGATACCGTCGTAATTGGCCTTACGCGCCCTGGTCACTTCAGGATCGACACGACCGTTGCGCGCAGGCACGCAGAAGTTTGGCGTACGCTGAAAAACCGTGAGGTGCTTCGCCTGCTGCGCGATTTCCGGAATCGCCTGCACCGCCGTTGCACCCGTGCCGATGATGCCGACGCGCTTGGCGGTGAAGTCGACGCCATCGTGCGGCCATTGGCTCGTGTGGTAACACTTGCCCTTAAAAGAGCGCAGCCCCTTGATCGGCGGCATGTTGGCGGTCGACAGGGCACCGACGGCTGGGATAACGAAGCGCGCCGTGAGGGCGTCGCCTTTGTCGGTGCGCACGCTCCACAGCTCGGTGTCGTCATCGAAGGCGACTTCCACGACGCGCTTGCCGAACTGGATGTCGGGCTTCAGGGCGAAGCGCTCGGCGCAATGCTCGAGGTAGCGCAGGATCTCGTCCTGTTCCGGATAGCGCTCGGACCAGTTCCATTCCTGCAATAGGTTTTTATCAAACGTGTAACAGTAGATGTAGCTGTCGGAGTCACAGCGTGCGCCAGGGTAGCGATTCCAATACCAGGTGCCGCCGACGCCGTCGCCGGCCTCGAGCACCGTGACGTTCAGGTCAAGCGTGTCGCGCAGCGAATGCAGCATGTACATGCCGGAGAATCCGGCGCCGATGATGACTGCATCGAAGTCGGCTTTCGCGTCAGCCGTCTGGGGGTGGCCTTGCACATTTGTCATGACTTTCCTCCCGTTGTGAGCACGCATTTTTGGTTCAGCCGCCTTCTGCGATGTGTAGACGCCGACCTGCGCGAACAGCAGGCATACTGGTGGCACCATCGCAAAGCACGCGCTCACGGCGCCATCACTCTCTCTTGAGTTTAGAACGCAGCGCGCGCCGTGGCGCAGTTAGGCCGCGGTCGCCCGGCACTATGCCGCGGCGCGCGCCTCTCCGGTCGTGTAGGCGGCCGTCTCGAATTCCAGGTAGCCACCGAACGAAGTTGGGTCGCCAAACGGCAGGATTTGCGTCGCCCAATATCCACCGAACCCGTTCTTGCGGTCGATCCAGTAGAAGGTGTTGGCGAGTCCGGCCCAGCCAATCGCGCCGGCCGGCCGGCCGGTTGGCGCGTCCTCGTCATTCAGCATGAAGGTTAAGCACCAGGATTTCTTCAGGCCGGGGAAGAACTCGGCATCGTTCGACAGCGTCGGAATGACGCCGGGCAGCATCGTGACGGCCTGGTGTGCCTGCAGACCGTTGCGAACGGCGGCCTCGACCGTCTCTTTCTTGAGCACGCGCCCCTGGGGTCCCGCCCCGTCGTTCAGCCACATGCGGATGAACTTCATGTACTCGCCGATCGAGCCGTAGAGACCGTGGCCGCCCATGTGGACTTCCGGCTCAGCCGGCAATTGCAGATCGGGAAGGGGAGTCAGCGAACCGTCAGCTTCGCGCTGGTGGATGGTGGCGAGGCGCGCACGCATCGAGGGGGTCAGCGAAAAGGCGATGTCCTCCATGCCGAGCGGCGCAAAGATTCGCTCCCTCATCACTTCGCCGAGGCGCGTGCCGCGGATGCTCTCGACAATTTGGCCGCACCAATCGATGTTGCTGCCATATTCCCATTTGTCGCCGGGATCGAAGATCAACGGCGTCATCAGTGACGCTTTCGAGCAGGTAGTCACGCTTGGCTGGCCGTGTTCCTGCGCTAGGCGCAAGTAATTTGCGTTGAAGAAGTCGTAGCCAAGGCCGGCGGTGTGCAGCATCAGCATGCGGGTGGTGATGTCGCGCTTCGGCGCCCGCAGCTTTGGCCTGCCGTCAGCGTCGAACCCGTCGAGCACCTCGAGCTTGCCGATGTCGGGAACGTAGGTTTTGGCCGGCGCGTCCATGTCGAGCTTGCCTTCCTCGACGCATTGCAGGACCGCTGTCCCAGTAATCGCTTTTGTGGTCGAGAAGATAGCGAAGACGGTATCTGTCGTCATTGCCTGACCGGCGCCAAGGCTGCGCTCGCCGGCGGCGCCTTCGTAGATGTTGGCCGAGCGATCCGTGATCATCGCTGCTACGCCGGGAACGCGGTCTTTGCCAGCCACGACCTTTTGCAAGATCCCGTCACATGCGCTGTTCAAGTTGTTACCCATAGACGTTCCTCCCCTTCCAAGTTTGATCCCGCGCTTCGCGCCGAATGACGTAAACCGTTGCAACGTGTTGAAGTGGGTTCCAGTCTGATTGTCTCGACGCCAGTTGCGCGAACGAAAAATCCCACCGCGGCCGTAACAGCATAACGACTGGAGTTTGAGAATGGGTTGGCTCCAGGTCAGCATCACATTTCGACGGGGCGTCTCGAAGCGTAGAACGTTTTCTTGCGATCAGCCATGCATTTCCATTTGGTATTTTTTGCAATTGCAGGTCAGCGTTGCTGACACTCGATCTTCCTCGAAGCGGTTTAGTTGGCATATTGCGCCGTCGCTCTCGCTGCACTTAGCAATCAGGTTCGGCGACGAGTTCCCTGTGGCATTTTTCGCAATGAACCAACTGGCCGCGGATGTCCGGTCATGGCGTGTGTTGAAAAAGTCGAAAATGACGTGTCAGCAAGATTCGCGCTTTTGCGACCTGATCGCCGACTTCGGCTGGCGATGCCCTCTCAGAGCATGTCCAAGGCCACAGAATTGAATCCGCTCAGATCGAAGCGGTGCCCACGCCCAAAACGCCAAGCGTACCAGCGGCTCTCAGAAAATCGGTCCCAATGCCGAAGAGGACTTTTCAACACGATTGGCGCAAACCGGACTGACCCGCACGTCCCGGAAAGAGTCATCTCGGACATTGACTGCGCGCGAAGTGCTCGCCGATGATTGTGACAAAAGGCGACTTCTCCGACGCGGCGGCCTGCGGAGCGGACTAGGAGGGGGCGATCCACGGATCACCGCTCCTCCGAGCCGGAATGACTAACCATTGGATGATCTGCAATTTCCGCTTCTCGTCCTGAGGCTTGGGTGATTTGCTACGGTGACAAGCTACAACTATGCGCCATTTGCGACCACGCCCGACACCAACGGCAGGGGACTTCGCAAGCCGCTAAATCGGCTGAACACTTTTGATAACGGTCCAATTATCGAAAGTTTGTCCGCTCTGGGTGCGGATCGGATATTCGATGGATGATCGACGTCTCCGAAGGGCCCAATTGCGGAAGTCACCTGGCTCCAGCCTTCACTCAGCTCCGCGCTGACACCTCAAGCCACGTTGCTTTCCGACGATGCCAGCCCGCAAAACCCCGTCAAATCAAAAGCAAGAACGCTCTGACCTTTGCGGTGAGCGATAAAGCGGTGAGCGCCGGCCGCGACCTGATGACCTTGGCGACGGAAAATTTTCAGAAACGAAGTTGAAAATTTTCCGGAACGAAGTTGATGCCGCTGTGTTCAGCAGCTGATTGCACAAGTGGAATGCAAGTCAATATTCCCCCGTACGGGAATAGGTCGCGTCCTGTTTTACGACAGGTGACTTTGACATGCCCCGCCAAGGCGCCGACTTCACAAAGGAAGAATCCCACCGCGGCGCAGCACGCCACGATACACATCTCAATTACGAGACGGCGCTGCTCGAGTGCGCCTCCGGATCGCGGTCGGACGTGGGCAAGATCTACGCCCGGGAGAAGGACCGGTTGTGCGCGGTAGCGCGCCGCATCGTCCACGACACGTCACGTGCGGAAGACGTCATCCACGATGCATTCGCGCAGATTCTCCGAGATGCCAAAAATTTCGACCCTGCAAGGGGATCCGCCCGCGGCTGGATCTACGCGATCGTCCGCAACACGGCGCTCAAGATGCAGGAGAGCACCAGGCGCGAACTCGCACTCAAGGACGAGACGCTGAACGCCATTTGCGAGCGGGAACAAACCGTCCCGGACCCCGCGTCCTGCATTCCGGACAGCATGGCGCTACGGACCATGCTTGATCAGCTCGAGCCAATGCGCCGCGCGAGCTTGCTTCTAGCGATCATCGACGGGCGCACGCATGCGGAGATCGCAGAATACCTCCAGGTTCCGGTTGGAACCGTCAAGGCATGGATCCAGCGAGAGCTCGTGGCGATGCGACGGCAGCTCAAATGAGGCGCGAATTTATTTTTCGCCGCTGCATCCATCGGCGTGCGTCGGCGACAATAAGGGTGACGGCGTGGTGATCCGGACAAGGCATGTGCCCGCGACCGTCGCAAACCCGAAGCGAGGAGCGAAGCCATGTCCATGCTGAACAATGTTACGAGAATTCTCGATCCGATATGGGGACGAGACGACGGCAGGAACAGCGACGACTATTTCAGGCATAGCGGAAGGGACGACTACTCGAAGCACGGCACGGACGAGTACTCGAAGCACACCAAGAACGACGACTGCTCCGATGACGGCCGCAAGGACGGTGATTGGAAGCATGCCGGGAAGGACGACTACTCGAAGCACGGCAAGGACGACGACTCGAAGCACGCCAAGAGCTACGACTGCTCCGATGACGGCCGCAAGGACGGTGATTGGAAGCATGGCGGGAAGGACGACTACTCGAAGCACGGCAAGGACGATTACTCGAAGCACGCCAAGAACGACGACTGCTCCGATGACGGCCGCAAGGACGGTGATTGGAAGCATGCCGGCAAGGACGACTACTCGAAGCACGCCAAGAACGACGACTGCCAGCCGCACAAGGACTACTGCCAGCCGCAGAAGGACTATTGCGATGCTAAGCCGTCCGACGACTGCGGCAAGGGCAACACCTATAGCCCGGGCGAAGCGCTGGCCAAGTTCGACTTCTCCCATGGTAATTTCGGCTCGCACGGTCCGGATCATTCGAGCGACATGCAGGGAGCGCTCGCTTCGATGCCGTCAGGCCATGCGCTCGATTACGCCATCGGCCAGATGGGCCCGGATCACTTCGACGTAGGACATTTCGACATGCCGACGGACACGCACAATGTCGATGTGCATCACGCCTGATGCGCCAGAAGGAATCGCCCGGCAGTCAATGCTGCCGGGCGAAAGTTGCTTTCAGTGGAACGAGATGAGAGGCGGCGGTCATGGAAGCGGTCATGAAAGAAATAGAAAAACGCGAGCTGATCGAACAACGGCGCAAGATATTCGAAGCCGAGGCACAGCGTGCGGACAAGCGAACCGGTTCTTTCGGTTTCTTGACCTGGCCGTTCTTCATTGCGTCCCTGATTGCCAGCGAGGAGTTTCTCGCCGCCCCGTTCAATCCCGCGGCGGCCGAGGAGGAGGAGAACGCGAGAGCCGCTCTGGCAGGCGCGGCTGAGCAGGCTGCGAATGACGATCCGCCGACTCATGATCCCTCGAAAACGAGCGGAGAGGATGAGACGGCCAAGGAGCCCGCCGCCTCGTCGGAGCCACATGCCGGCCAGTTCGATGCGACCGGGCTCCAGGCGCAGGCTGAAGACACGCCAAATCCGAGCACCGCCCGCAGCGAAGCTGTCGCCCCCGCGAGCGGTGGCGGTGGCGGCGGAGGCGGCGGCGATGATGATGCCGATTCCAACCATCATGACGCTTCCAGCCATCATGACGCTCACACCTTAATCCATGGCAGTTCCGTCAATGCTCTAGCAGCGGTTCCCCTGCTCGGAAGCAGTCAACTGCCGGGTGGATCAACGCTCGATTTCGTTCAGTTCAATGTGCTTGGCGATTCGTTCAGCCCGCCGATCATCGGCTCCGCTGGCCTGCCTGGAACCGTCGGCAGTCTGAGCCATGACGTGGCCGACGCGCTCGCACCGGTC
>NZ_JARWCR020000019.1:0-137644 GCF_029846695.2 Bradyrhizobium nivariense | reverse complement strand
GAGGCTGCAGTGCAGCCGTTGCTCGCGCCGGTGACCGACACCGCGGGCACGGTGAGCCATGAGGTCGGCGCGACCGCGCCAGTCGAGGCGGCGGTGCAGCCGGTGCTCGCGACGGTGACCGACACCGCGGGCATGCTGAGCCATGAGGTGGCCGGCGCGCTTGCGCCGGTCGAGGCGGCGGTGCAGCCAGTGCTCACGACGGTGGCCGACACCGTGGGCGCGCTGGGCAATGACGTGGCGGGCGCGCTCGCACCGGTCGAGGCTGCAGTGCAGCCGTTGCTCGCGCCGGTGACCGACACCGCGGGCACGGTGAGCCATGAGGTCGGCGCGACCGCGCCAGTCGAGGCGGCGGTGCAGCCGGTGCTCGCGACGGTGACCGACACCGTGGCCATGCTGAGCCATGAGGTGGCCGGCGCGCTTGCGCCGGTCGAGGCGGCGGTGCAGCCAGTGCTCACGACGGTGGCCGACAGCGTGGGCGCGCTGAGCCATAACGTGGCCGGCGCGCTCGCACCGGTCGAGGCGGCGGTGCAGCCGGTGCTCGCGACGGTGACCGACACCGTGGCCATGCTGAGCCATGAGGTGGCCGGCGCGCTTGCGCCGATCGAGGCGGCGGTGCAGCCGGTGCTCACGACGGTGGCCGACACCGTGGGCGCGCTGAGCCATGAGGTGGCCGGCGCGCTTGCGCCGATCGAGGCGGCGGTGCAGCCAGTGCTCACGACGGTGGCCGACACCGTGGGCGCGCTGGGCCATGAGGTGGCCGGCGCGCTCGCACCGGTCGAGGCGGCAGTACAGCCGGTGCTCGCAACGGAGGCCGACACCGTGGGCATGCTTGGCGGCTTGACGAATGACGCCACCGCGACTGCGGCGCTGGTGGTCGACACCGCCGATCCCCTGTTTGGCGCAACGATTGGTACAGCCGGCCCGTTCCCAACAGCTGCCGCTCCGAGCCATCCGACGAGCGACGCGTCACATCCGGCCGACACCGGGAATGTGGCAAGCGATGCTCTTGCGAGTGCGGCGCCGGTCGTTGATACGGCCGGACCGGTGCTCACCCCAACAGCCGCCGCGCCGAGCCATCCGACGAGCGACGCGTCACATCCGGCCGACACCGGGAATGTGGCAAGCGATGCTCTTGCGAGTGCGGCGCCGGTCGTTGATACGACCGAGCCGGTGCTCACCCCAACAGCCGCCGCGCCGAGCCATCCGACGAGCGATGCGTCACATCCGGCCGACACCGGGAATGTGGCAAGCGATGCTCTTGCGAGTGCGGCGCCAGTCGTTGATACGGCCGGACCGGTGCTCACCCCAACAGCCGCCGCGCCGAGCCATCCGACGAGCGACGCGTCACATCCGGCCGACACCGGGAATGTGGCAAGCGACGCTCTTGCGAGTGCGGCGCCGGTCGTTGATACGGCCGGCCCGTCCCCAACAGCTGCCGCTCCGAGCCATCCGACGAGCGACGCGTCAGATCCGGCCGTGCCGGATACCAGCAGCGGTAGTCAAGCCTCCGAACCAGCCGACACCCTTCTCGCGCTCGCCACTGCGAATGACGCACCGATCGAGGGATCCGTGACGGCTGCCCCGGCCAATGTGGCGACGGACGTATCGAATACTGCGGCGGCCGTCGACCCGCCCCCCATCGCGGGAGACGTGATCGCCCTGAACGACGCGCCACCGCCTCCAGCAAATGCTCTGTTCACCGGAGACCAGTATACCGACTACGGCGTCACGCTGAGCAGCGACATCGCAGTTACCCCGCAGCATGCCGCGTCTCCGACCGATGGCGCATCGGCCCACGACACTTCGGTGCAGGCCGTTGCCGACGTCCAGAACCAGGCGCCACCGCCTCCCAACGTCTTGGATACGACTCATCCAATCGATCACCTCGGACATGCCTTGCTGTAACGGGAGCGAACATGGCGGCCGTCGTCGAGACACCGAGCAATCCGCTGGGCAACCACTTTGCGAATCAGCCCGTCGCAGCCCGCGATCATGTTGGGCCTGTCAACCCGCTGGCGGCCTGGCGTTCTGTCGCGCGCACGAACCTGATCGCAGTCGCGGCATTTTCGGTCGTCGTGAATCTGCTGATGCTCACGCTGCCGGTGTACCTGTTCCAGCTATCCGACCGCGTGCTGGCGAGCCGCAGCCTCGAAACACTACTGATGCTCTCGGCTCTCGCGCTGGCGTTCATCGGCATCCTCTCGATCATGGACATTCTGCGTCGGCAGGTGCTGGGGCGTCTTGCGACCAAGATGGAGGCCTTGCTCGGCGGCGCAGTGCTTTCGAGCAGCATCAACAGCGCCAGGGCCGGCGAGGGCGGGACCATCCATGGGATCCGCAGTCTTCACCAGGTGCGCGGATTCATCGCGAGCCCAATCATGCTTCTGCTGATGGACGCGCCGCTTTCGCCGCTCTACTTCGGAGTCATATTCCTTGTTCACCGAGATCTCGGCTACATCGCCGTCGTGTCTGGCTTGGTCCTGGCGCTGATTGCGCTGATCAACCAGAAAGCGACCTCGGAACGTGTGGATCAGGCAGGCCTGCATGCTGCCGAAGCCGACGCCGCGGCCGAGTCGCTGGCGCGAAATTCGCAGGTGATCAATGCGATGGGAATGCTGAGCGAGAGCATTCTCCATTGGGGTCGCCGCCAGGCGCCAGCCCTGACGGTGCAGAGCCAAGCCCTCGACCGGAATTTCTGGATCAGCGGTGCCTCAAAGTTCGTCCGGCTCGTGGCCCAGATCACGATCCTCGGCACCGGCGCCTATCTGGCGCTCAACGCCGAGATCACCGGCGGCATGATGATCGCGGCCTCGATCATTGCCGGCCGCGCCCTGCAGCCGCTCGAGGGCTTGATCGAGGGATGGCGCAGCTGCGTTCAGGCGCGATCGGCCTATGCGCGCGTCAAGGAGGCGGTCGAGTCATTCCAGCGAGACACGACGAAGCTGCGCCTGCCCAAACCGCAAGGGCACCTGAGCGTGGATCGGGTCTTGTACCTGCCGCCCGGCTCGAAGGAGCCGGTGCTCAATGGTGTGTCGCTCGAGCTCGCGCCTGGAGAGTCTCTGGCCATTGTCGGACCATCCGGCTCGGGCAAGTCGACCCTCGCGCGCATTCTGGTGGGCTGTCTGGTGCCGACCGCCGGCAAGGTCAGGCTGGAGGGAACGGAGCTGCGCAACTGGGACCGCCGCCAGTTCGGGGAATATACCGGCTACCTGCCCCAGGAGGTCGAGCTATTTCCCGGGACGATCAAGCAGAACATCTGTCGCATGCGGGACGACCTGCCGGACGCGGGCATCTATGAGGCGGCGATGTTCTCGGGCATCCACGACATGGTCTGTCAGCTGGCGCAAGGATACGAAACTGTGCTCGACCGCGGCGGCGGCCCACTCTCTGGAGGACAGAAGCAGCGCATCGCGCTCGCGCGGGCTTTCTTCGGTAATCCGTGCCTCGTCGTGCTCGACGAGCCCAACTCGAATCTCGACGCGGCAGGAGAGCAGGCTTTGACGGAGACCCTGCAGCGGGCCAAGAAGCGCGGGGTCACCGCAGTGGTCGTAACCCTCCGCCCGGCGCTTTTGAACAGCGTGGACAAAGTGCTCATTCTACGGGCCGGACGCGCGGAAGCATTCGGATCTCCGAGCGAGGTGCTGCATCGCCTGGTTCGGTCGACGCCGGCCGGAGCCGGCGGAGATAAGCCGGAGCAGCCTCGACGAATCGAATCCTCCGGCCCGTGAGATGATCAGCACGGGAGGATAGCATGAGAGCAGAAAAGGAAAGCATCGGCGAGTGGTACCGCGGCGTTCCGCTGAGCGCCAAATGGCCCATCTTCACCGGCCTCGCCATCCTGGTTGTTTGGCTCGGTTGTTTCGGTGTCTGGGCCGGGATCGCTCCACTGAACGGCGCGGTCGTCGCCCCGGGCACGTTTGTGGCCACCGGACAGAACAAGCTGATCCAGCACTTCGAGGGCGGCATCATCCGCGAGATCGCGGTCAAGGACGGTGATGTCGTCGAGGCGAACGAGGTCCTCGTTCGCATGGATGACACCGCTGCCAACACCAAGCTGAAGCGGCTGGTTTTAAAGAAGTATCGACTGATCGCCATGAAAGCGCGTCTCGAAGCCGAAATGAGCTCTTCAGAGACAATCGAAACCCCGGCCGCATTCAGCGGGAGCGCACGTGATCCGGAAGTCGAAGCAATTCTTGAGCGGCAACGTTCCGAGCTGCGGGCACGCCAGGCTAGTCTCGCGACCGAAGAAAGCCTGCTCGCGAAGCAAATCGCCGGGCTGGAGGAAAGCATTCGCGGATATCAGGCGCAAGTGCAGTCCACCAAAGATCGTATTGCCCTGTTCGGCGAAGAGCTGCAGGACAAGAATTTGCTTCTTGGCCAGCAATTGGTCCGCAAGTCGGATGTGCTGGCGCTGCGACGCTCCGAGGCCAGTCTCGGGGGAGAGCTTGGCGAGTATCTCGGCCGCATTGCCGATTCCAAGGAGCGGGTCGCTCAGGCGAACGAAAGAATAGTCCAGCTCCACTCGACGGCGCTCCGGGATGCCATCAAGGAGCTGCGCGAGACCGAGGCTGATCTGGATGACGTCGAGGAGCAGATTCGCGCCGCCCAGGACGTGGCCGACCGGGTCGATGTCCGTTCACCGGTTCGCGGCATCGTGGTGAAGAAGAACTACCATACACCGGGCGGCGTCGTTTCTCCTGGCGCCGTGATCCTTGAGCTCCTACCGATAGGCGAAGAGCGCATCATCGAGGCACATGTGAATCCCAAGGACATTTCGCACGTGAGCCTGGGCCAGGAGGCGCTGGTGCGGCTGTCGGCGCTCAATCAGCGCATCACGCCCATGGTTGGCGCGAGCGTGATCTACGTGTCAGCCGATGCCTTGGCGGAGCAAATGCAGGTAAAGACCGAAACACGCCCCGATAGTGGCACGCGTCGGGAATTCTATGTCGTTCGGGTGCGCCTGGACCAGGATGATATTCTCAGGCGCGTACCAGAATTCATCCCGACACCCGGGATGCCCGCTGACGTTTACATCAAGACCGGCGAGCGTACGTTTTTCGAGTACATCATGAAGCCGATCTTCGACAGCTTCTCGCGCGCATTCCGCGAAACCTGAATGGACGAGCGGGTGGTTCTGGTTTGGTTGGACTGCTGCGGAAACTCAAGACAGCGTCAGTTTATCGAGAAATGGTTTCGCGCGTTCTAGGTCTAGGCTTGATTTTCAATCAGATCGCACCGAACCGGCTCCAGGCCGCGCACGAAGACCGCAAGACCTCGCAGAACTCATTGGTAGCGGTAAAGATGGGCAGGTGCCCCTTGCCATCGAATCTGTGCAGCATGGCGTTTGGCAGCCGCGAGGCGGCCAGCTCTGCGGCCTCGAACGACACCAGCCCGTCGTCCCGGCCATGCGTAACGAGGGCTGGTATGGTGCTCGTGGGGAGAATGTCGGTGACGTCATCCTCCACCTCGTCGAGAAAAATTCAGGAGCGTCTCGCGCGGCAGGTTCAGCCGGGACTGCACGATCGCGTCCAGCATCTCGCGCATTGCGGGGTCCGAGAAGACGCGCGCGACGTGGAGGCGGAGCAGCGGCGCCATCGCCCAGGTCTGTCGCGTAGTTTCTTGGAGCTTCAGCCAATCATCTGGGAAGAACGGTCGCAGGCGGCCTACGACCGGTGCACCGATCGCGACGACGCCTTGCAGGCATTCCGGAGCCGTCTGCGCAACACTGAACAGCCGCAGATCCTCGCCGCCGAGCGCCAGGATGTCGAAGGCGTAGAGCTGCACCGGTGATCGTGTTTGCGCAAATGCAGGGCGGTGAAGTCGGAGACGCCGTCGACGCCGAGCACCGCGGCGTCGCCGTCGAATGACGGTTCTTCAACGCAGCTTCGACGATCCATGGGAAGCGCTTGGTCCAGTCGTGACCATTGAGCGTGAACAGCCGGACGGTCTTGCCCTGGCGCTCGACGCGCAGGCGGTAGCCGTCATATTTGATTTCGTGAATCCAGTCGGGGCCGGCCGGCACCACCTTGGCGGCGGTCGGCAGGCAGAATTCGAAGGCGGAAGCATAGCGCCGATATAGCGAGTCAATGCAGCTGTGTGTCCTCGTCGTCGACCTCGCCGACGAAGCCGGGCGGCATTCGCGGCGCGTCGCCATCCTCGGGAACGTTGCAGCGCGGGCAGGGTGCGCCGGCGGCGCCACAGGGGCAGGCGCGCGGGCCGTCCCACGGCCACGGGGTGTGCCTCGCACACCCCGCCAACGCCGTCGCAGAGCTTGCAGGTCATGGTCTGTCCCTTCGCCGGAGAGACGGCCCCGATTTGGGGGGCCTGGGGAGGTGACCGGTCCGCTCCGCCAGCTCGGCGGCGAGCCGGCAGGTTTTAACCGTAGACCAAGTTCCATGTTCCGGAGCCGCATCAACGGCTGCATAATTTTCCCGTTGAACACTCGTTTTTTGCAATGAGGTTTTGCCATGGCGAACGGTGTCGAGGATCTGCAGATACTGCGCTTGATCAAGGCATTTCAGAAGCTGACCGACCAAGACACGCGGCGCATGGTCCTCCGGTACATCGAGGAGCAGGTGGAAGAGACCGCCAAACCAAATTCACCGCCTGGTGCCACCGGAGCCCAAGCGAGGTGCTGGCGCGGGGGTGGCTCGATGCTAGGCCTATTTATGACCGAGCAGGTTCGCGCCAGGCGTCAGCAGCCGCACATAGGTGCCGCTCTCGTGCAGCTCGAGCCAGCCCTGCTCGATCGCATATTTGATGCCGGCACCGAACTCCGGCCCACTCGCATTGCATCCGGTCTTCGAGAGGAACGGGCCGTTGATCTTTTCGATGTGGATGCGCTCGTTGATCGGCTGCACGCGGGCGGCGAGCTCGAGGAGCTTTCGTGCACCGGCTTCCAGCTCGGCGCAGGGCGGGCTTCAATATGCTTCATGCGTCAGAATGCTTACTTCGCGCGCCGTGATGGTGCGGCGGGCTGTGGATCGGGAGTAGGGCGCAAGCCAATCGAGTCGGGCCGGCGCTTCTTCCGAGGGTGCGCTGGCACGGGCCGCAATACAGAAAACTTCGCATCAACGCGATATGCCGATCACGGGGTTGCACGACCAGGACGAGGTCGATGATCTCGTTGTGCTTGCAGTGTTCGCAGCACACCTCGAGAAGTGAGAACCCGCCGGCCAGGCCGCGCAGTCGAGTGCGTAAGCCTTAGCGCGCGCGGCATCCGCGCGGCCGCGTGTGCAGTGGCCGCCTCCTCAAGCAGATGCGCGAAGGCAACCTCCGCCTTGTGGATCTCGCGGGCGAAATATTTGCGGTCGCCTCCCGACATCGGGCCGGCTTGATGATGCGGGCGGCGGACATGGTGGAGATAAAGCGCAAATCGGAGGCGCCGTCGAATCTGCCAAATTTCGTAGGTCAAAAGCGCGGAGAGCCCCTAGCGCCAGTAGCCGTCGATAAACTGCCGACGAATCCAAAAGGCAAACGCCAGCCCCGCGTCCAGGGGAGGAGCGATCGATAATCCCCAATTATCGAGAGCCAGAGGATATCCACTCCTCCAACCTTATTTTACTATCGATCTGATCTTACAGCGTGTTCTTCGGACATGGCGGCATTTCCCACGCTTCAGCTACGGTGGAGAGCTACGCTTTGTGATCAGGCGCAACAGCCCACGGCTCGTTCAACCGCGATATCGCGTGAGTAGCGCGCATACGAGACCTCCGGGCCGAAGGGGTGAGACTCCTCAAAATAGGTCGGACGCTTGGGATTGGCCCTCGGTTGTGCAACCAGTGTTGGCCCAGGCTGAGCTGTGAGCTCGAGCAGGGGGCAGCAGGGGGCTCTAAGTCGCGTGTTGCGACACAAGTTACAAACCACGCACAACCGCTGCAGACTAACAAGCGCGTGCTCGGATTTTGATTCACAGCTGCGACCACAGCTATTCCGTTGCCGATAAGAACTACCTGATTGATGGCGGCAGCGTTGTGACCTTAGACAGTAGGATGTTCCTCTTCGCCTCGCCAAGAAGGCCGGTCGAGCGTTGGGAGCTGCGCGGCTCTGCGGGTCGCAGCGCAATTCATCTGGTGAGCGCAACATCCTTGAACGAGGCGACCAGCGCCTTCTCCAGCTTTCCCCTCATGCCGCAGAGAATCCCATACGCCGCCTCGCGCGACATGGCCGCCTTGTACTGGCGGTGTTCGATCAGCGCCGCAAAGATATCCGAGATGGTGAGAATGCGAACGATGTCGGTGATGTTCTCGGCGCAGAGGCCGTCGGGATAGCCGCTGCCATCGAGATATTCGTGATGGTGCCGGACGGCATCGAGGATTTCGGGTGAGATGTTGCCGTGCTCCTTCAGCACGTCATAACCCGTCGACGGGTGGGTTTCGACCAGCGCGCGCTCGTTGTCGTCGAGGCGTCCTGGCTTGTCCAGGATCGCCACGGGAATCCTCGCCTTCCCTATGTCGTGGAACATGGCAGCAGTGGAGAGCCTTTCAAGGTCACTTTTACGGAAACCGAGACTGAGACCGAAATCGACTGCGACGCCGGTCACAAGCAGGCAGTGCTGGAAGGTTCCCTCATGATGGCGCCGCACCGCGGTCAGCCATTGCGATAGCCCATGCTCGGCAATCCGGTTAGTGATCTTGCGGCCGGCCTCTTTAGGACCGTCAACGTCGATCCGCTCTCCGAGTGTGATCGAGGTGAACATCGACGCGACGGCGTTGGCTGCGGCCTCAACCGCATCGTCGGGCTGCGAGATCCCGCTCGTCCAGCCGGTTTCGGCCCCGGCCGGATCGGCCAACGCGGCGACGAGCTTGATCGGCTCGAGCTTGCCGGGCAATACCAGCGTCGCGCCCAGCGCATAAGCCTGCGAGATGCAGACGTGGGAGGTTTGCTCGACGAGGAAGATGCGCTTGTTGGCCTTGGCGAAGCGCGCAGCTCTCCTTTTCAGTGCGGCAATGTTTTCGAGGGCCCGCAGGTCGGCACTGACGACAACGGCAGCAGGGGCGTACGGAAGTTTTGCTTGTACATCGAGCCGCTCGCCCGCGACGGTGAACAGCCTTTCAAGCAGCGAGCAGAGCCCGAAGAGCTTGTCGGAAGTATCGGCCAGGACGTGCACGAACATGACTGATGCCTTCGTTTGTCGGGTGCCGGTCTGAATTGGCCTTATCGCTAACGTTCTGCATGATCATTGGATCAGATTGGAGCTCGGTGATACTGCTCGGCTCAAATCGGCTTTAATGCGGTTCTGTCGCTCGCGGTTTTTTGGCTTTTCTTGCCATTTGCGTGAATGAAGTGGATGCCGGCCGTGGTTCCGTCGATCCAGACCAACTCGCAGCGCCGATAGGCCAGTCCCGTCAACGACAGAAGCATGAAGAACTCCTTGGCCTTGAGAACGTCGAGCGATCCCTCGACCTCGATCTTGGCGCCGGTGTCCGAGACATCGAGCAGCACGCAGCTCCGCCGCCAGGTGCCGTCGGAGCCCATGAGATTGACGACCTGCCTGTGGTCCATCCGCACCCGAGGCGCCTTGCGACCGTCGAATTTCATCGGCTCCCTCCCGACTTTGCAGTGCGATCTTTAGCGCCGGAGATTTCTCCCCAACGAATGGACCATTGGCTGGTTGAGAGATGAAGGGTTTCAAACCGCTCCTGAGCTCGTGCGCGTTCGCCGAATGAAAGCCGCGCGCGGCGAGTGTTGAGGATGGCCAACGTGGTCTGCCAATTCAAGCGCGATGCCCGGCACGCCATCACCAGACCTTCGCAATCGGACTCCGCCATCACCTGCTCGATGGCCTCCATGGGTGCTCCCGACAGCACCGACAAGGCCGTGAACAGGTTGGCGGTCTCACCCCGGATCGCGAACCGATTGACAGTCGAGTCGCTCAGCTTGCCGCTACGGTTGAGCGATACGATCTCCGGCCTCACAGCGGCGTACTCAGCCTCGCAAGGACGCTTCGCTGTCGCCGATACTTCGGAGGATGCGGTTGCGTTGGAAGAAACACGCGGACGGGCATCGGCCTTGTTGGCCGGCCGTGGCGAGGCCGACAGCAGCTCCCGAACGACCATGTCCGGGGTGTCTGGCCTCAGCGTCAGCGCTTTCGTGATCTCGTCGTCCTGCTCAGCCCTGCCGATCAAGGCGGCGTAGGCTGCGCCGGAGAATTCCGCGCCCGGATTGCCGATGACGGCCAGGCAAATCCTGCTGCTGCCGCGTTGCAACATCGCCTCAGTCACCGGTTTTTCGATCGTGCGCCGGTCAGCAATGGCGAGAAGGTGATCCTCGCTGCCGGACGTCGCGATCGCTACGAGATCAGCCGGCGATAGTGCGGGAGATTTCCTCAGGATCGGGACTGCGACCGCCGGATCGTCGCACGCGGCGAGACGTCGCAGGGTCTTCATCGGAGCAGTATCCAGCTCGGCAAGCGTCGTGCTGAGCTCGGCGAGCGTGCCGGGCGCAATCCGCCCGGTCAGGCGGATTAGAACGTCGTCAAGCAGGTCGACCTGCGGCTCTTGCAGTCGGTCATTGGCGCCAACGAGCAGCTCGGCCGTGCGCCAGAGCATGCGCGCGCAGCGTTCGGATGAGCTCCTCGCGATGGTGTCGTCCAACTCAGTAATGAGATCGGCCGCAGAAATTGCCCTCATTGGCTGGCCTAAATCGTTCTAAAAAGCGTCACGTTCAATCAGACGTATTGCGCGGGAAAGTTGTTAAAATAAGCTTTACTCCCCGGTATTTAGGTGCCGTGAGCATGTAAAATGAACGCAATTCGGAAGAGCGCGCCGTTTCTGGCAGTCATGTCGTCGACAGCACGGTCCACATTGCAGAGGTTGCGAGCTAGTTAGACCGGCAGCCGAAGCCAAAGGTCGTTGCTGGACAACGTACCGGCCGGCGTGGCTATCTCCATATCGACGACGCGAAATGAACCGGGCTGGTCATCATATAGGTAGCGAAGATGCCAGACAGGGCCAAGTTCTGGTGTAATGGCGAAGTCATCTAAGGCAGTCGCGACGTATCGAACGGCATCGCGATGTGCTATCGGCGCGGAGAACATCGTGTCCATCAGCGTGGCAAGGCTCTCTTCCTGGAGCATGGTTCGCGCGACTTCGTCTCCGAGGACGAGCCTGAGGGCCGATACGAGGACCGCGACAGCGTCAGGGTTCTTTAGAGACACGGCAGATTCGTTTCAGGCCAAAACCGGACTGTTGACGCGAGGGGCGCGTGGGCGGCGGTTGCGTGTTTTCGCAGGGCAATGGACGTCTGCTACAACACCTCAGCACGGACCTGAGCCACGCCACGATTCGTAATCCCCAAGCTGCGCGCAGCCGCGAGCGAGAGGTCGAGGACGCGGCCACGGATCCATGGTCCGCGGTCGGTGATACGAACCACCACCGACTTATTCGTCTCAAGATCAATGACGCGGACTCTCGTGCCGAACGGCAGACGGCGGTGCGCCGCGGTTAGTAGATTCCGATCAAACGATGAACCGCTCGCTGTCTTGCCTTTGGCATACGAATAGTAGGACGCTTTTCCGGAAATGACTCGATTGAAAGATTGAGCGCCTGAACGATCATTCAAGGGCTCTTGTCCGTTCGGAGGTTGCGCTTGCGGCTCCTCCTTCTTTGTCTGATCGAGTCCTTCAGGAGCGGGCTCCGCGTGAGCCTTTGGAATGATGGACCATCTGTCATTAAATGTTTGCCCGACAGCAGGGGTCGCTTGAAGCCCCGTCAAAGTCGAGACCGTTGCAATCACAATCATTCCAGAAAACGGACGCATGATCGACCTCGCTACAAATCACAAAACAGAGAAACAATGCAAACTCATAAGGCGCGTTCCGGGACATCCGGGATTCATATGCGAAGAGGTGATTTCATACCGATGTTGCTTGAGCGTTTTGCATGGCGGAACGTAGACGCAATGCAGCAAGCAGATAACTCGCTGCAACGCATCACGAACATCGGCGAGCAGTTCTAGAGCTTGAAGCCCTGCGAAGCAGCGGCAACACCGCATGTGCATGCAGGCGATTCAATCAGCAGCGTGAATCTCTTCACCTGAATATAGAGACGAGGAGGACATTGAGCGGACCGCAACAATTCAGCGGGGCGAGATGCCGCGAGCCGCGTAAGACGCTCCGTACGTTATCAAGCCTCGCTCGCAGTGGATCGCAACCGGACGTAGGGGCCGGCTCGTCACGTCGGTCCGTCGTCGCCGCTCGCTGGAATATTGAAATCCCACGCGGCAAGCTCCAGCTCGAGCTCAGTGATCCGCTCAAAGATGCGAGCAGCAATCGCCTCCGACTCTTCCGCGGTTAAGGATCGAATGCCCCGCAAAGCAAGCTCGTCTCTGAGAATCTTTGGCACAATCAATTGGATGGCCATTGGATCAATGTCCTAAAACCATGATCCAACCGCAGCCGGAGGGCGAGCGCAAGTGGTTGGGGCGGTGTCCCGCGGTGCTCCGGCGAGCCGCCTCAGCACGCAATGCCGAAGCTGTCGCGGGTATCTGGGCCACTTGATTAGTCGCGGTGCAATTTGCTTGAGCACGAGCTGACCAGCATCTCCAGCTTCGATTGCTCTTCGCTCAAGCGCCTTTCGACAAACTGACGCTCGAACTCAGTCAGATTGGTTTGCAATAAGAGGCGATAGCGTTGAATATTGTTGCGATGTGCACGCGCCAACTGGTCGTCAGTCATCGTTGTCGTCCTGTGACGGATACCTTCCTCTTTTGCTTCACTATTGTAAGGCAACCCGGGGCAACGTTCCAAGACGTCGCTGGAGCGGAGTATCTTCGCTCCGCGCGCTCTCGGCCACGGTAGTGGGCTTTTCTGTTCCGATCTGTGAACTACTTCACAAGCCCAGCGGTCGTCGCCTGCAATCGTTCGCTCATTACTCAGACCAGCTGATTGCTTCGATAACGCTCGCCGGCGTTCGCGCGCTGGGGTTTTTGGCTTGTCAGCCCCAATGCGGTCGACCTGGGCTGTTCTCATTGTTAACCGGAGGCGGATGCGGCGACAGGCATTGTGAAGTGGTTTAACGCGACCAAGGGATTTGGCTTCATCCAGGCCGATGACGGCGGCCAGGATGTTTTCGTGCATATTAGTGCAGTGGAGCGCGCTGGCTTATCAGGCTTGGCCGAGGGGCAGAAGATCTCTTACGAGATCAAAGTTGATCAGAGGCGTGGGAAGAGCAGCGCGGAAAATCTGCGCGTCTGACGACTGCGGCCATGTTAGCGCGGCCACAGTTTTGGTCACTGCCCTTTTTGCCCGAGATCTCTCAAGAGCACATAGAGAAAGTCGCTGGCATGGTCGTAGCGCGCGTTGCCATCAGTGATTTGACGGGCACGCGGCTCTATTATGCGACCAACGGTTTCGAAGCCGAGGAGGTCAACTCTGTCCGACCATTGCCCCAATAGGCTTTCAGGAATGTCTTCCGCAGATCCGAACAGCTTCAAAAGGCAACGTTCGCCCTCGTACTTGTGGTCGTGATGAGCCTTCGCCGCATAGAAAGCGAACAACCCACGAAAGGCATCCCGGGAAACGGCAGGTTTTGCCATTGCAATGTCCCCCGATACAATTGAGTTCTCAATGCGACGAAGTCTGCAGGCGTTCCGCAGGAAAAGCTAGCAAAAAATCGTCGTGCGCAGTCGATATTAAACCCGCTTAGTTTCTTCAGGTCATCATCAAAGGAGAGACCGGAGGATGAGCGAGTTTGAGAACCGGGTTCAGGCGAATATGGACGTGGCGTTGGACCAGGTCTGTGCCGAACTACCGAATGGCGGGGACCATGCAAGCCGCCGGTATATCGCCGAGCAACTGATTGAAGCTGCGCGGGCCGGAAAGTTCGGTCTGGGTGAGCTGACCTCGGCAGGTCGTCGCGCTCTAGTCTACCGTCCACCACTAGCAGGCGCTTCGCCTGCGCCAGCTTACGCGCGTCCTTCAGGCTCACTTGATCGACGTCACCGAGTCCCATCTTCCGCGCGCGGCCCTGGATCATGAACCGGAACACCCAGCTCTTGGTCGGCTTTTCGCCCTCGGTATAGGAGGGGCTTCCGAGGCCGCATGCCGCCATCGATGCGCGGCGCACGCGGGAGTCAAATTATCAATCCCTTGGGCCCCGGAACGCGCGTGAGCTACTGCGAGTCGTGGTTGATCGCACCGAACCCGCAACCGACACCAGTCACGCCAAGCGAAGGAAACAGAACTGAGACGATTGCGCAGGCATGAGGTACGGGAGCTCAGCCTGCCTTGCCCAAAAGAATACGCCGCCGGGCGAGTCGGCGGTGTGGAAAGCGGCAAATGGATCAGGCGCGGGGATTCGGTCCCGCGCCTCGTTTTAGATCAGCGCAAAGTTGCCCTCGCAGCGAGCTCGCTTCCATAGCCGGTAACCATACAGCCACCAGATCAGGGTAAGCCGTCACCGCCGGGCGATCAATACCGCGGACGGTGCGTGCCGACTGATCCGGTGGAGGAATTGACGTTGCCCGTGGCCGTGAAGTTGTCCCGCTGAGTGCTGTTCGGATTGGTTGCGACGTAGGGCTGCACATAAGTGCCGTGGGTGTTGGTGTAGCCCGACGACGTGTGCGTGTTCGGGTTCGTGCCGGTGCCGACCTCAGCCCGTTCGTGAGCTGGTACCTGGTCGGCAGCTATCTGCGCAACGGGCCGGGCGCGCATTACTGCCTCGGCGTCAGCGGACATGGCTACGGCGTTTGCGGACGCGACGCCAACAACAACGTCGTGGCCGGCAACAAGGCCGAAGCGGTCACCACCGGTATGACGTTCGACTTCTGAACTCGAACCTTGGAAAGCAGGAGCTGCTGCAGCTCCGCTTTGCCACCGGGAGCAACATCGCGAGGCAGAGCGGCGTCAAGGCGCGCCGCTCTGTGGTGTTACGATCCGCTGCCAGGTTTTGACGAACTGCTCGCGTTTGACGCCATCGAGATAGGTCAGCGCGGGGAGCCCGAGAGTCGGGAAATTGAGCACGCCCGGTTTCTCACTGAGATATCGTGCTTTCATCTGCTCGCGGTCGGCACCCAGGCCGGCAATCGAAAGACCGAACGCATCTGACACGACAGCCTGGCCGGCTTCGGAGAGCGTATATTCGACGAATGTCCGGGCAAGCGCCGCATGTTCCGCCTTACGGGGAATCACGATGGTGCGGGACACCGCCACGACGTAGTCTTCCGGTAGCACGATGGCGAGGTTTCGTTGCACCTCCGCCTGGCGAAGCGCATAGGAGCCCAGGACATCATAGGCGATGACGGCGTCACCGCGGCTGAGCGAATCCAGCATATCCTGCGTACAGCAATAGAGCCGTGCCTCGGCGAGGCCGAGCGCATGCGCAAGGCGCCAAAAGTTCGCCGAAAGCATCGATTCCGTCGTTGCAAACAGGTAGCCTACGCCGCTGACATCAATGTCGTAAGTTGCGATCTTTCGACGAAAACGCTCCGGCGAAACCTCGAGCAGCCGGATCAAATCCTGATGCGACTTCGGCACCTCGGAGCGCTCGATCGCGTCCTTGTTGTAGACGATGACGGCCGGTTCGAGCGTGAACCCGAAGATTTCGTCCCGCCAGATGGCCCAGTCCGGCAAGCCGCGGGCTGTGATCGCGGCCTTCTGGACGTGTCCGTCATTGGCAAGCTTGACCTGAAGGTCCATCGCCGAGCTGATCAGAAGGTCCGCCGCGGGCTTGTCATCCACTTCGGTCAGGGCCTCCTGATACAGCGGGACGGTCTCATAGAGGCGATAGCGCACTTCGACTTCGGGGTGCTCCCTTTGAAAGCCTTCGATGACCGGGCCCATAGCCACGACATCCGCGGTTCCGTGAATGAGCAGCGTTTCGGTGGCTGACGAGGGGGCGGGGAAGACTTTCAGCTCGTGCGTGGATTTTGACTGGTCGGCCAAGCAGTGTGCATTGACGAAGAGAAGAAGCGCCATGACCAGGCCTAGCGACAATGCCGTGCGCCGTATTGCTGGTCTCTTACGAAAAGCCGTCATGACGTCCTCGGCAAGGTTACCCTGACGACGAGCCCGCCGCCCGGGCGATCGAGCAGGCACAGATCGCCACCGGCGGCAGCAGCAGCGCTCTTGGCGATGTTGAGCCCGAGGCCGGTCCCGGCGGCGCTCGCGCCGCTCGACCCGCGGCGAAAGCGTTCGAGCACGATCGGCTTCTCGTCGTTGGGAATGCCGGGTCCACGGTCGGCCACCTCGAATTCAACGGTCGACCCATCGGACGACGTGCGCAGATCGACGTCGATCATGCCTTCCGGCGCGTATTTCAACGCATTGTCCAGCAGATTGTCGATCAACTCGCGGAACGCCAGCGGCGCTCCGCGAACCGGGAAGTCCTCGTGGGTCGTGGAAAGATCGGCCAGCCGGCAGCGCCGCATGTCGCCACTCGGAAGCCGCTCGACCGCTTGCAGGTAAAGCTCGAGAAAATCGCAAGCAGGATTGGCCGAGGTCTCGATATGATGGGCGATGGCCGCTTCTGCCAGCAGCTGATTGACGATGCGCGTGGCATCGACAGCGTTGGCATGAATGCGATGCACATAGCTATAGACGACACTCGCATTCCGCTCGGATGCAGCGACTTCGGCGAGTGCCCGGATCGAGGCGAGCGGCGTCCGTATCTCGTGCGTGGTATCTACCGCAATCCGGCGCAACGTGCTGAGGACGCCCTCGAGCCGTTGCATGAAGATGTTCAGGCTCGACACCAGCGAGCTCACCTCACGCGGCACCGATGTCTGAATCGGGTTGAGGTCGGTTGGCGATCGCCCGATCAGCTCGCTCTCGAGCGCGACCAGCGGCGCCCAGGCTCGCTTCAGGCCGGTCGAGATCAACAGGCAGATCACGAGACCCGCGAGCGCCATCGGCGCGAGTGAATTCTTCACGATGAGGGCGGCGAGCTCCGTACGGGCCTCCCGTGTCTCCGCGACCGTGATGCTGACCCAGCCGGACTTCTCGCCGAAGTCGATGTAACGCTGGACGCTGCCAATCCTCACGGGATCGTCGGTATAGATGGCGTCCTCGAAATGCGGTTTGTGATCATGTGTCGGCGTCGGTTCGGGCAGATTGGGGTAGCCGGTAATCAATGAGTGGTCGGGCGCCCGCACCGCATAGAACGCCCGGGTCTCGCGCGATGCACCCAGGATCTCCAGCGAAGCGAGCGGCAGCTCCAGCGTGAGATGCCCGTCATCGACCCGGATGTTGTCTGCAATCGAAAGTGCTGCGGCCGCAAGCACGCGGTCGAATGCAGTGTCGGCAGCATCGAGCGAGAAGTTGCGGATGTAGAAGAACAGCCCGATGCCGAGTACGGCGAGCAGCGAGATCGCACCAAAAACGATATCGCGCTTAATTGATCTTTGACGGCTGCGCATCGTCGATCCTCGCGACATAGCCGGTTCCCCACACCGTGTCGATCCGGAGCGAGGAGGATTTCAGTCGCCGCCGAATCCGGGAGATGTAGAGCTCGAGCGCGTTCGGGTTGACCGCATTCTCGTATCCGAACAATTGGTCCATAAGGCGCTCGCGCGGGACAACCTGCCCGACGTTCAGTGCAAGCAGCTCGAGCAGGCGAAATTCGCGCCGCGTGAATTCGACATTGCGGCCGGCCGCGACGATTGACTGCGCGGCGATGTCGATCGTGATGTCGCCGAGTTCGATCCGGCTGGTGGGTGTGCCGCTGTGTCGGCGTACGACCGCCCGCATCCGCGCCTCAAGCTCGCGAAGATCGAACGGTTTGACCAGGTAATCGTCAGCGCCGATGTCGAGCAGGTCGATCTTGTCGCCGATTTCGCTGCGCGCGGTGATGACGAGCACCGGCGTATTGATCCGCCGGCCGCGCAATCCTTTGAGCACGTCGGCGCCATCCATGCCGGGCAGCGAGAGGTCCAGAATGATGAGATCGAACGGATCTTCCTGAACACGCTGCGAGGCAAGGCCGCCGTCAGTCAGCCATTCGACCGCATGCCCCTGATCGCGAAGGCGCGCAGCGATGGCCGCGCCCAGATCGACCGTGTCTTCGATCAGAAGAGCACGCATGAAATCCTGTGCATAGGCTGTATCCCCCTTGAGAAAACCCGTCTCCGAAATCGGCACCGGATGTCGCCTGATGCCGATCATTCACATGGTCCGGAACGTCTATCGGCTTGAGCGCCGAACTTGTCATTGCCCGGGGGCGCCATTGCTGTTGGCGCACGTTGTTGCTGCGACGAGTATTTCAGGATGAAGGGCGCGGTCAAGGGTTTGGCCTTGGGGGCCCGTATCGCTACGGACTTTCCCCTCAATCCCATAGATTGTGCATGTGCGAACGGAACCCTATGCACGTCTTGCTGTGATGAAGTTGCAACGGTGAAGACCTCTTGCAGAGGAGTTCTCCGTCCCGCGCCAGATGACAGGGTTTTGACAGCAGTCACCGCCAATTTTCCCCCTCTTACAAAATCTCTTTGGGGGGCGACATGAAATTGACGACGCAACTGCGCCAACACTGGCTGTCCGGCGGAGCCAGGCTGGATCACCACAAGACGGAGCTTGGTTCGATTGCCCGCTATGCGCTGATCGGGGCGGCCATCTCCGCGATCGGGCTTGCGACGGTGCCCGCGAAAGCGGACGACCTCAGCGAATTGAAGGCCGAGATCCGGGCGCTGAACAAGCGCCTGTCCGACATGGAAGAGCAGAAGACCAAGGTCAAGGCGCTGAACGACCGGCTCAAGCAGGTCGAGAAGAAGGAGGAGGCGAGGGCTGAAGCGCCGCCGCCGGCCGCCGGGCCGATCCCGACCAAAGCCGGTCCCTGGGAGAGTTTCAAGACCGGCCAGCCCGTGCACATCATCGAAACCCAGAACACAGACGTGCTGCTTTACGGCGTCATCGAGCCGACCCTGGGCTACGTGACCAATGTCGACAAGGCCGGACGTTCGACGGTCGGCCTCAATACGTCGTGGTTCAGCGGCAACCGGTGGGGCATCTTCATCACCCAGAAGGTCTTCCCCGAATACGGCTTCAATCTGCTGGCGCGGATGGAAAGCGAGTTCGAGCTGCCGAGCGGCAACATGGATACGCCCGGCGTCTTGTTCAATCGCGACGCGTGGGTGGGCTTCGAAAGCCCGACGATCGGCAAGTTCAGCGTCGGCCGCCAGAACACGCTGCCGCGTGACGTCGCCAACATCTGGGCTGATCCCTACGGTGCCTCTGCCCTCAGCACCAACGAAGGCGGCTTCACCAACGTCAACAACTTCAAGCAGCTCATCTTCTATACCAGCGGCGGCAACGGCGCAGGTGGACAGGGCGATACCCGATACGATCAGGGCCTGGTCTGGAAGAAGGTGTTCGACAACGGCCTCTACCTGGGCGCGGCCTATAATTTCAGCGACGGCAACGGTCCGGGCGGTCCGAATGGCAGCGGGCCGATTCCGGGAGCAGGTCTGGACAAGGGGAGCAGCGCTGCTGTGGCGGCCGGCTACAATGCCGGACAGTTCCACGTGTCGGGCTTTTACACCGAGTCCAACGTGCTCGAGATCCCGACGATCGGCACAACCAATGTCGGTCACACCCACCAGTCGTGGGGCCTTGGTGGCAACTGGGACGGCGGCCTGCTTCGCCTGAATGCAGGCTACATCCGCTACACGGCCGACCAGGGCGCGATACTCGGCACGCGTAACGACGACGTCGTGACCGTCTCGGCCAAGGTAACGCCCTCGAAGTTGTACGACGTCGAAGTCGGTTGGCAGGACTTCTTCGCCCACAATGCCGCGATCAGCGCCGCCGGCTATACGCTAGTGCCGTTCAAGGATGCGACCGGTGCGGTCGCGACCGGGACCGGCACCCGCATGACGACCTACGCCTCGTTCATCTACCACCCGATCCCGAACGTCGACGTGTACATTGCCGGCGATCACCTGAAGACGTCGGGTGGATACAGCGCGAGCCAGGCACATCTGCACGATTCAGCGGACGAGGTCGTGACCGGCGTTCGCTACAAATGGTAGCCATAGCGCCAGCAAACAGCGGACGGTCGAAGTCTCCGACCGCCCGCGAACGATGATCCAATCCTGCCGGCGAATTCATATGCGCACCGTGCCGCGAAGACGCCGGGGAGATGCCCCTCACTCGGTCATCTTGTGCCGTAGGTGGCCGGCCCTTTCGGCTCGCGGCACGGGACGCTGTACAGAAGAAAAAATAGAGTGATGGAACGGGAGAACGCCATGTCGGACACCATTCAGGCCAACGCCGCGCCCTATCGCGAGCCCGCGATCACGTCTGGTCCAACGTCGTTCTGGCCGACCGGCTGGTGGCGCTTGATGGATTACAAGGTCGGCATCATCTCGCTGCCGATCTACGCGATCCTCGTCGTGCTGCTCGCCAGTCTGACGCAGCAGGGCCAGATCAAGCCGGATGCACCGACCATGATCGCGGTGCTCGTTCTCGGCGGCTTTACCTGCGCCGAGATCGGCAGGCGGTTGCCGATCCTACGCAACATCGGCGCGGCTGCGATCTTCGCGACCTTCATTCCGTCCGCGCTGGTCTATTACAAGCTGATCCCGGCGCCGATCGAGAAGTCGATCATCGACTTCACCAAGTTCACGAACTTCCTCTATGTCTACATCGCCGCCATCATCGTCGGCAGCATCCTGGGGATGGACCGCAACGTGCTGGTCAAGGGCTTTCTCAAGATCTTCGTGCCGCTCGGCGTCGGCTCGCTCGCCGCTGCCGCGGTCGGCACCCTCGTCGGCATGATGCTCGGACTCGGCGCCTACAAGACCTTCTTCTTCATCGTGGTGCCGATCATGGCGGGCGGTGTCGGCGAGGGCGCGATCCCGCTCTCGATCGGCTATGCGGCCATCCTCGGCCAGCCGCAGGGCGACTTCTTCGCCCAGGTGCTTCCGCCGGTGATGCTGGGTAGCCTCACCGCCATCCTGTTCTCCGGCACGCTCAACTACGTCGGCAGGAAATATCCGCATCTCACCGGTAACGGGCGGCTCCAGCCGCCGGGCGATGGCGCACTCGATCTGGCCGCCCTGGAGCAGCAGGAGGACACGTCATCCTCATCCGACGTCACTGCGATTGCCGCTGCCGGACTGACCGCGATCGTGCTCTATCTCATGGGCGTGATGCTGTTTCATCTGATCGGCCTGCCGGCACCGGTTGCGATGTTGTTCCTTGCGGTCGCTGCCAAGCTTGGCAGCGCGGTATCGCCGCGATTGCAGTCGGGCGGGCTGGTCGTCTACCGGTTTGTCCGGATCGGCATGACCTATCCCTTGCTGTTTGCGATCGGCGTCTCACTGACTCCCTGGGAGAGGCTGATGGCAGCCTTCACGGTAGCCAACCTCGTGACGATCATCGCGACCGTCTTCACGCTCATGGCCACAGGCGCCGTCATCGGCCGGCTCATGAACATGTATCCGATCGAGACCGCGATCGTGAACGCCTGTCATTCCGGCCAGGGTGGTACCGGCGACGTCGCGATTCTGACCGCGGCGGAGCGCATGGAGCTGATGCCGTTCGCCCAGATCGCCACGCGCATCGGAGGCGCCATCACCGTGACCGCCGTTCTGGTGCTGTTGCGGTGGATTGCCTAAGGCGCGAGAGGCAAGGAATCATGAGGAAAGTTTGAATAGGTGCCACCGGTGCCGGACCTGCGGGCGCGACAGAGCCGCATCCCCACGCGAGATGGCGCTGGGTGCCGCTAAGGGTCGTTTCTGTCGGAACGCACCCCTTGCGTCTGCCGAAGCCGGTGCTTCACCGCCGCGCGGGCGCGCGAGGCTTATGAAGGCACCGTCGGTACGCTTGAGCTCGACATCGGCGCCACGTCCGGCGGCCAGCTGACTTGGGCCGTTTTTGCGCCGACCACACTGCGCCGGGCGGCGTTGGCGGGAACCTATGCGGGTGCGACCGCCGGTGGTAGGGTCGGCGCCGGAGTGGGTGCCAACCTCCTGATCGGCGGCTCGGACCGCACGGTCGCTTTGCAGCCGGTGTCCGCAGGGTCAGACGGGCGTGAACATTACAGCGGGCGTATCCAGCATGGAGTTGCGGCCGGTCACTGCGCCTGCGCCTCGCAAGGCGCAGCGATGACATCAGCGCCAGCGGACCTTCGTTGATCCAGATCAAGGATTGGCCGACCCCCTGGGGGGCCATATACGCCTTGGGGGCTGGACACGATATGACGGCGCAGCGGACAGTTGTGGTCGTGGTCGATGACGATGCGAGCCTTCTGAAGAGCGTGTCGCGGCTGTTGGCGTGCCACGGCATTGAGAGCCGGACGTTCGCGACGGCCGAGGCGTTGCTCGAGAGCGACAGCGTGCAGACGGCAACCTGCTTGCTGCTTGACATTCACCTCTGGGGAATTTCGGGAATCGAGCTGCAGCGCCGTCTTGCGGCATCGGGATCGAAGTGGCCCGTCATCTTCATGACCGCGAGCGACGACGAGGCCACGCGCAATGAGGCGATGGACGCCGGATGCATCGCCTATTTACGCAAGCCGTTCGCACAGGATGTCTTGCTGAATGCCATTTCGAAAGCTGTGGCTTAGCCGGCGCAGCCATAACAAGAACCCGGGGTCGCTACGTCCGTTTGGGGTCAATCGCGTCGGTTTGCCCCCTGAGGTGATGATGTCCGGTCTGACCAGATAAGCGGACATCGTCAAATGGAACCAGGATGTCTCGAACGGGTCCAATTGCGGAAGTCACCCGGCTCCAGCCTTCATTCAATTCGCGCTGATGCTGGTCTGCCCCAACGATTTCGGGCGCCGCATTACAATGAACCGAGCGCGGATTCTGCTGAGCCCGGGTCGGACCAAGCAACCGCCTGCTGAACATCCAATGACTTCGCGCCCTTGCACCCGCTCAGGACCAGAGTCCGGACCTACTTGGCGCGTTTGTAGACGAGCTCAGAAGAGCCGCCAATGGACGTTGATGGGTTGGTGACCTTCAATTCGTCCGCAGCAATTGTGAATCCTCGCGTCTGTTCGGTCTCTGCTCGATTTGGGAACGAACTGCCCTCAAATTTCAGCGTGTAAGTTTTTTTCGTTTCGTCGACCGTGTACGTGCCGAAGTTGGCAATGCTTCCCTGTACGACGGCTTTGTTTTCCTCTGGCGTACCCTGTGCGCGGTTTTGCGTCGCGAACTTCGGAAGATCGGAGCGCACAATTTGCGACGAGAAGTATCCGTTCTCGGTGAAGATCAGCAGCCCTTTCGGATTGGTGCCCCACGCCGGACTCCCGTCCGGAAGTTTCGTTGTCGAGGAGACGAACGTCCAGGTCCCCACGAGTTGCTCCTTGATCGACTTCTGTTGACCACTGACGTTGCTCGGCAGCAGGGCGACTCCCAACGCCATCAGTGCAGACATGCTGAACACACTACGCCGATTCATGCTCTCCTCCTGTCTCGAATGGTGCTGAATAGATCGCAGGTGCGGTCGCGATTTCGTGGCCGCGCATTTTGCGGCCACGGGTGTATTCCGCCAAAAATGAATGTCGGCTTATTGGAATCCAATGCCCGCCGACGGCACGTTAGCAGCCCGCTCCCGCGCGGAGAATTCGGCACGTCCCGCTCAAGGGCAGATACATAACATCTAGCAGGTTTCGCGGGCTTGAGGAATGAGACCCATCGCCCGGTCGCTCCGATCAGGGCGAGGCGTTGGTCCACGAAATGCCGGCCAGACGAGAAATTCGCCTACGCTCGCCGTTGCGAGAAGACCCATCTCACGGCAGAGTTCGACGAAGCGCGCACACCTTGCGCAGCGCCAGGCCATTGTCTTTTGCGGAAGTCCGCTGTGATCAGGTGCGAGCCGATCCAGCAGCCTCATGACTTCGACATTGCGTCTGGATCTCAGCGCCCGGCCAGCCTCCTGTACGCCGCAATGGCTCGCTTGAGGTCGTCGTATTCGTCGCAGGGAATGAGGCAGAGGTTTTCCAGCGCCGCCAGAAGTTGCTCTGCCCTGGCCGGCTCCCCAAGCACCAGGTGAGCCTCGCCGAGATGCTCATGCGCGCTGCGGTGGCGCGGATTTAGCATCAATGCCTGGTGATAATGGCCGATGGCCGGACCCATCTGATGCAGCCGCCGATAGGCATAGCCAATGTAGTTCTGGACATCGGCATTAGTCGGATCGCGTAGCGCGGCGAGCTCGAACGCTACGACTGCAGCATGCCAATTCTCTACGCCCAGCGCCTTCTTGCCGGCCTTGAAATCGGGGTCGAGTTGCGCCCAGCCGGCCTCCGATGCGACCGATGCCATGGTGGTGCAGATCGGCCATGCTTCGGTCTCGTCCCGAGGGTCGAGCCCGCCGAACCGCGGTGTAATCCCGTTCCGCCAGCCCGGCGCGCTTATGGTGTAGATGGCCACGCCGGCCACCAGCGCGACGAGCATCGTAGCCAACGCGACCGCGCGAGTCATCGCTGCCTTCTCGAATTGACGGCTGCCGGGTCAGACAGCCGAGGAGTTATTTTCGTACGCCACCGATCGTGTCATCTCGGCGCGAGTATGCCTGGGCCTCACGGATTTCCGGCCGCTCCGTATCAGCGTTCTTGGCCAGGTTCGCCAGCTTGCCGAAGTACTCGGATGCCTTCTGGCGGTCACCTGCGCTGTCCGCAGCGCGGGCGGATCCCAAGAAGGCTCGGAAGCGGTTGGGGGTCTGCTTGAGCGCGGTCTCGAACTCGTTCAAGGCAGCTGCTGGCTGCCCTGTCTCAAGAAGCAGTTCCGCCAACAATTCTCGGAACGGATAGAGTCGATTCTCCATCGCCACATGCTTGAGGCTACCGTCTTCGCTGTCAGCCGCTGCTCGCATGAACCGCAGTGCCTGATCGCGATCGCCTTCTTTCAGTGCCACCCATGCGGAAATGGCAAGCATTTGCTCTTCCGTGCGGTCGGCCCAGTAGGACTGGTCGGCGTGCTGCAGCGTCGTGCGCAACGCCTTCATCGCTTCGATCTCTTCTTTAGCGCCCGCGAAATCGCCAGTGCGCGCCATGCCGAGACCTCGCGTGAAACGGATCAGTGAATCCGCCATAGGATATTGGGTGGGAGTCATCGGCAACGCGGCGGCGCCGGCCCAATCCGCCCGTTCCAGGACGTAACGCGCTGGCATCGCGGCCTTGGCGGTGAAATTGACGAAGTTGATCGGACGATCACCGCGGTCGGCGGTGGCAAGCGATTTCTTGATCATCACATCGGCCTTGGCATCCTGCGCGAGCTGCAGTTGGGCATATACCGTAAAATCCGACGCGTGATAGTAGTCGGGCTGGATCTCAAGCGACGATGCGTTCGAGGCGATGGATTCTTCCCAAAGTCCGACCATGGAGTAGATGTGCGACGGCATGTGCCGGGCGTGCGGCACGGCCGGCGCAATGCCAGCATAGCGCCGCGCCGACGCAATTCCCTTTTCGGCAAGTGGTGCAAAGTCATAGGCGTGAATGAGGTAGTGCGTCACACCCGGATGCTGCGGGTTCTGCTCGAAAAGCTTTTCTAAAAGCGCCGCGGACTTGGTCTGATTGGCATAGGTGAGGTCGCTTTTCGGCGCCGAGGCTTGGAGCGTCAGCGCGTAAAAGGTCTGCACCTCGTAGTCATCCGGATAGCTTCGAGCCATCCGCTCCATTGCGGCATTGTAGGCTGCCAGTCGGACATCCACGGCGACCTTGTCATGGTCGCGGAAATAGGCGCTCAGCGCCTCGATCCAGTCGCGTTCGCGCTGCGTCTTCGGCCCTGTAGCCCGCGCTTTCTCAAGCGCGTCCCAAGCAGCCTGCGCATCGGCCCGGCTCGGCGTGGCTGCAAGGGTGTTACCGAGGAAGTCCATCGCCACACCCCAATGCGCCATGGCGCAGGCGGGGTCCTGCTGTAGTATCCCTTCGAACGTCCGGCGAGCCTTTAGGAACCAGTATGAATGCAGCATTGCGACACCGCGATCGAACTCTGTCTGCACATTGGGGGCGCAAGAGGTAGGGAAGACCACCTTGCCGAGCTTTTCGTCTTGCTGGGCGATTGCGCCGCTTGCGAGCGCAGCGGTGATCAGACCAGCCGCAAACGAGATTCGCCGCGATTGCGTGTTCATTGTAAATGTCCTCTCTGGCCTTGCGCGAGCGATGGTACGTAAGCTTGATGCAGACAAACGCATCGGTCGGGCGCGCCATTTGCCTGATGTTCGCCTCGCGACGCGGGAGCGCAGCGCTCACAGCCACCAAAAACATCAAGGGCGGGCGATGATCGTTTCACTTTGCGCTTTCGCACGGTGAAACACTAGCTAAATGAAAACATTGCGGGAGATCAAAAGGGTCAGGCGGCGTGCCCATTCGGACAGCGGCATTCGCAGGCTCTAGGACACGGTCTTGAACATGCCGAAATCAGCGCACGTCGTCATTGGTCCGCTTCGGCCCCCACGAACGGACATTCATTTAATGGTTAGGCTGCGCTCACGCATCGAAAACCAATCGAGTTCCGGTGTACGAGCGTAGGAGCTTTGTCGGCATCGCAGCCCGCGCGGTTTCGTAGAAGGGCTCCCCCGTACAATGCAGCGGAATCACGTAAGTCGGATCGATTTCCTGGAGTGCCTTGACCGTATCTCGAACGTAGTCCTCTTGATAGGGCGCGAGATGAAAGCCCCCGATCACCGCATGAACTTTTTCCACGCCCGAGGCGGCTTGAGCTTCCTTGATCGCGTTGACCACGCCGCGATGGCTGCATGAAGTGAGAACGACAAGCCCCCGTCCTCTCAGATTAAACGCCGTCGCGATCTCGTGCTGAAACTGATCCGGTACCACAGGCGCAGTACGTTCCGCCTCGCTGAGGCGCTCGGGATAACAGCCGATGCCGCGGTCGAGACCAATGGTCATTGCGCTCGGTGACAGCACCTTCTCGAAGGTCTTCTGACTGATCTGCCCCGTGACGACGGCGTGATCCGCAACCAGGGCAGGTCTGGCTGCGACGGTTACGGCGAGGTCCGCCTCCTCGAGTGCTTTGCGGTCGATGACGCCGAAGCTGCCCCGCACCGGGGGTGCAGTCCACTCGCGCGCGCAGAAACATCCTTCGCCGCCGACAAACAACGGCAGTTTGGGCTTGAGCTTGCCGCTATGCGCCTGCAAGAAACCGACGAGACCGCCAAAGTGGTCCTGGTGCCCGTGGCTGAGCACAAGTGCGTCGATGGCCGCCGGGTCAATACCAAGCAGGCTCGTGTTGTTGAGAAGGGCTTCCGGCGTGAAACCGAAATCAACTAGGATGTTGCGCGTCTCGTTGCCGCGTCGCGACTCGACCTGCATCGCAAGGCCGAACTCGCTAACCAAAGTTTTGCGCGGCGGCTTGTCGCTAAGACCCCAGCCAAAGTGCTGGATATCGAGGTTGGGTAGCTTTCTGCTCGGGGCGACAGCGAACTGATAACTATCGATCACTATTCGAACTGCCACGCGGTCGAGCTCAGGCAATGACCCAGTGACAGCCCCCGCACTGACCGACTTCGAGCCACCAAGGGTAGCAAGTATCAGACTTAAGAGACCGGCGCCTCCGCCGCAGAGAAATTCTCGCCGCCCAACCTCGTCGCAGAAAAACTGCCGCCGGGGCGCCTGAGGACCTGTTTGTGATAGCGCGATTGAAGCCGAAGCGTAATCGATAGCCATTGCTAACCTCCCATTCTGCCAGCCATGAGGCCAAAACAGGAAAGGTCGGGCGTCTCAAGTCCGATATGCTCCTATCAACCAGCTGCTCCGTCAATAAAAAATACTCGCCTGAGCTCTGAGTTCTCGATCTGGCAAAGCTACTTCCCTTATCGACGTGTCGATTCGAGTAGCGGCTCGCGGCATGTCCGGTAATGGGCGGAAAGCGGGTCGGCCTTAGCGAATGGCCGAACGACATCCGTCGGTTACAGCCGACTTTTGCAATAAAATCGGCCAGGAAGGGACATTTCTCTCGTGCCGCGCGTCATGCGATCTGAGCCCGTCTCGCGCGCCGTTGCCCTTCTATGCCCCGGCGGTTGTGTGAAACCTCCGCGCGTTCATAAATCGTGAGTTGTGTTTGCCGTTGATCGGATCAAGCTCTTTCGATCGACTAGGTCGCGTGTGGCCGAATCCGACATCTAGTGCGCTGCTAGGCTCGCCGCTCGGCACGCAATGACACGCAAGGTTCGAGCCGAGCTGACGCGGCTCTAAACGGTATCAGTCAGCCCCACCTTGACATCTTTTCGCGACACGTCTGTGCCGTTGCTTGAACCCGCTGCCGCTGCTGCGCCCCCCGCTGTGCCACTACTCATCGAAAGGTAGGGGTCAGTTCCTGTGCGGTTGCAGCGATCAGCGCCGTTCACGAAGTACCATATTTCGGAAGTACCATATTTCGTTAGATTTCTCGGGCCTCGCGACGCCGCGATGGCGCAATGTCTCGATCTCTGGGAGGGAGAGACATGATGAAGCGATCGCCTATTCTCTCTTTGGTGACTGTCGCGAGCTTTACCGTCCTATGGTTTGTTCTGGATGCCGATCTGCATTTTAGAAAGGCGGCTGCCACTACAACGACAGCCATGCCACCCGAGGTCGTAGCTCCCGAGCCTTTCAGAACGGCCCATGCCGCTAACAATAGGTCGATGAGGATACTTGCACTGGATCAGGCTAAGCATCTCGCTTTCTGGACGTCCATTTTGAAGAATAGGAAGCAGGCCTGTGGTGCTGTTGTTCGGACCATGTATCAAGGCGGCACCGAATCTGGGGTCGATGCTTGGCGCATTGGCTGCCGGGACGGCAACGAATATTCGATAACGATTAATCCGGACGCGCAAGGCTCTGAGGCGGAGTTTCCGGTTTCGGTTTGCAGTGGAATCGCTTTCGCCCAAAGTGCTGAATAGCCTCGTCATTGAGCGTTCAGCACGCGCGAGGACGCCTCTATATGCCAGCTGCTATCCGCTGTCCCGGCGCGTCCTCGCCAACGTGCGAGGATGATCATGGCGATGACCCGATCACGACGTGAAACGGTGGAGTTCGAGCACCCATTTCGGATCACAAGCTTCGAGCGGATATTACCGGCTGGCTCGTATGAAGTGATTACCGACGAAGAATTAATGGAAGGAATGGAAGGATTATCATTTCCGTCCTTTCGGCCCGTCGCCACCATGATGATGGTGCCTGCGCCGCCGCCCCGCAGCTCTTTCGTCGAGATGGTGGCGATCAGTTCGATCGATCTGTCCGATGCCCGGGAGCCGATGCGATTGTATCCCGTTAGTGGCGTGCCTGTCGACCTCGACAAGCATCGGACTTCGTTGAACATTGACATTCGCCGGACGCTGCCGGAGATCGAGCGAAATGCGTTGCGCGTACTGCATCCGCAGCCCGAACCCGAGTTGCTCGCGACGCCTGCGATGCCATTGGCGGGCGCGCTGCCGGAGCCGAAAGGGCCAGGCCGCGACCTACGCATCGATGCTTGCCGCGGCATCGCGCTCTGGTGCATCTTTCTGAATCATGTCCCCAACAACATCGGAAGCTGGCTGACGCTGCGTAACTACGGCTTCAGTGATAGCGCGGAAGTATTCATGTTCGTCTCCGGTGTGACCTGCGCGCTGGCTTACGGCAGCGCACATTCGCGCGACGGTTGGCCCGGCGTCATCACCCGTACGCTGTGGCGAAGCTGGGATATTTATGCCGCATTTCTACTGCTCACCGTGGCTTGCGCCATCATGGTCTACCTAAGCGGCGGTGGCCGGATCGCGGACGAGAGCAACACGCGCCTTTTGCTGGAACATCCGGGTGCGGCGCTCGCGCATGCGGCAATCCTGCAATACCGTCCGGTCAACACCGACGTCTTGCCGATCTTCGTGGTTTATCATCTTTTGTTTGCACCGCTATTGTGGTTGCTGCTGCGAGTGCCGAACGCGACACTCGGCGCGTCGCTCTTGCTTTATGTGCTGGTGCACGTCTTCGGCTGGACCGTCCCGGCATGGCCCGACAACGTGTGGTTCTTCAACCCGCTGGCTTGGCAGTTGCTGGTTGTGCTCGGCGCCTGGTGTGTCATTGCGGGCAGGGGAGTGTGGCCTTGGATGACCTGTCGCATCGCGCTTGTACTTGCAGTTCTCTATCTGACTTTTAGCCTGATCGTGGCGTTGAGTTGGTGTCTCACGACGCTGGAAGATCTGGTCCCACAAGCGCTCGCCAATGTGGTTTACCAAGTCGACAAATCGGATCTCGCCCCCTTGCGGCTGCTGCATTTTTTGGCGCTTGCGATTTTAGCGGTATGGCTCGTACCTCGCGATCGGCAACTGCCAACGCCGCTGATGCGCGCAGCGATCCGCTGTGGGGAGAACTCGCTGGCAATCTATTGTCTCGGTGTTCTGCTGGCGCTCGCCAGCCAAATAGCGCTGGTCGACATCTCGAATGGTCTTGCGATGCAGATCGCGCTCAGCCTCGTCGGCATCCTGCTGATGATCGCCGCCGCAACGCTGCTGAACTCAATCAGGATCAAACCCAGGCGGCAGAGGTTCACGGATCCATCTAAAATGTCGAGGAAGTAAGTTCGCGGAGGCCGGGTACGGGTGGGGCAGTGAACTTCCAGGTGACGGTTCTCAAGGTACTGGTCAGCTATCCAGACGGCTTCGCCGCCATGGCGGACCTTAAGCGCGACATGGCGATCCTGGCGACCAGCGGACGGGACTGGGCCGATCGCACGAAGCGATTGGCGGCCCAAGGCGAAGGTCAGCAACGAACTGCACAAGGCGGCGGCTGCCAAGGACGCCGAAATCCAAGAGCTGAAGTCCGAGCTCGACGCGAGCGAGATTACTCGGAAGCTCGCTCTCATCGAAGCGCTTAGCCTAGTGGAAAAAGAGGTGATACCCTCGCGAACGCGCTCGCGCATGCTGAACACGAGAGGAAAGCTGCGTCAGAGCTTGCTGAGGCGCTTTTGGCCAGCGAGCTGCACAAGGTCTCCGCCGGCAAGGAAGAGGAAATCCGAGAGCTGAAGGCCAGGCTCCAAGGTATCGAGCTTGAGAAGAAGCTCGCCGTTACCGAGGCTGTCAGTGCCGTTGAAAAAGAGCGCGATGAGCTCAGAAATGGCATCAAGCAGGCAGAGCTTGAAAAGCAGCTGGCTGAAAAAGCTCTCAAGGACAAGTACGAGACCCAGATTAAGGATCGCGACGACGCGATCGAACGCCTGAAGGATATGAAGGCCCGCCTCTCGACCAAAATGGTTGGCGAAACCCTTGAAAAGCACTGCGAGACCGAATTCAACAAGGTGCGATCGATGGCCTTTCCGCGGGCCTACTTCGAGAAAGACAACGATGCGAGGACCGGGAGCAAGGGCGATTACATCTTTCGTGAGTCGGACGAGGCCGGCACTGAGATCACTTCGATCATGTTCGAGATGAAGAACGAGAGCGATAAAACCGCAACGAAGAGCAAGAACGAGGACTTCCTCAAGGAACTTGATCGGGATCGTACCGAGAAGGGCTGCGAGTATGCCGTCCTGGTGTCGATGCTCGAACCTGAGAGCGAACTCTACAACGCGGGCATCGTCGACGTCTTCCACCGCTTTCCGAAGATGTATGTCATCCGGCCGCAGTTCTTTCTGCCCATGATTACGCTTCTGCGGAATGCATCTCTCAACTCCCTGAAGTACAAGACCGAACTGGCCCTGGTTAAGGCGCAGAATATTGACATCACGCAGTTTGAAAACCAGCTTGAGACGTTCAAGAATGGGTTTGCCAAAAACTACGATCTCGCCTCCAGGCATTTCCAGACGGCGATTAATGAGATTGATAAGTCCATCGACCATCTCCAGAAAACAAAGGACGCATTGATAGCCCCCACGAAAACCAGCGGATGAATCGCGAGTCGACAGACGTTCACGGATACATCTAAGATGTCGAGGAAGTAAGTTCGCGGAAGCCGGGTACGGGTGGGGCGGTGAACTTCCAGGTGACGGTTCTCAAGGTGCTGGTCAGCTATCCAGACGGCTTCGCCGCCATGGCGGACCTCAAGCGCGACATGGCGATCCTGGCGACTAGCGGACGGGACTGGGCCGAACGCACGAAGCGATTGGCGGCCCGCGTGCCCGACCTGGATATCTTCTCCCAAGGTCTCATCGAGCGATTGAACCGCGGCTGGCGTATCACCGAGAAGGGACGTTCGGTTCTCGCGACCATGGAGGCACGGCCCGCACCCGCCCAAGCAACGGAGCCACCTAGCATCGGCGTGGTCGAGGAGCCGACGCTGGCCACGACTCTGTCACCGATGCCTTCGATAGCGCCAGTTCGGCACAAGCGCGACCGAAAGCGCCGCCAACGGGACATGGTTCGGCGAAGGCAGGCGAACGCGTCGTAAGGAAGGTCGGTCGGGACTGCCAGTCTTGACTTTTGAAGCGGCGCAGTTCGTTGGACGACGTATAAGCTAGTGATTTACATAATCTTTATTGATTCGCATAACCTTCATTATGGAATATCCGAAGCAATTTTTGCTGGCGACTTTGAGTTATGCGTCGAGTTCGTCCGTCAGCGAAATCATGGGGAACAGGACCGCTCACTGCAGCTGTGGGACTTCGCCAGCTCTAGCCATGACGGGCTTTGCGCTCGAGCCCAGCCTCGGGCGGCGCGACGGCCTGCACTGGCCCAGCGAATAGACCGAGGCGCCGGCGGCCGCGCTGGCCGAGACGGCCCCATTCCCGCAGCAGTGCAGTGTCACGGTGGACTCGATCGTGAGCACATGTTCTGAGGCTGTCGAATCGACTAGAGCGATTCGAGGTGTGCCCTTAGCAGGTCAACCGTCTCGATCAGTCCCGCAGCCTCCATCACGAGCAACAGCTCCGCTGGCGTCATTTCTGGTTTTTTGAAGCGTTCCGCATACGTCGAATGGCTGCAACGGCGCGAGCTTCGTCGAGTGCGATGGTATCCGCAATGAAAGCGTCGGCGGATTTCGCCTGCATGTTCAGGTCAGAAAGAACTGCCGCCGGAAAGTCCTTAAGGTTTTCCGTTACGATCATTGCGGCTTGCGTCTTGGCCGCCGCAGCAACGACGTGGTGGTCGCGGGGATCGGGCAGACCCGCCGCAACCGGCAAGAAGTTGTCAAAATCTGTAACCATGGCGTCTTCGAAGGCGGCTTCCATGCTGGCACGCGCCCGCTCCGCGCGCGCCGTTGCATCGTCGAAGCCTTTGCCGCTTAAGATTTCCTCTATAGCTGCTTCGGTCTCATCCAGAACGCGGCTCGACCAGCGGAGACGAAAAAACTCCGCCTCCGCCAGGGAGAGCAGCAGGTTCCTTTTGAGCGCGCTCGCAAGCGAGCACGCATCGACGAATGCCGTGAAACAGTTTGCAAACAAGCTTACAGATGCTCCGCGTCCAGCTCGGCGAGATTCGCAAGCGCGTTGCCTCGCTTCTCATCACGCGTGCGCTTATAGGCGAATAGGTCCTCGGCCCTAATTCTGCGATGACGCCCCACTGTCACGTGCTGAATTTCGTTCTTCTCAAGCAGCGAGACTAGAAACGGACGTGAGACATTCAGGATGTCGGCAGCCTGCTGCGTGGTCAACATCTCATGCACAGGCACGAGCGTCACCGCATCGCCGCGACCGATATGCCGCAGCAATTCCATCAAGAGGCTCGACAGGGCCGGCGACAATGTTATCTCAGCTGCCTTTTGCGCATCATCGAGCACGCGTAGTTTGGCGTCTCCCGTCGCATGCGACGCGAGTATCTGACGAAGCTGGTTGGCTGCCGCCTTCTCGCTCGCGGAAGGCAGGCGAGTACCCCCCAGCTCTCCGGCGTGGGCTGGCATGGTCATCGTATCGTCTCCCCTGTACTGCTTTGTATGTACGCCATATTCGAAATAAACGCAACAAGCGAAATAAACGAAAGGCACTAGAGTTCCTCGCCAAAGCGGGGTTCCATCGACTTGGGCAGCAGGCGGCCCAACGCGATGCTTCATCCGACGGTCCGGGCGCGGTCGATCTCTCCCGGTGCACGCCACCGGTTAAGCACTTGAAAAACTTGAGCTCTTCAATCCTTCAGGGGGGCGTAGCGAATTTTCGTTCTAAGCCATTCATTTCGTTGAGATATTTTTGCTCCCACTGGAACCGGAAATCGCGTCTTCTGATCTCGATGCGCTCGTCACGCAAAACCTCCTCCGACGCGATCGCTGGCTGAGGCAACACTCGGCTGGTCGTTTCCCCCACCAAACTCTGGATTGGGCGAGGTTCGCTGGCGACATCAACAGTGAGTCTCAATATGTGGGCATATGGACCCTCCGGACGCACTTACGCGAGTATCATGAGCTGGATGGTCTCACCAATCGAACCTAGAATTGGGTCATGCCTGAGCCCGAGGTTGAGTGGTCTGCCGATCTGATCCACCCCAGGAGCGTCGCCGGAACGGCACTTCTGGGCAAGGCTTGCGATATCCTCGAGCTGATAGGCAGATCTCCCGGATCGCTCGACCAAGCGCTTCTTGCCGACCAAACGGGCATCCCCAGAGCCACGCTCTACCGAATCCTGGGCGCACTGATCTCGCGCGGTCTGATCCGGGCCGATCCTCGCACTCAAACCTATACGCTCGGCTTCAACTTCCTCGATCTCGCTCAGAACGCTTGGTCGTCATCGGATCTGGCGTCAATCGCTTCCGCGGAACTGAGACGATTGCGCGATCTGACGGGCGAGACTGCTTATCTCGCCGTGCAAGAGGGCAGTCACGTTCTGTCTCTTGGGCGCTTCGAAAGCGCCCATTCGGAACGCTCGAATGCGAGGCTCGGCGCACTGAAGCCAATGCACTGCACGAGCCAGGGCAAAGCCATACTTGCTCATCTCTCTGAGACTCAACTCAGCCTTGCCCTGCGCGGCGAGCTGGCGCGGTTCACGGACAATACGATCTGCGACCCCTCACAATTGAGGGCCCATCTCTCGATCGTCCGCGCCCGCGGCTACGCCATCGACGACGAGGAGATCGTTCTCGGCACGCGCTGCGTCGGGACGGCTATTCTTGATCCCGGCGGGAAACCGCTCGCCGCCATCAGCGTGGCAGGCCCGACATTCCGCATTACCGCCCGGCGCGCGGAACAATTGGGACAAGAGCTCGTCGATGTCGCCAAGCGAATCTCCGACCTGCTCGCGCCGACAATCAAGAGCGCCCGGCACCATGATGCCGGCGGTTACAGGGTATTGTCGACGGCCGCCGCGTTTGTCGGTGCGGCACCGCGTTGGGATGCGCGCGCGCAAACCTTGGTCTGGGCAGATCTGCTGGCGCCGGCGATCCGGATGGAAGGCCAAAATCCGTGCACGATCGCACTCCACGAATTGTCCGAGAGCATCAACTCGCTGTGCCTCGTTGAGAACGGAGCCGTTTTCTCGGTCGGCAGCGACGTCGTCATCGACAACCTTTCCGGTCTGCGCGAGCGCATCGAGGGAAAGCCGGGTCTTTCGCTCAAGGTGCTGCGCGCCTCCCCGCAACACGAGATTTGGGCCGCGGCATTCGATGTGGAAGCCAATCTGAGCCGCATCGGCTCGTGGCGGAAGCAATCGGGTCTAGAGGCCGTCTTTGAATTGCAGGGCCACGTCACCGACATCGCGTTTGCCGGCGATGCCGGATTATTCGCCGCATTGCCGTCCCGTCAGTGCATTTATCTGCTGGAGCTGAAGACCGGTCGCAAACGAAGGTTCGCCGACATCCCCAGGGTCGCGGGCGCGCCCTGCGCACTCGCGGTCGACGAAAATTTCGGTCCGTGGGTCGGGTTGTCCGACGGCTGGAGCGTCGTCAAGCTCAACGACAGCGGGGAGATCGAGCGAACCGTCGCACTGCCGGTCCCAAACCCGACGGGGATCGGTTTCGGCGGGGCAAACCTGAGTGAACTGTTCATCACGAGCGCACGGGTCGGCCTGTCTCGCGAAAGCCTGGCGAAAGCTCCCCTGTCCGGTCAATTGCTGTCGATTGACATCGGTGAACGCGGCTTGGCGGACACCATCGCTAAACTCTAGAGGAAAATCATGCCAGCTCCAGACAACAGCAGCATCGCGCCGAAGATTGTCTCGCTCAAAACCTTTCCAGTGCGAATTCCGTTCGCCGACGGCGGGGCAGGAACAGGCGGAACGCCCTCGCGCTGGCATACGCTCGACATGGTTCTGATCCGGGTTGAGGATGAAGCCGGCATTGTCGGCTGGGGTGACGCCTTCGCCTATTTCTGTCTAGACGCAGTGAAAGCGGCCGTCGATCACATGATCGCACCGTTCGTCACAAATGCAATCATTGACGATATCGCCGCATGGAATCTGGACGTCCAGAAAAGGCTGCATCTTTTTGGGCGCTACGGTATCACCTTGTTCGCCCTCTCCGGGGTCGATATCGCGTTGTGGGATTTGAAGGCTAAGCGATGCGGTCTGCCCCTGTGGCGCCTGTTGGGCGCTAATGCCCCAGCGCAGCGGCAGGCCTATGCTAGCCTAGTGCGATACGGCGACAGTCGCCTCGTCGCCGAGCAGTGCGAGCGCGCCCTCGAGCTCGGCTATCGCCACATCAAGCTGCATGAGATCGATCCGGTTGTCATCAAGCATGCGCGCGACGTCATCGGACCTGATGTCTCTCTCATGGTCGATGCCAATTGTGCCTGGTCGATGGAGGAGACGGCGGCGCTGCGCGATACGTTCAGAAGCTGCGACGTTCTATGGGTGGAGGAACCGGTCTTCCCGCCCGACGACTATCGGAGCATGGCCGAGATCGAGAAGCTGGGACTTGCCGTGGGAACGGGAGAGAATGCCAGCACCGCCTTCGATTTCCGTCGGATCATCGAAGCCGTTACTTATCCGCAACCAAGCATGACGAAAGCGGGAGGCGTTTCCGAGTTTTCCCAAATTCTCCAGGCCTGCAAGCGTGTCGAAAAGATCGCGATGCCGCATACACCCTATTTCGGGCCCGGCTATTTCGCGACGCTGGCGATGTTGCCTCTCATGCCGCCGAGAACACTGATTGAATACCTGTTCGTCGAGCCGGAGGCGTGGGTTGCCACGACCCCGCAGCCGCTGAAAGGCCTCGTGGGCGCATCGAACGATCTCGGTATCGCGTTTGAACCCGACCTCAATGTCATCGCGCGGTATGCTGTCCGGACATGATCTCACGATGTGAGACGCCTTCGTGCCGCGCTTCGCTCGCGGAGCTTCCTCCCATGGCGGTGAACGCTATGGTGCTGCCATCGAGGCCGCGAGACGCGCAACAGCGCGTCGTTCCAAAGCAGACCAACTTCGGGGTGGAGACATGGAGATCTTTGTATCCGGCGCAACCGGTCGCGTGGGCGGCGTGCTGTCTGCCGCCTTGATGCAGCGCGGTCACAATGTTCGTACGATCGCGATAGCCGGTGATGCCAACCTGGCCGCAACCGAAGCGGCAGGAATCAGGTGCCACACCGGAAGTCTCGCCAACTTCGAGGATGTGGCAAAGGTTGCCGATGGTGTCGATGCCGTCTTTCACATGGCCGCCGTCATTTCGTTCCAGCCCGCCGCGCGCGATCTTCTCTGGGACGTCAATGTTGTCGGGACCTACAATGTGCTGCGGGCTGCGGCGGCAGAGTCGCAGAAGCGCCCGGTGCGCATGATCTTTGCATCCAGCGACCAGGTCTATCCGACGCGCTTCGCCCGCTACCGGCCGACCGACGAGAACCACCCCAGGGAACCCTACACATTCTATGGATTGAGCAAGGTCCTGGGTGAGGAAATGGTCAAGTTCTACCACCGCACCGAAAAGTCGCTCGACATCAGCACGGCTGTTTTCTCCCACACCGAGGCCACACGGGAGCTCATCGACCCCAACGGCGAGTACGCCGGTCCTGCGTTTTACGTCAACAGTCGGGTCCGCAGCCTCAAGGCCAGCAGCACGCACCATGCCGGCGCCACTTCCAACAGCGAGCTTGCCAAGGTGCTGGCCGTGCTCGAGCCGCTGGTCAGTCCCGATGAACCATTGCTGCTGGCAATGGACGCGAACGGTATCCCGCATACGCAAGAGCTGGTCGACGTTCGCGACATCGTCCAGGGCCTGCTCCTGATCTTCGACAAGCCCGAGGCGATCGGCGAGACCTTCAACCTAGCCCCGATCAGCCCTGTAAGCCTCGGCGAGTTCATCCCGTATCTCGCGAAGAAAACCGGCCGCCGCGTCGTCGAGGCGACAATTCCGGTTGAACTCGGGCGGACCCACGGCAGCGGCGCGAAGGCACGCGCCCTCCTCGGCTATGCACCGCGCTATTCGATGTTCGACATGGTCGACGAGGCCGTCGCCGCCGCTTCCTGACGTTCCAAACGCAGACTGACCTGGAGAAAATCACGATGCCTCCGATTTCATTGCAAACGCTGGACAAGCTCAAGTCCTGCTCGACCGCGACGCTCACCACGCAGTTGTTCAAGCGTAACTTTCGCCAGCAGTTTCTCGTCGGCGTGACGCCACTCAATCCGAATGCCGGTTCGTTCGCCGGCGAAGCATTCACCCTGCGCTTCATCCCGTCGCGGGAGGACAAAGACTGGGATCTGTCCGACTTGCGCAAGCGCGGCGAGGACAACGTGCAGTGGGAGGCTGTCGAAGCGATCGGCGCAGGCCAGGTCCTGATGATTGACAGCCGCAACGACGCCCGCGCGGCGTCCGCCGGCAACATGCTAATGACACGGATGATGCGCAAGCGCGTTGCCGCCGCAATCACGGACGGGGCATTCCGCGATGGAACTGAGATTGCCAAGATGCCATTCCCAGCCTACTGCACGGCCAATACGGCATCGACCCGGCCGGCCTATCACCGCGCCGCCGACATGCAGTTGCCAATCGGCTGCGCCGGCGTCGCCGTCTACCCCGGTGATATCATCGTCGGCGATAGTGATGGCGTCGTGGTGGTACCGCGCGCGATCGCCGGGGAACTGGCCGACGACTCCCATGAACAGGAGCTCCGCGAGAAATTCCTATTCACGAAGATCGATGCAGGTGCGCCGCTCTGGGGGACTTATCCTCCGAATGAAGCGATGATGCAGGAATACGCCAAATGGCGTGCCCGGCAAGCGGCGGAGTAACGCCATGACTATGCCGACCAAGTCACAGCGAGCCGAGGCGCTCATTCGACGCTATTTCGGGGCCTGCAACGACGCCGATCACGGCGCCCTCCTCGATTGCTTTACCGGCGAGGCCGTTCACTACTTCCCTCCTGGCCTGCCCGGCGCCCCGTGGCGCGGCGCCAAGGCAATCGCAGATGGCTGGGTGGGGTGCGTTAAGAACATGGGTTCCCGCTGGACGATTGAAAAGGTGCTCGCAAGCGAGAACGGTCGGGAGGCGGTGATCGAATGGACCCATTGGAAGACGGCCATCGGTGAAGTGCTGCGCGGCGACGAATGGTACATCTTCAATGAAGACATCACGCGCATCGTCGAAATCCGCGCCTACTACGCTTCCCCCGTCAACAAGGCCGAGGCCATCAACAAGCTGCACGACTTCGACTACGCGGCGAGAGGCTACGCCATGGCACCGCCTTCGCTGCCACCCAAGATTTCCTGAGTCCATCTGCGGCGGCCAAACATCGTCGGCTGCCGACATCGCAGGATACATCGGGTGCATGCTCAAGCACCCCAAACCATTTGCGGATCTGAAAAATGCCTCTTACGGGAAAGACACGGGTTCATGCGCTGATCGGCTCGCCCATAGCGCAGGTTCTTGCCCCGGGTTGGCTGACCGAGCGGATGCAGAAGGCCGACTACGACGGCGTGCTGGTTCCCCTGCACATTGAAAAGAGCAATCTCGACTCGGCGCTCCCCGCCCTCAAGGCGATGCCCAATATCGACAGCATTCTCATCACCCTGCCGCACAAGTTCGGCGCAGTCATGCATTGCGACCACCTCTCGGACCGCGCGCGTGTGCTCGGGGCCATCAACGCCATGCGACGTGAAGAGGACGGTCGCTGGTTCGGTGACAATTTCGACGGCGCTGGTTTGACGGCCGGCTTGAAACAAGCGGGACACGCCATCAAGGGCAAGAGCGTGTTCATGATCGGTGCCGGCGGCGCCGGCTCGTCGATCGGCGTCTCGATGCTCGAGGAAGGCGCACGTCATCTGACGTTCCACGACATCAACGCGAACAGCCAGGCCGCGCTGCTGGACAAGCTCCGTAGAGCATATCCCGGCAGGGTCTCGGTAGCTACCACTGTCCCGCCGGATTGTGACATCGTCGTCAATGCGACCTCAGCAGGTTTGCAGGACAGCGATCCTCTGCCGGTCGATCCGAACCAACTCGCCCCGCGCATGGTCGTTGCGGACGTCATCACCGACCCGGTGCCGACGCGGCTCCTCGTCGAGGCCGCGAAGATTGGCTGCCCGACGAGGGACGGCACCCACATGCTGGATGGGCAAATCGATCTGCTATTTGGCTTTATACTCGGCAAACGCTGACCCGCCGGGGAGCTTATCGGGGTAGGCGCTGTCGCGCTGCGAACAACGGCGTGCGCCGTCATTTCCCGTTTCGAGAAATCCGGTCAGCGTGATCGGCCGTGAGAGTCTCACAACGTGAGACGGTACCTTTCGCCAGGCGATCGATCCGCTTCTCATCGCAAACGGTGCTCGGTAACGTCGCGCATAACGAGAACAAGCCGTATTCCATGGGAGGACGAATTGGCCCGTTTCGCCGACATCATCACGCAGGTCGCTTCAAGTGCGATCGTCGCATGTCTCTGCCTGAGCACGACGCCGTGCAAGGCGGATTTGCTCGCCGACATCAAGGGGAAGGGCAAGATTCGTATCTCGATCGACCCTGCCGCGCCGCCCTATTCGATCGTCGACGAAAACGGCGAGTATGTCGGCTCCGAGGTCGAGATCGCGAAGAAGCTGGCGAAAGACTGGGCCCTTCTACTCGAACTGGTGCCAACCACGCCCGCAAACCGGATTCCCTTTCTCGTCTCGGGCCGCTCCGACGTCGTCATCTCGACGCTATCGGTAACGGACGAGCGTAAGAAGGTGGTTGACTTCTCCAAGCCGTACAGCGCCATCCAGATCGTGGTGGGCGCGCCGAAGGCGGATAATGTCTCAAAGCTTGGGGACCTCGTCGGCAAGCGCGTCGCCGTGACGCGAGGCAGCACCAATGACGCCGAGATCACGAAGGCGGCGCGACCCGGCACCGAGATCGTGCGGTTCGAGGACGATGCGACGTCGATCACGGCCCTTCTGAGTGGCCAGGCTAACTACTACGCGACGGCCCCCGCCCTGCTCACGACCGTCAACAAGAAGAATCCGGCCATCGCCCTGGAGCCGAAGATCGTCCTCAAGACAAATGTCACCGGGATTGGCTTGAGGAAGGGCGAGGCCGCGCTCGAGGCCGAGCTCAATCGATGGATCGACGCGGGCCTGCGCGACGGAAGCCTGAATGGCATTTACAGGAGCTATTTCGGCATCGACCTTCCTCCCGAGGTGACCGATGCCAAATGACCCTCAAAGGATTTATACCGCGCCTCATCGCTACGATACGGGACGGCTCTACAGCCTCGTCGAGAAGCTCTTTCTCTCGACGGGCATGGGGAACGCTATGTCACGGGACGTGACCGAATGTCTGCTGACCGCAGACATGATCGGACACGCGACGCACGGTCTTGCGATCGCGCCATGGTATCTGGACGAAATTCGCGACGGCGGGATGAAGCTCGAAGGTAGCTTCGAGCTGATCTCCGATCGCGGCGCTTGCGTCGCCTGGCAGGGGCATCGCCTACCCGGACCATGGCTCGTGAACCGTGCAATCGACTGCGCGCTTGAACGCATCGAGAGATTCGGTGTCGTGACGGTGACGATCGCTGAAGGCCACCACACCGGCGCGCTGGCGACCTATCTTCCACGCCTCACTGACAAGGGATTGATGGCGGTTCTGGCGTGTTCCGGCCCAGCCTCTGCCGGAGTAGCGCCCTTCGGCGGCACGCGGCCGATCTTCACGCCGAACCCTCTCTCGGCCGGGATACCCACCCGGGGCGCGCCCATCCTCCTGGATGTCAGTTGCTCGATCACGACCATTAAGCGGTCCACGCAACTTGCCAGGGCGGGACAGCGGTATCCCGGCGCGTGGGCACTCGATGCCGACGGCCATCCATCCGACGAACCTCAAGTGGTCATGAGCGGCGAAGGCTCGTTGATGCCTGTTGGCGGCCTCGACCACGGCCACAAGGGTTATGCGATGGCGCTCCTGGTCGAAGCGCTCACACAGGGGCTTTGCGGCACGGGGCGCAAAGATGCCCTCTCGGGCATCGTCATGAACACTTTCCTGCAGGTCATCGATCCAGCCGCCTTTGGCGGATCCTCAAATTACCTCGACGAAATGACCTGGCTGACGGATGCCTGCCATGCCAACCCTCCGCGGCCGAACATCGACAAGGTTCGCATTCCCGGGGATCAGGCTCGTGCGCGCCTGAAGGACGCGCGGACGGCCGGCGTCCGGCTGGATCAAGCAATCGTCGATGCGCTCGAACCGTATCTTGCCGAAATCGGCGAAGCATTTCCGCCGGCACTTTGATCGATCATCATCAGGAGGGTTGAATGAGGCATTTCGCAAAGGCTCTGACCGCAGCCGTTATTTTGGTCGCCGCCTTGAGTCAGGCAGCGTCGGCCGACACCTTGGACAAGATCAAGTCCGCAGGGGTCATTCGGATCGCGATCGACCTCAGCGTTCCACCGTGGTCTTTCAAGGACGAAAATCTGAACCCGACAGGCTCGGAAGTCGATGCCGCGAAACTGCTGGCATCGGACCTTGGCGTCAAAATGGAGATCGTTTCGACGAACGGCGCCAATCGCATCCCTTTTCTGCTCTCCAACCGGACAGACGTCGTGATGTCGGCTCTGTCGATCACCGACGAGCGCAAGAAGTTGATCGCATTCTCGCTGCCCTATGCCGGCGCCACGACCTACGTCGCCGCGCCGAAGAGCATGGATATCAAGACCTTTGCCGATCTGTCGGGAAAGCGCATCGCGGTGACGCGCGGCACGACCAACGATGCCGATTTGACCGCGGCGGCGCCTCGCGACGCAGAGATCATCCGCTTCGAGGATGAAGCCACGACGATGACGTCGGTGGTGTCGAACCAGGTTGACCTCGTAGCACAGGTGCCGATCCTGGTCGAACTCATCAACAAGAAGAATCCTGCCAAAAACCTTGAACCAAAGCTTCCGCTTCGTACCGCGCCCATGGGCGTCGGCATGCGCAAGGAAGATGCTGAGCTGAAGCAATGGGTCGACGCGTGGGTGAAGACCAACATTGCCAATGGAAAGCTGCAGGAGATCTTCAAGAAGTTCCAGGGCACAGACCTGCCCAGGGAGGTTGTGACGGCTTCCCAGTGATTCCGCATTTCCACGGTGGAGCGAGCGATATTCCATGACATATCATTTCGACTTTGGCGCGGTGCTGGCCCATTGGCCTCTCCTGCTCGAGGGCGTGTGGACGACGCTGCGCCTTACCTTGTTCTCCACAATGTTGGGCATCCTTATTGGCGCCTTTTGCGCAGTGATCCGGACCGGTGGCTCCGCCTGGGCGCGCGCCGTCGTCTCCCTCTATGTCGAGTTCATCCGCAACACGCCCCTGCTCGTCCAGTCGTATTTCCTGATCTTCGGAATCGCCAGCCTGGGTCTCCGGCTGCCGATCCTGGTCGGCGCGACCATCGCCCTCACCGTCAATATCGGCGCTTACACGACGGAGATCGTTCGGGCCGGCATCGAATCGATCCATCGCGGCCAGCTCGAGGCTGCGACGTGCCTTGGCCTGTCGCGTGCGCAGACGTATCTGCACGTGATCATCCGACCGGCCCTCGAACGCGTCTATCCCGCGCTGGCGAGTCAGTACGTGCTCTTGATGCTCGCCTCGAGCATTGTCTCCTCCGTCGGCGTCGAAGAGCTGTTTGGCATGTCAAACCGCATCCAGAGCGAGACGTTCCGCAACTTCGAGATCTTCGTCGTGCTCGGCGTGATCTATCTGCTTCTTGCCGTGCTCGTCCGCACCGGTTTTGCATTGCTGGGACTCGCAATCTTTCCACGCCGCCGCAAGCTCGGTACGCCGCTTTGAGCCAAGGAGACGGCCAATGAATAGCGCCTACATGATCTCGTTGCTCAAGGGACTTTGGGGTACCGTCGTGCTCAGCCTCCTGACTTTCCTCTGGGGTGGCCTGATTGGATTCCTCGTCGGCCTCGCCCGCATCTCCCCGATCAGAATCATTTCGCGATCAGCGGCAGTCTATATCGAGATCATGCAGGGGCTGCCGCTCCTCGTCCTGATGGGTCTGTGTTTCTACGGGCCAAGCATCTTCGGCTACGACTCGTTGTCTGCCCTCGCGGCTGCAACATTCGCACTTACGCTCTACAGCAGTGCCTATCTCGGAGAGATATGGCGCGGCTGCATTCAGGCGGTAGCCAAGCCTCAATGGGAGGCGGCCGAATGCCTCGGCCTCACCCGCTGGCAGCGCATGCGTTCCGTCATCCTGCCGCAGGCCCTAAGGATCGCAATCCCGCCGACCGTCGGCTTCATGGTTCAGATTGTCAAGAACACGTCGATCGCTTCGCTGGTCGTGGGTTATGCCGAACTCTCCTACAACGCCAAGATCATCAACAACGCGACGTTTCAACCGTTCCTCTACTTCGGGATCGCCGCGCTGATGTACTTCGCCATCTGCTATCCGCTCTCGGTTCAGAGCCGGGCTCTCGAAAGGAAGCTCAATGTCGCCAATCGTTGAACTCAAGGACGTCAAGAAGAGTTTTGGCAATCTGGAGGTCCTCAAGGGCATCACGTTCGAGGTGAACAAGGGTGAGGTGGCCGCGATCATCGGACAGAGCGGATCGGGTAAGAGTACCGCGCTTCGTTGCATGGATCGCCTGGAGACGATCCAGGGCGGATCGATGCTCATCTGCGGTCATCAGCTACACGATCCTGATGTCGACCTGAGGGTACTGCGGCGCGACGTCGGGATCGTCTTTCAGAGCTACAATCTCTTTCCGCACCTGACTGTCGCTGAGAACATCATGCTGGCACCGCGCCTGGTCAAGGGCATGACGCAGCGGGACGCCCGGGAAATTGCGAACACGGTGATAGCGAAGGTCGGACTGCGCGAGAAGATCGACTGCTATCCGGAGCAGCTCTCCGGTGGGCAGCAGCAGCGCGTGGCAATTGCACGCAGCCTCGCAATGGAGCCCAAGCTAATGCTGTTCGACGAGGTCACGTCGGCGCTCGACCCCCAACTCACCGGTGAGGTCCTGCGCGTGGTGGAGCAGCTCGCTGCCGACGGGATGACCATGATCCTGGTGACGCATGAAATGGCGTTCGCCCGCAAGGTGGCAGATCGCGTGATCTATATGCGAGACGGCAAGGTCCACGAAATGGGGTCTTCGGACATCCTGCGCGCTCCCGCAACTCCCGAGCTGGCGGCGTTTGTCTCGGAATCAGTGGAACACTAGAGCCGTTTCGGTTCCGATTGAATCGGAATGGAGCTCTCGATTCTTACATTGTTTGAGGAGCTTTGCATGAGCACGAGTCCTCAGTTGACCGCCGGTGCCGCCCGTCTTGGCTTCTCTGCGTCAGCGGGCGGGCGCGTCACCTTGCTCGAGCTGTGCCGCAGCGATCGGGACGAGTTGGCGAAAACTGTGTTGCGTCCGTTTCCGGACGGGGTCGACCCGCCACAGTTACTGCACTGGCCCAAGGGCGGAATCTATCCGCTCATCCCGTACAGCAACCGCGTCAAGGACAGTACTCTTGATTTTCACGGCAGGCGGTACGGTCTGCCGTCACATCCCGACGCCCAGCCGCATACGTTGCACGGACACGCCCACCGCATGATCTGGGAGATGACCTCGCTGACCAAATCGCACGTCACGATGCGATACGTCCATGCGCGAGGCACAGAGTGGCCTTGGCCATTCAGTGCGACGCTGGACATCGATCTCGAACCCACCCGCGCCCGCCTCTCCTTGTGTCTTCGGAACGATGGGCAAACACCGATGCCAGGAGGGATCGGCCTTCATCCCTATTTCCAGCACGACCCGGACGACCGCGTCGCGTTCGACGCCCCGATCGACTGGCCAGTGACGCCGGATTATTGCGCCAATCTCCCCCGAGATCGCGCTTCGCCGGCCGAGGCTGGTCCGTTACCACCCGGCGAGGTGACACTCTATCGCAGCGGATGGCGCGGACTGTGCGTCATCGACCGCGCGAACGGCGACCGGATCGAGATGCGGGCGGATCCGGCATTTTCCCACTTCGTCCTGCATCGACCGTCAAATGCCGAATATCTTTGCGCAGAACCCGTGAGCCACGTCGCCGACGGCTTCAACCTGTTCGCCAAGGGGCACCCCTGCACCGGAACGGTCGTTCTCAAGCCAGAAGAGGCACTGAATGGTTCCGTGACGATCTCGCTCGGCTTGGCAGGAGCCCCCTCCCTATAGCGCAAAACGCTTGCTCACGCTGGCTGTAATGGGATTGTCCTCGATCTCCCGGTGCACACGTCGTGCGCACGCCGCCTTCTAAGGATCGAAAAACTTGAGCTCTCGCTCCAATCCATCATGGGCGAGTTTGAGCTAACTTAAGGAAGGGTCGTCGAAGGAAGTCTAACTGCGGCGCAAGTTGGAGTGGCGTGAGAAGCTGGCGACTAGGTTCAAATCGCGGAACTGCAACCATCTCAAATTGCTGTTTGGGTCAGCGGACTGGGCGGGCGGATCAGTCCGCGCGATACATTGTTGATCTTGCGCCCTGATACTCATCGAGGGCCAGAACGACGTCCTCGCCGCCATTTGGCGCGCCCTAACGACCGTCGGCTATCGGCCGCGGCCGGCAAAGGCATTCGCGGCGAGGCTATTCCCGCGTCAGCGCCGCCACCGGGTCGAGCCGCGAGGCGTTGCGCGCAGGCATGTAGCCAAATGCGACGCCGATCGCGGTCGAAGATGCCACCGCAATGACAATCGCGGTCGTCGAGTAGATCAACCTGAATCCGACGTCGAAGGCGTTAAATACGGCGCCGAAGCTCAGCGCAAAGGCGATCCCCAGCGCGCCGCCAATCAGGCAGACCAGTACCGCCTCGATCAGGAATTGCTGGAGAATATCGGACTGCCGCGCGCCGACCGCCATGCGCACGCCGATCTCGGCGATACGCTCGGAGACCGAAACGAGCATGATGTTCATCACGCCGATGCCACCGACAATCAGGGAGATCACGGCGATGGCGGCGACCAGCAGCGTCAGGATCTGGGCGGTGCTCTGGATGGTGCGGCGGATATCGTCGGTGTTGAGGATGAAGAAATCCTTGGACCGGTGACGGTCCGTCAGGAGACGGGTGACGGCCTGCTCGGCGACATCGGTCGACATCGTATCATTGATCCGGACACTGATGCTGCGCAGGGACAGATCGCCGAGAAAGCGCGCCTGCACCGTGGTGTAGGGCAAATAGACCGTAGGAGTGGCGCTGGATCCAAAGCCACTCTGCTGCTGGCGGGTCACGCCAATAATGCGGCACGGCACCTTGCCGACCAGGATAACCCTACCGACCGGACTGACCGTCCGATCGGGAAACAGTGTCTTGCGCGCGTTGTCGTCGATCACCGTGTCCTGGGCGTAGCTGCGCACGCTGTCCGCGTCGAAGAGGCCGCCCTCGGCAAGCTGCGTGCCCTTGACCTGGAAATAGTGCTCGCCGACACCGTTGACCTGCGCGCTGGCCTCGGTCGCAGCGAAACGCACGGTCGTCGAGGTGGACACTGTCGGCGTGATCGCGGCGACATAGGATTCCTGCCCCAGCGCGCGCGCATCCGCCAGCACCAGCGTCTTGATCTTGGCCGAGCGCGTATCACCAAAGTCCTTGCCGGGAAATATCTCCAGCGTGTTGGTGCCGAGGCTGTTGATGTTGGCGAGCACCCGCTCCTGCGAGCCTGACCCCAGCGCAACCACGCAAACCACCGACGCCACGCCGATGACGATGCCGAGCATGGTCAGAAATGCCCGGAGCCGATGCGCATTCATGGACAAGAGCGCCATGCGCAGTGTTTCCTTGAAGCGGCCGAACGTCGCCCTCCAGCCCGACAGCGACGGTCCGCCGGCCTCTTCAGGCGCCGGCGCATGAGTTGCCGCGGCAACGTCGGAACGATCGCGCGGGTTGGGCAGATCGGAGCACACCTTGCCGTCGCGCAGCTCGATGATGCGCCGGGCGCGGCGGGCCACCGCCATGTCATGGGTGACGATGATCACCGTGCGGCCTTCGGCGTGGATCTCGTCGAGGATGCGCAGCACCTCCTCGCCGCTGCGGCTGTCGAGCGCCCCGGTCGGCTCGTCGGCGAGAATGACGTCGGCGTCGTTGATCAGGGCGCGCGCGATCGACACGCGCTGCTGCTGGCCACCGGAGAGTTGCCCCGGGGTGTGCTCGAGCCGGTTGGCCATGCCGAGACGGCCGAGCAGGCCCGCGGCTATGTCCCGGCGATCGGAGGAGCTGCGGCCGGCATAGATCGCCGGCATCTCCACATTGCCGACTGCGGTGAGCTCGGCGAGCAGATGATAGCGCTGGAAGATGAAGCCGAAATGCTCGCGCCGCAGCGCCGCGAGTTCGTCCATCTCGAGCGAGCCGACGTCACGGCCGGCGATCCGGTAATGCCCGGAGGTCGGACGGTCGAGGCAGCCGAGGATGTTCATCAACGTCGATTTGCCCGAGCCCGACGTGCCGACGATCGCGACCATCTCGCCGGCCGCGATCCGGATGTCGACACAGTCGAGCGCGACCACGGTGGACTCACCCGAGACGTAGGCGCGGCTCAGTCCGTCGAGAACGATCAAGGGTTCGGTCATGTCACGTCCCCGGCGGGGGCGGGAGGGAAGACTTGCTGTGCGGGGCATCGTTGCCACTGACCACCACCCGCTCGCCGGCGACAACACCGCCGCGGACTTCCGTCAAGATCTTGTTGCTGAGGCCGACCTTCACCGTCCGGGTCACGACGGCGCCCGACGAGTCAACCACCCTCACCCTGGCCGTGCCGTCCGCGGCGGTCTCGCCCAGCGCCGCGACGGGAACGGTCAACACGTCGTGCGCCTCGCCGAGCACGACATGCACCTCCGCGGTCATGTAGGTGCGCAAGTCGCCCGCAGGGTTCGGCACGTTGAAGATGCCGTTGTAGTAGATCGCCGACGAGGTGGAAGACGAGGACGAGCTGCTGCTCGACGAGGTCGTGGTCGTCGACGTAAAGCTGCTATCGGTCTTGATCGATTCCGGCGCAGGCTCGATAGATTCGAGTTTGGCTTCATAGCGATGCGCGGGATCGCCGAGGATGGTGAAATAGACCTTCTGGCCGGGCCGGCACCGCACAACGTCGGCTTCGGAGATCTCTGCGCGGATCGTCATAGTGTCGAGCTGGCCGAGCACGACGATGGTCGGCGCCGACTGCACCGCGTTCACCGTCTGGCCCTCCTGGGTCACGATGGAGAGCACGGTGCCGTCAATCGGCGCGACGATGCGGGTGTAGCCGAGGTTGACACGAGCGGTCTCGACCGCAACTTCTGCTTCGATGATCTGGGCGTCGAGCTGTTCGATCTGGGCCTCGGTGGTCTTGACGTTGGCTTCGGCGGAATCATAGTCGGCGCGCGAAGAGGCCTTCTGCGCCAGCGTGGTCTGCTGGCGCGAAAAATTGGCTTCCGCAAGCGCGAGGCTCGCCTCTTTCTCCGCGCGCTGGGCACGGGTGTTCTGGAGCGCGGCCTGGTTGGTCCGCAGCGTGTTCTGCTGGGTCAGGGAGTCGATCTCGGCGATCAGGTCGCCGGCTTTCACCGTCTGGCCGAGCGCGACCTTCAGCGACACCAGACGTCCCGAGGCCTGCGCACCGAGGGCAACCAGCTTGACTGGCTTCAGGGTGCCGGTCGCCAACACATCCTGCTCGATGTTGCCGAGTACGACGGGCGCCGTCACCAGATTGGCGTTCGACTGCGGAAACAGCACGAGCTTTGCGCCCCAACCGACCAGCGCCAGAACCAGGATGGCCGCCACGATGCGCAGGCGCTGCGACGACGAGTTTCGGCGCGGCGGCGCGCCCGGATGCGGCGCGTGGTTCGTTGGGCGCGGCGTCGCCTCCGTTCTCGGGACGCGGTCCCGCCCCTTGATTTCCACCACATCGTTCATGATCGCTCCGATCGATGCTGTCGTGTCCGATTGCGCATCTGCATCATTGTCCCGCGGCCAGGTGTGGGCCCATCCCGGCGTCAACGACCTCCGGCTTGCTGCTGTCGATCGCGCCATCCCAGCCGCCGCCGAGCGCCTTGCCCAGCGCGACGTAGTCCCGCGCCAGATTGGCCCGGCTTTCCAACAGAGAATCCTCTGCGGAGAATTGCGAGCGTTCAGCGTCGAGCACGTCGAGGAAACTGCTCGACCCGCTCTCGTAGAGCGAGCGCGACAACCGCGCCGCATCGCCGTAGCGCGATGCAGCTTCGGACAGGCTACGGATTCTGATGCGCTCCTGGGCGAGCGAGACGACGGCGTTCTCGACATCCTCCAGCGCGGTCAGAACGGCGCTGCGCCAGGCGACGTGGTACTCGTCGCGCTGGGCCTGTGCCACCTCGACGGCGGCGCGCAGCTTGCCGCCATTGAAGATCGGCAGGCTCAACGACGGCCCGACCGACCATCCGATTGTCGAAGTCTTGCCGAGATCGCCGAGCTTGAGCGCGGTCGTCGAGACCGACCCGCTCAGGCTCACATCTGGATACAAGGCAGCCTCGGCCTGTCCAATCTTGGCGGTGTATTGCGCGAGCTGACGTTCGGCCTTGCGCACGTCTGGCCGCATGGTCAGCACATCCGCGGGAATTCCCTTCGGCAACGGCAGGCGCGGCGCCGGTATCGCCTTCGCACGCGCCATGCGCGAGACCAGTGCCGTCGGATCCCTCCCTAGCAGCACGCCGAGCCGATGCACCGCCTCCTTGTAGGAGGTTTCATGCGTCGGGATGGTGGCCTCGGTGCTCGCCGCCTGCGCGACGGCCTTGGCATTGTCGACAGGGGACGCCGAGCCCGCGTCGAGCTTCTTCTGGGTCAGGGCCGCGGTTGCGCGCTGCGAGGCCGCAGTGCGCCGCGCCAGCGCCGCGCGCGCCTGATACCCGCGCGCCTCGATGTAGTAGGACGCGATATCGCCGACCAGCGTCAGCAAGGTCGCGCGCAGATCGTCTTCCGACGCCTGCACGCTATATGACGCGCTCTCCACGGCGCGCCGGTTCGCACCGAACACATCGAGCTCCCAGGACGAATCGAAGCCCGCCTGGAACTGGTTGTACGTGGTGGCGCCGACGCCCTCCGTCGCGACCCCGGCACCGGTGCGATTTGCGGTCGCCGAAGCCGGTCCTGAGATTTGCGGAAACAGCGCGCCGACCGCCTGCCGCTGCAACGCCCGTGCCTCGCGGATGCGCGCCTTCGCGGCGGCGACATCCAGATTGCCCTGGACCGCTTGCTCGATCAGCTCGTCCAGCAAGGGATCGTTGAAGCGCCGCCACCATTGCGCGAGTAGCACGGCGCTCTGTCGTGGCCGCCTGCTCGCGTCGTCGCTCCAATGCGTCCGCAGCGCGATCGTCGGGCTCAGATAGTCCGGCCCGACGGCACAGCCGGCGAGCATCGACATGACAAGCGGAAGCGCCATGAAACCAGCCGTCCTGACAATGGCCTTCATCATAACCTGGCAAATTGATCGATCATTGGCTGCTCGCCGGCGCGCCCTTGTCGGACCATTCCGGCGGCGCTCCCAAGCCTCTCGCCACCATTCCGACCACTCCGGGATCGCGGCCAAACGCCTCGCAGGCCTCGTATTTCGGCTTGCCTCCCAGGGACAATCCGATCCTGTCAAACGATGGCAAGCCCGGCGCCTTTCCGAACGGCCATTCTCCGGTGTCCAGCATTTGGCTGAAATCGGCGGCAAACGAGCCGGCGAGGTCGTAGGCGTCGCCTGCGGTGGACACAGTCGGCGAGTTCGTGAAGGAATTGGCGCCCCGCGCCCAGATCATTGCAGCCTGCTGCCGACCGGTACCGTCCTGCGCCTCGGCTTCCAACGACAGAGTGCCCAGCCCGATCGGCAGACGGGGGATCGGCGCCGGCACGCCGAGTGCGGCCGGCACGGCCGACACCACCTTCGAGGCGCCGGCAGCCACCTCATTGGTTGGCGCTGCCTGCGTCACCAGAACGTGTGTCGTCAGGTCCGCCGGCTGATCCGGACCGACCACCCGAAACCGTTCGCTCAGGCCAACGCACAGCGCACGATCCACGGCGTTGGCCACCAGGACGCGCTGCTGCTGCGACAGCGTCGGCGATGCCGCCTTCGAGAAGGCCGTCGGCACGATCCGCACGGTCTTGGCCGCGAGCACATCGTCCTTGCTGACGCGCACCAGCGATTTTGCCAGCACACCGTCGGACGGCGCCATGTTGTCGTAGGACGACAACGAGCCGCCCTTGGTCAAGGGCGCGCTGGCACAGCCCGATAGAGATACGACCGCCAAAAACGCGAGAACAGAGGGTGGGGTCGGCGCGCGACCATACGGCGCGCGCGCGGCGCGCAATTCTCCAATATCGGGGTTCATCAATGCCCCCGCACGACCGTAACAATCAGCCCCGCGTCCAATGTCGACCGTCGCGCCAGCACGTAGCAGACGGGCTCATCGCAGTGCCGCGGACGTGTCCCCCCTGCGACAAGGCGACTTGAGCGGAAAACAAACACGACCGGCATGATGTCCTCGGATATCGGGACGGCACGATAGGATGGGGGCGGATGACCTTGGATTAAGTGATGTTACAAAAAATTACGGTGATGGAGCTCGCCTATTGTTTCGACTTGGATTGTCCAGGACGGATTCGTCGCGCTGTTCACAATTTGAAACACTTCACGCCCTGCTCATCCGCCGTGAATCTCCTACGGTGTTGCGATGCCACCTCATCTCAACACGGCGCGCGCCTCAGCCCGCAACATCCGCACACATTCGGCACCACGTACCGCTGCGTCGAGGGTCCGAGCCTGCCTGATGGCGCTTTTCCAGCGATTGGCGCCGCAAAGCATCACCGCCCAAATCACCGGTCTTGTTGCCGTCTCGGTGGTGCTAGGGGTCACGCTGCTGGGAGCCATCCTCTGGTTTCTCTACGATCCCCCCGCTCGCGATGACAGCCCGATCTATACGGCCGCGCGTATCACCGAGATCACGCGGCTGGTGCGCGCGGCGAAAGATGCGACGGAGGCCGACGCAATGTTGGCCGCAATCCAGCGCGGCGGTCTCGAGATCAAGCGCGTCCCATTGGCCGCTCTTGTTCCGATCAAGGTCGATGCCTTATCCTCCCGGCTCGCCACGCATCCTCTGGAGGCACACCGCGATATCGAAATCCTGAGTGAGCTCGGAGATCCAGTGGGCCCACCATCGCAGATCATCACCCGGCTCGATGACGGCCATGGCCTGAGGTTCAATCTCGCCATCAAGACATGGCCGATGTTCGTCCCCCCAACCGCCCTCCTGTTGATCATCGTCGTGTTCTCCGCGCTTCTGATGTCGATCTATGCCGTGCGCTGGGTCGTTGCGCCGCTGGCGGCGGTTGCCGCCGCAGCGACCTCCTTTGGGCACTCGCCGCAGGCCAATGATGCGCTGAGCCCGCGTGGCCCGCGCGAGATCATCCAGGTCACCAACGCCCTCAACGAGATGCGGACCCGCATCCGCACGCTGCTGGACGACCGTACCCGTATGCTCGCGGCCATCAGCCATGATCTGCGCACGCCGCTGACACGGCTACGGCTGCGGGCCGAGCAGATCCAGCAGGACAATCTGCGCACGCCGATGCTGCGCGACATCACCAAGGTCGGCCGCATGCTCGACGATACCCTGGAATATCTCCGGGATGATGCGAAGTCGGAGCCGCAGACGCGCGTCGACCTTCCGAGCTTTCTGCAAACGATCTGCTCCGATTTCTCCGACATGGGCCACGGGGTGACCTATGCCCGTCCGGATCGCCTCTCCTACGCCTGTCATCCCCGCGCCCTGTCGCGCGCCGTCACCAACATCGTCGAGAATGCGGTCAAGCATGCCGGCACGATCAGCGTCGGCCTCGGCATGAACCATGACCGCGCGATCGAGATCGACGTTTCCGACGACGGCCCGGGCATCCCCGACACTTTGCACGACAAGGTGTTCGAGCCCTTCTTCAAGGTCGACGACGCCCGCAGCGAGAACAACAGCGGTTTTGGCCTCGGACTGTCGATCGCACTGGAAATCATGAAGCGGCATGGTGGCCGCATTGAGATGCGGCCGAGAGAGCCTGTCGGCCTCCAGGTGCTGATGGTGCTGCCGGCTGAGACGTCTCTCCAGACCGATGAGAGCCGGGGAACCTGCTCGGATCTCTAGGCGCCTTCCCGACGCGCGATCAATGCGTCAGCCTCGATCACCACGAACAGCATAGCGCGCGCCAGCATTGCTAGCGCCTGAGCCGCAACTCCACCGCGCCATCCGTGTAGGCGTCGAGGCCTCCGGCAACCTTGACGAAGCGATGGCATTTGACGCCGATGATGGTGATCGTGATGCAGATGTCTTCACCGTTGATTGCCCAGTTCGCCGACACTGTCATGGGCCCCTCAAACGTCCCAGTGCCATCCGGATTAAAGGTCACTCTGGCCTGGCGGCCGCCCTCCCTCATCGCGGCCCAGGGCCTGGAATCCGCAAGTATCCTTGCGGCCTGGGCGGGACGCAGGAATTCCCGCTCCGCCTGGGCCCGCACGATCCCGCCGGACGGCGTGAGCGCAGTCGCGATTGTCGCCGCCACGCGCATGGCGCGCACTATTTTGATGATTGTCGGCCGCATGTTCGGTCATCCTTGCTCGGCATTTTGCAGGCAGTTGATCGTCAATTGTGTGCGACGATCTGTAATGCCTCGATAGGCCGGCCGGATAAGCCGCGAATTTCGGATTATTTCATTCTGTCACGTCTGGTCCCGCGGACAGCAGGGGACACAAAATCGTAGTAGACAGGCGACTGTTACACATTGTTACGAGAAAAGGCTTGAGACGGTCGAAAAACCGAAGGATGCCTCGATCATGTCGGCTCCCCATATCCTCATCGTTGACGACGATCCGAAAATTCGCTCCGGCCTGGCCAAGTTCCTTGGACAGCAGGGTTTGCGCGTATCGGTTGCGAGCGACGGCAAGCAGTTCCGGGAAAAGCTCGCGACGTCCAAACTGGATCTGATCGTGCTCGATGTCATGCTGCCCGATGAGAACGGCCTGTCGCTCCTGCGCCAGACACAGGGCGAGAACCCGGTCCCGGTCATCCTTCTGACCGCCGTCGCCGAAGAGACCGATCGGGTGGTCGGTCTCGAGCTCGGCGCCGAGGACTACATCTGCAAGCCGTTCGGTCTGCGCGAACTGCTGGCACGCATTCGCGTGGTACTGCGACGCCAATCCGCCGTCGACGTCAGCAAGTCCGCCAAGCTCTCGACGGTCTTCGTGTTCGCCAGATGGACTCTGGACATCCGCGCGCGGACGTTGAAATCCCCGTCGGGCGCGCTGGTCGAGCTTACCTCCGGGGAGTATGATTTGCTCCAGGCCTTTGTCGAGCATCCGAACCACGTGCTCAATCGCGACCAACTGCTGGACCTGGCGCGCGGCCGCACCTCGACATCGGTCGATCGCACCATCGACGTGCAGGTCATGCGGCTGCGGCGCAAGCTGGAAGAAAACCCGGAAAACCCGACGCTGATCAAGACGGTGCGGAATGGCGGCTATATCTTCACCCCGGTCGTCGACAACGATGCCACCTAAGGAGCACGCCCTGAGCTGGATTCGGCGTCCCGGGATTGGCCGCCGCATCGCCGCCGCCATGGTCCTCAGCCTGCTGGCGATTCAGGCCCAGGCCGGCCTTCAGGTCTGGCTGTTCTCGGAGCCGCAACTGCGGATGACCGGCGCGCGATGGCTTGCGGAGCAGACCAGCAGCCTCGCCAGCGAGATTTTCGCGCAGCCCGTTCCGGATCGCGAGGCCAAGGCAAAGCAATCCAGCTCGCTGCTGTCTGTGACGTGGTCGAGAGAGAAGCCGATCGACACGTCCAACGGACCGGATCCGACCTTCGCCAGGCTGAGCGCGACGGTCATGGCTGCACTGGGCAACAGCGTCCACACAGTGGAGGTGTACGACGCCGGATTTTCGGTTGGAGGCCCATTTCGAGCCATCAAGACCGAGGTCGTGCCTTCGTCGGTCGGCCCCTCCCTCGGTGCCGCGCCACTGACGTCGGGCGAGCCGGACATTCTCGTGCCGGCCAGCCTGCGGATTGTCGTGCAGGGCGCCGATAATTCGTGGGTCGGCGTATCGTTTGCCGAATCGGTCGGCGGGCTGAGCCATGCCTTGCCGCTGCTTCCCCTGATCGGTGGCGGCCTGATCATCGCGCTCATCTCGACGCTGCTGGCGCGCCGGATCGTCGCGCCGCTGGACAGGCTGGTCGAAGCCGCGGACCGGATCGGCAAGACGCGGGATTTCGTCGCGGTCTCAGATCAGGGCCTCTACGAGTTCGGCGTCGTCGCCAGAGCCTTCGAGGACATGCAGCGGCGCCTCCTGTCGTACGTCAAGGAGCGTACGCAGATGCTCGCGGCGATCTCCCACGACTTCAGATCGTCGCTGATGCGGATGCGCATTTCCGCCGAGCAGCTCGACGCCGACGACGAGCACAACGCCATCATGGCGGAGATCGCCGACATGACCGCGATGGTCGATACCACTCTCGCCTTCGCAAGCGGTGAAACCACCGAAGCAACCACCCAGCCGATGGATCTGGCCGCGCTCCTGATCAGCCTGGTCGACGAAGCCACCGACAACGGCCATGATTGCAGCTATTCCGGGCCCGATCATCTCGAAATCGTCGGACGCCTGATCCCGCTCAAGCGAGCTTTTCGCAATCTGATCGACAATGCCGTAAAATACGGCTCGCTGGCCCGCGTCAACTTGAATGTCGACGGCGAACATATCGAGGTCAGCATCAGCGATGATGGGCCCGGCATCCCCGATGACAGGACCGAAGAGGCGATGGCACCTTTCCGACGGCTGGACCAGGCCCGAAGCGCAAAGATTCCCGGAACCGGTCTGGGGCTCACGATCGTGCGCGACGTCGTCCTGAGCCACGGCGGGTCAATCGGGTTCGGAAAAGACGATAGAAGCGCGTTTACCGTAGCGATTTTTCTGCCAAAATAAGCGGCCAAACATTCCGATGCTTGGCGGCGAATATCGTCAAGCGCTGGCGTCGACGCCCTGGAGCGAATTCACATCGGACGTAAACTGATATCCACCATTGCGGATCGTGCTGATGAGCCCGCTATCGGTCTCCGCCAGCAATTTGCGTCGCAATCGGCTGACCAGCACGTCGATCGACCTGGCCGACTCGTCCGTCGCCCGTCGACGATCCATAAGATCGAGCAATTGAGGCCGCGACAGCTTCCGTCCGGCCCTCGCAACGAACGCGGCCAGCAGGTCGAACTCGGCTGACGTCAACCCGAGCGACGAGCCGTTCGATCGCGTCACGCGCCGTTCCTTCACATTCAACACCAATCCTGCGAATGAATAGGTGTCGGAGGATCGACGGTCGCCGCGGTCGATGATCCGCAACCTCGCCTTGATGCGGGCGACGAGCTCTTTCTCGTCCACTGGCTTTTCGATGCAATCATCCGCGCCGAGCTCGAGCCCGACGACACGGTCGATCGATTCGCCGCCCGCGGTGAAAAGGATGATGGGGACCACGACGCCCTTCTCGCGTAACCTCCGGCACGTCTCGAGCCCGGTTCCATCGTCATTGGCAGCGTCGAGCACAACCGCGTCGACCGTGTTCGCCTCGAGTTCGTAAGCCGCGTTGCGTCCCCGACTGACGGCCGTCGTCGTGAACTGATGAATCGAGAGACAGGCGCTCATCGATCGTCGATCCGCTGGGGTACCAGAGACGAAAAGAATGTGGGGCAGTCGCTTCGACATCGCACCAGTTGCAAGGTTTATCGCGCGGCAACATAGCCTTTCGCAGGCCCGGCCTGATGAGCGGCGTGTTCACTTGTGTAACAAACGATTTCAACCATGCCGTCGCGCCGCCGGACGAAATTGGCGCAGCCGTCACTTCATGTCTTGTTCAGCTCGATTGCAACCTGTGAGACCCAAGCAGCAGAAGACCATCCGGCCTCACGAGGTCTTCGTGGTGGACGGTGAAGTGGCAATGCCTTCTGGACCAAGATCGGCGCCGCGTTCGAGCACAAGAATAGCAAGAGCTCAACATTCTGCTCACCGCGACGCCGGTAAGCGCCGCCTCCTGATCCGCGAGTCGAAGCCGCAAGAAGCGCACTAGGACGTTCCAACGACCAGAGCGATCTTGGCTCCGGCCTTCCGAATTCGCCTAGCGGGGTCCGAAGGTTGCAGTCCCCGGCAGCTTGTATGAAGATCAATTATCGATCCGGGCCGCACTTCACTACTGTGGGCCGCAGCGTCATCCCAGGCTGCATTGCCGGACCGTGGTTATGCACTACCCTAAAGCGTATCCCGGAAGAACGTTTGACGAGCGACGAGCCTGCATTGGTCGGATACGAAGGTATGCAGTCCCAGTTCGTCGGACAGCGCCTTGAAGGCGGTGATGCCGCGCACGGAGTTACCGTTCCGGTCGAGGCGCCCCAAATGTATTGGGTCCGATTCAGCCGAAACGCGGCTGGTAGCGGGAGACCGCTACCGCTTTTCCCCACACGACGCAAATCTTCGATATTTCCTCCGATCGTCCGCCTAAACTCTGAAACTCAGCGAATGGTAGGTTCAAATCGGGGACATGCATCCATCTCAAATTGCTTTTTCAGGCGGTGGCTTGCGGGGTCATCGCGTCCCGAACGCAGTGAACATCTTCTAAGTTGTTGAGTTTTCTTGCTGTGGCGGGCACCTCCGTCCCGTTTCGTTCACGCTTATTTCAGCCAATTCGTTGCGATTTCATTGCGGCGTTCTTGAAGGAGAGTGGGACTCGATGAGGCATAGGCACCTTTGGATGCGGGGCGGGATCTCCGGCCGAGGTTAACCGAACTGAAGGACCACCCTCGCTCGGTTATGTGCTGAGGGACGTAAGCGCAACGGCACCACGACGCTGTTTGCAGCGCTCAACATGCTGGAAGGCAAGGTCATCGAGCATGCATGCCACGCCATCGGCACCGGGAGTTTCTACGCGTTCTCAAGCTGTTGACCAACAGACCGCCGATGGTCTCGACCTTCACCTCATCATCGACAACTATGCCACGCACAAGACCCCGGCCGTGAAACGCTGGCTCAAGGCACATCCGCGCTTCCACCTTCACGCCCACCTCGGCGTCCTGGCTCAACATGGTCGAGCGCTTTTTTGCCGAGATCACCCGAAACAGCATCCGCCGCGGCGCCTTCAAGAGTGTCGCCGAGTTGACAGGGGCCATCATGCAATACCTGGAAAACCACAATGACGATCCCAAACCCTTCGTCTGGACCAAATCTGCGCGCCAAATCCTCGAAAAAGTCGCCCCGGCGAAACAAGCGTTAGTGTCACAACACTAGGTAAGAACCGATTCGATCACCAATAGGGCACCTCACCGATTCTTCTGATCTACCCCGACTAATGGACATCGTCAGACCGGCCCGGCTGGTCCGGTTCGTGCCAAAATTCCGCGACTGAGGCGCGCAATTAAACACGGCGCGCCCACTTCCACGCGTGTCCTCTAGGAGCCGTGCGAAATTCGCATGCGCTTAGCCTCGGCTAACACAATACCACGTAACCAAATGCTCGCCGGGTCGCTGTTATGCAGGGCCGGCCACTGGATCGCCTCTGTAAATGCCGGAAGCGGCACCGGTAGCTTGACGATCCGCAGTGGCATCGTCTTTGCGAGGTACAACGCAAGACGCCGGTGCATGGTCGCAATACGCTCGGTCCCAAGTAGCAGCTGCGGGATCATGCTGAAACTCTGTACGGCGACCTCGATACGCCGCTTGATGCCGTGCTCTAGCAGCAGCCATTCCTCGATCGATGGCTTTCGTGTCTTGCCGAACCGGGTCGTCACGTGCCCCATCGACATGTATTTTTCGAACGTCAGCTTGCCCGTCAGCTGCCGGTTCGAGCGACAGCCAACGCAGACCATGGTCTCGTCGAACAATTTCGTCTTCGGGTGGCCCGGCGGCATGAATATCTCGGGAAAGATCAGGAAATCGATCTCGCCCCGCCGCAGCGGCTCGTCCGGCTGATCGTCGAACGGCAGCAGCTCGAAGCTAACGCCGGGCGCGGCCTGCGCGGCCTGCTCGATGATCCTGCAGAAAAACACGATGGTCATGAAGTCGGACACGACGACACGGAAGCATCGGTCGGATTTCGCGGGATCGAACGCCTCCCGGCTCGCGATCGTCAGCTGGATGTGAAGCAGCGCCTCGCGCATCGGCGCGGCGAGCGATTCCGCAATCGGCGTCGGCACCAGTTTCCGCCCACGCATGATGAACAGGTCGTCCTTGAAATAGGTTCTCAACCGTCCCACCGCCGCGCTCATCGCCGGCTGACTGAGATTGATTTTGCGCGCTGCCGCCGTGAGGTTGCGCGCGGTCAGCAGCGCGTCGAGCGCGACGAGCAGGTTCAGGTCGAGGCCGTTGAGGCGCATGCGGTCTATCCATCCGAGACGTGGATGCCTCCCATAGAAACAATCGATTTTACTAATGCCAATCAATCCCACAAGGTCGTCCCCAAACCAAGGGAGGACTTTCGTGGCGCAGACAGATTTCGACGTTGCCATCGTCGGCTATGGGCCGACCGGCCTCACTGCCGCATCGCTTTTGGGCCAGCTCGGCCACCGTGTCGTGGTCATCGAGCGCTGGCCGACGCTGTACGGCCTGCCGCGGCTGACCCACATCGACGGGGAGACGGCGCGGCTCCTCAGCTTCGCCTGCGACATCGGCGAGGCCTTGCGCGAATCGTCTCCGATCGAGTCCTTCATCTTCTACAACGCGAAGGGCCAGTGCCTCATCGACGCCGGCGCGATTCCGACCATTCCGATGGGCTTTCCGGCACACATCTCGATCCACCAGCCCGACATCGAGGCGGCAATCGACCGCCGGGTGCGCACGCTGCCGAACGTCAGCGTCCGCCAGGGCACCGAGCTGACCGGACTGAAAAGCGCGGGCGGACCGGTCCAGCTCGCGGTGAAAGCCGGCGAGCGCACCGAGACGCTGCGCGCGCGTTACGTTTTCGGCGCCGACGGAGCCCGCAGCTTCGTCCGCTCCGCGCTCGGCATCGAGCGCGACGACAGCGGTTTCCACGAGCGCTGGCTCAACATCGACGGCGAGCGCAAGCGGGCGCTGACGTCAAGCTTCGATGAGACCAAGATATACTGCGATCCGGCGCGGGGCCACATGTTCCTGCCCATCGGAAAGAACCGCCAGCGGTTCGAATTCGCGCTGCTGAAGCGCGAGGACACGGCAGAGATGGAGAAGCCGGAGACTGCCTGGAAGATCCTGAAGCACTATCACAACATCGGACCGGACGATATCAGCATCATCCGCCAGGTCGTTTACACCTTCGAATGCCGCATGGCTCAGAGCTGGCGCAAGGGACAAACCTTCCTTGGCGGCGACGCTGCTCACACCATGCCTCCCTCTCTGGGCCAGGGGGCGTGTTCCGGCATCCGCGACGCCGCCAACATCGCCTGGAAGCTGGACTTAGTGCTGAGCGGCGCTGCGATGCCGGAAATTCTCGACAGCTATGAGGCGGAGCGGCGTCCGCATGTCGCAAACATAATGAAGACCGCCGTGATGCTCGGCAAAGTGTCGAACATCCATAACCGCGCCTTGGCATTCATCCGCGACCTGGCATTCCGCTTCAACTTGGTCCCGCCGCCGCCGCCATTCCCGTCCTTCAGCGCCGGTCTCATCCAGGACGACCGTGGCGGCGTGGCCGGCAAGGTCGTCGGCTCGGTACCGCCGCAGGGGCAAGTGCGCGTCGGCGGAACGACGGCGAGGCTCGACGACCATGTCGGCTACCGCTTCGCGCTGATCGCGGAGAGAAACCCTGCCGTGGTGCTCGATGCGTCCCGGGTCGCCTTCCTCAAGGAGCTCGGCTGCCGGCTGTTCACGCTGGCCGACGATGCGGGCCCCGGCGTGGAGCGGATCGTCGACGTCGAGGGCGTCTATGCGGCGTATCTAGCCGAAAAGCATATCGCCGCGATGCTGACGCGCCCGGACACCAACCTGTTCGGCTTTGTCGCAAATCCAATCGACCTGCCACGCCTCGTCGACGAGCTGCGCCAGAAGCTCGGCTGGCGCAAGGCCGCGATGGCCGCTTGAGCAACAACTGGAGACCTGGCGCATGCAGCTAAGGGAAGACCAGTTCAAGCAGATCGAGGCCCTATGCCGCGCGATGCCCGTCTCGCGCATGGTGGACTACGGCGTGCCCCATGACCTCGCCGAGCGCGCCCACCAGCAGGTCCGCACAGGCGCCCCCTGGGACGCAGTGCTGGAGAAGCTGGGCCACGAACGGGAGGCTCGCGCCCGGGCAGAGGAAGACCCGGTCCGCGCGCGCGACGCCTGGCACGCCACCTCGGCGTGTCTGGTCTTCGCCCAGATGGCCTTCAATGCCGACGGCGAGCGCAAGCGCGCTCTCTACCGAGAGATGACGCGCTGCTTCAGCCGCTTTGCCGCACTGTCCGAATTCCGGGTTTCTAGCATTGAGGTGCCTCACGGCGACGGCAAGCTGTTCGGCTGGCACTTTCACGCCAGCGGCGAGGCCGTCGGCGCCGTGATCGTGTTCGGCGGCATGAGCGGCTGGTCCACCGCCTACCGCTCGATGGCGGAAGCGCTCTGCCGGCGCGGCCTCGATTGTCTGCTGGTCGACGGCCCCGGGCAGGGCAACAGCCGCATCGAGGGCGGCGTGTTCGCCGGCGCCGACGTCGCCGCCGGGTTCAGCCGGTTCGTCGACCGCGTTCTGGAGTTCACGCCCGGGCGACCGGTCGGGATCTGGGGCAACAGCTTCGGCGGGCTGTTCGCCGCGCTCACCGCGGTGCGCGATCGACGGATCGCCGCCTGCTGCATCAACGGTTCGCCTGCACGCCCCGAAATCCCGCCGTTCCGCACCGTGCAGGAGCAATTCGCAGCGATGTTCGGCGTCGGTGATGCCGCAGAGCTCGCGGGCGTATTGCCGTCGCTTGTCTTCGACGGCGAGCGTGCGCCGCTCGCCTGCGCCACGCTGGTGCTAGAAGGCGGCGCGGATCCGGTAGTCTCTCTCGGGGAGCAGCGGAGCTTCCTCATCGGCAATTGCCACACGTTGTCACGCCTCGAGACGTGGCCAGATGGCGAGCACACGATCTACAACCACGCCGCAGCGCGAAATGCCCTGGTTGCGGAGTGGTTCGCTGCGGCCCTTGGACCACCGGCAGCATAAGAACACCAATCACAACAGAATAAGAGGCAACATGTCACACGTCAACGCTCTGGATTACGCGCCGCAAAGATCGTCGGACACATGGCCGGCCATGATCGACATGGCAGCGCTTCCGATCTCGTCGGCGTCCTGATCGCCGGATAAGCGCTCGTCCCGGTGCAGTCCGGAGCGCTGCCGACCCCGTTCCCTGCCGGCGTGGTGATCGCGATGGGCAATCTCATGCTCGCCATCTTTGCCTTAGTATTATTTGGTGTCGCGCCAAAGCTGATCGCCGATTTCGGTCCGCCAGCGATCTTCCGGATCTTTGCGGCCGTCATGCCTTCGGCGCCGTTACCATCGCGCTGTGAGACCGTGTCAATCCAGCGGATCGCGGATGCGACTGGTTACTCGAAAGTCTCGGTACCGAAATATTTCCCGACCAAGTTGGACAAGATCAGGGTCGGGTCGAAGCGCAATCGCGCCTACAGGTCACAGAGACTCTATCGCGCTCCTCTACCAAGCCAAGCAACTCTACGTTTCTGTCAATTGAGACGGAGGGAAGTGCATCCAACATTGTCTCAAGGCGAGCTTCGAGCTCAGGTTGATGGAACCAATATAACCGATGCCAAGCGACGGAGGTCTGCCCCTTCCAATTGAATGCTGCGAGTGTTTCGTTCTTGGAATTCCTGAGTTCAGCCAATTCATTGTAACGCTCGATCAATGGATCATTGTCCGAGTCGATTCCAATGCTTGCAAGGATTCGAGCCACCTCGTCATCGAACGTTACAGCTCGCGGCAAGAGGTGCCGGCTCGGATGACGTTCAACTACAATGACCCGGTGACCGTCGCGTCCCAACAGCTGAGCCAACAGCAGCCTGGTTGGCCCACCGCCCACGATGAGCACTTCGGCATCAAGATTTGACTGATCGAACATTACGCCCCCTTTAGGCTTATCGAGCCGTCCAACATGGCCTACCGAGTGTTCGCTTTGGCAATACGCGCCCGAGACGCCACAGCATGTCCTCGCTCAACCTCACCGCACTCAGTCCCGACAGAACTCAACGCACATCATACATCGACTCAAACTCCAACCCGCCTCGCAGACCGGCTTTGTAAGTATCCCGTGACAAGCGGTATGGCGGGGCGGCGTCTGCATCGCGAGAGGCAGGAGACCGTCACTCTCCACGCGATTACTTGTGTATGAAGGGCCGTTTCGGAGCTGCATCTGGTCCATCCGGCGCCCACAAGCGGAAGCTCAGATTGGCGAACACCGAATAGCCTTTCGCGATCGAAGCGGAATCGAAGCCAGGTCCCGCCGCCGTTCCGCCGGAGGCAGACGCCGAGAACTCCTTAGTGGCCCAGACGAACAATGCCGCGGGACCAAAATTGTATCCGACAAGTCCGCCGGCGGCCCAAAGCGCGTACCGGTTAGTATTGATCGCGCCCGCGTAGAATGCGCTTGGGGAGTCATTGGTGACCTGACCGGCGTAGTACCCGACCGGCCCGAACGTCCAGTTTCCGATAGTCTTGGTCGCCGTGAACTCCGCGTGGAAAATATCGCCGGACTTGTAATTCGTGACGGTGCTCCTGGTGTTCATCTCCTGGGAAAGGTTGGCGGTGAAATTCCACCCGTCCTTTAGATAAGAGACGATAAGGTTGGGCTGAAACGTCCACCAGGGATTTCCGACATTGCCCAGACCGTTGGCGCCGGAGATCGTGCCGTCCGGCACATAGATGCCAAGACCGGCTTTGATGAAGAAGCCGCTGTCGCCGAATCTCCAGCTCAATTCGGCCGGCACGATGAATGTGTTGTGCATGCCAGCCTGGTTGACGTTCACGGGAGCACCGATGTCGCCCATCAACCAAGGCTGCACGATGACGGCGTCATAGGTTGCGCCGAGGAAGGTCCAACCCGGCACCCAGAGCAGGCCGGACGCTTCGACGGCCGCGTGGACCGGCGCTGCGACACCGCCGACATTTGGCGCTCCCGGCCCTGTGAGCCTAGCCTGATATGTGAAGACCTGGTTAAACGAATAAATACCTGGCGGCGGATCCGCTGCGGTGCCGCCTCCTAGCGTGACGCCAGGCTTTTGCGCCTGCCCGATATACCCAAACTCGTAGGCGACCGCAGGCGTGGCAACCGCCACTGCTGCAAACATCACCGCCGTCATCAATGCTCTCTTCAACGCCATGTCCCCCCGTCGGTTGGCTGAGGCCGTCGGAACGATGGTGGACAAAAGCCGCGCCGCTCCGCGCGGCTTTGCCAAACATCACTCGATTGCGATCAGCTCAGTTAAATCCGCGCGAAGAGTAGGAGGGGTTTCGTGTCACCGTTATCCAGTTTCGGCAGTGCCCACCGATGATACGGCATTTTATATTGACGTGCTCTTTTTATCACGCCATCGGTAAACAACGTTCGCGCATCGAACATCCTCGGCCAAGAACTCCGATAGTTCAAATGCATCGGCAGATTGTCGAGACCACTCGGATACTTTCCACCTTCGGGAGAATGGACACCGGCGAGTTCAATGCATGCATCCGGCAAGGGCTCAGACAAAGAGCGCCTTGGTCCGATCGACCGCAGTTTTCGCTCAGCCGAATCTCTCGGCAGTCTCTTCGCCGCGGACACTCGCGACGGCGGCGGTATATGAGCTCGCTTGAACTTGCGCGTAAATTATCTCAACTTTTCGGGTCGAAGCCCCCGATGAAGCATAGTTGAGCCAACCCTCCGAAGGGCCCAGACCCAGCTTCACCCCCAAGCAGCCTCAGTATCCGGCCTCGATCGATGTTCACACGCCTCAACTGCAGACCCCGCCAAACCCGATGAGCAGCGGCGCTTCAGCTGCGGCCTGCCGTCCCTCCATCAGAGGGCGTTAACCCTCGAGCCAGCGGGCTTGATCCGCCGCCAACCAAGCATGCCGCGTAGCATCGAGAGCCTCGTTCCGCCCGAAAACTGGCCCTTCTTGATAGCTCTTATCCAACCGATCAAACCCCGTTGTCGAAGTACTATGGCGAGATGAACGGATTACTTGGAGCGTCTGTGACGGAAGTTCGCCGAACAGCTCCCGATAGCTGTCTGCAAAGCGGCTCCAATGCCAAAAGCCCCAGCTTGCTGCCACGTCGCCGATCGAGACCCGCCGCTTGGCTGCGGCTAGCATCTTCAGCTCGCGACGCACGGCGTTGAGGCGTACGACACGCAAGAACCGCGACGGCGAAGTGCCGAACGAATTCTGAAAACAGTCTTGCAGATTGCGACGGCTCACTCCTACGTGCCGACAGAGATCATCGACGCCCGGGGGGGTGTCCCGGCGCGATAACGCAAAGTCGAGCGCATGATCGGCGACCTTCTTTTGGGAGGTCACTGAGTTCATGGAGGTGCTCCGGCCCGACGTCAATGCCTCGGCAATGAACCTCAGCAGCGAGCTCTGCAGCTCATTCCGCGACGCAGGGAAGTCAAATACATGCGTTCGCCCGCAGGCATCGAAGAGATCGGTGATCACCCGCCGCATCGCGGCATTGCGCTCCGCCGAGACGTTGAAGCCGAGATGCCGCACCGCAAAGAGATCGTCGGCGAGCCTGCATTCCCCAATGCCTTTGAAGTATCCGGCGAGCCATTGCCTATCCACCACGAGGTGCACGACGTCGAGATATCTGGGCGTCAAAAGCGGCGGAACATCCGCGCCGTCCACGAACAGCGGAGACGGAAACGACAGCACATGGCCATTGAAGTGACTATCGCCAGACGCCGCCACCGGGAGGCTGAAGATCATCACACCTGGCCATGCCATTCCCGGCTTCATCAACGACTGGCACGTCCTTTCGCGAATGATCTGGACATGGTCAAGCCGCAGCGAGGTCAGGCGTCCGCTAAAGCGGCCCGCCGAAAACTGCTCAATTCGCAACGTTCTGCCGGTCAGGCGGTTGGCATATTCGCCGACTTCATCCGATATGAAGTCAGAAACGCGGGACGATGTCGCGTCCGCCAGCGCAGGCATGGCTTCTACATCCATCACATTTTCTCTGTCGGAAGAAGCCGAGATAAGGGTATAAGAAATCTGCATGAGCGACGCCTTCCGCTCAACGCATAAACCCACGAACCTTCTGACTCACAACGTCGATGTGAAGACTGGACGTTGAAGATCGAAAGAGCAATCAACATATCTCACGCCTTGTTCGAACGCGACGTCACACGGAAGCTGATAGCGACCGCACCACTCTGCTCGGCTTCAAGACGGCAACCGGAGCGCGCATCGACGGAACTGCGCCGCTCCGCACGCGGGAAAGGAGCGGTTCTAGCAAACAATTGCGGTATATTCAGACTTGGCTCCGGGCCGGGAGCTTCGGAACGAGCCCTTAGAAGATCGATACTGCCAAGCTCATAACCGCCGATGCGAGTGGCGAAGGCAACGCGCGGTCGTATCTCAGCAGGCGGAGCACTTGCCCGAATTTCCTCAGACAGTACGAGGCGGCGGAAGGACTCCATGATCCGAACGTTGACACAATTGCACCGCGGTTGCCGCGTCGTGACGCGATTTTCCGTGACCAGAATGCCGGGTACGCCACGCTGGGACAGATCGATGGCCGCAGTCAGACACGTTGGTTCGCGGCCAACGATCAACACAAATGTCTTTTCTGCAATTCTCACCGGACTTCCTCCCGAGGTTTTCTTAGTATTTCTTTTCGTCTTATGCGGACCGTTCCTAGCGGAGCGTATGCCCAAAAGATGGAGGCCCAGATGGGCCCCGAGTTGATCTCTCGATAGATTTACGACTACGCGAAAAATGCTCGCCCGGCAGAGAGAGACCGCGTCCTCCGACGAATTCTCCTCGCTCGTTGGCGCGACCGAATAGCAGGGCTGGCGGACTTGCAGTGAAATCCTCTTCGGCAGTTCCATCGACGGCCTCGCGTACCGGTGCGGAGCGAACCCCATAACGCTGGCGGGTAGCTTGGATTTTCAGTTTTTGGCCCCGACAGGCACATCCCGCCGATAACGTCAGCCATTGTGAGTGGGAGCGTCAGAAAGAAGCTGAGGGATGTCCGCGCCGCGAGCCGGCCGGCAGGCCTACCGCCCACGATGAGCGCATCGGCATCAAAAATTGGCTGATCGAACATAGCCCCTCAGGCTCATTGAGCCTCCATCTACGGCTTCGGCCGATACTTCTTGTTCGTCACACGCGCCCAACGCCTCACGGCACGCCGTCAACACCCCACGCCCAGCATTCCAGACACGAGTCACAAAGGCGCGACGTAGCTCTGTCGTAGTACTGTGAGGCGCCAATCGCATGAAAAAGGTTAGCAACTTCCAGAGCGAGCAATGCAGGACCAAACGCCGCAACAACGATGTCCGGCGTAGGCGGCACTATGCGGAATTGATCGGCCCCACCTGAGGCGATGAACACGATCGCCTTCGTGCCTGACGTGTTGTCATTTATGACATGATATTCACATGTAAATGCCTGTCAAGTCTTGTCCTGGAAGCCATGAGTGGCAACAGCTGCACCGGTGCTAAGAATAAGAAAGATACATCGGGGAAGAACAGGTCCGGCGCCACCGCGAGATACCCTTCGCGCGCCAGCCAATCGGCATGACCGCGCGTCACGTCGGTCAGGCCGAAGATGTCATGGAGCACGATGCCGCCGGGCTAGCGCCTAGCCCCTTGCGGCGTTGCGAGGTAACCCTTGAGCCGATGGTGCGGCGTCGAGATCGAGAACTCGGTCATGGCGTGTCCCTTCACTTTACCGGCGTCGGCTGATAGCTCAGCAGACGCCAATGTCCCCCCGAGTTGCGAACCACGGCCAGGAAGCGGTTATCCAGGGTCAGTGGCGAACCGTTGAGCAATCCACGCATCCTCATGCGACCGCGAAGAAGCGCCACGCCGAGAGCACCAACGTGCTCTGTTCTTCGATCGAGATGGACTCATAGCGAAAGTATCCAGCCTGCACTTTCGCCAGGTAGGATTGCTTGTCATCCACTGCTGCGTTTGAGTGCGCGTAGATCAGCGCGTCGTCCAGAACTTCGCGCAATACGGCGATGTCCGCCTGCTTCATCGCCTCGTACCGGCGACGTTCCATGTTTGCGATCGCTTGTTCCATCGGAGTGTTCCATGCCTAGTGGGCGCCTGGATCAACGAAGACGTAGAGCAGCTTGATACGCCCGTTCTCAATATGGGCGACGTCAGTCCCCGTCGCGGCCACGGGGCCGTCAGGTGGACCTGCGCGCCAGAACAGTCGCGCGGCGCCGTTGTGGCCCACAGCGTGCCCGGCCGCGGTGAACACGAAGTCGGCCGGCAACCGCTGGAGCAAATCCTCAACGGCTTGCGAGATCGCGCCCCATCCTGTTGCAACGGTCTCGGGATCGTAGAGAATAGCGCCGTCGGAATACAGTTCGCTCAGCGCCATGCGGCGGCGGTCCGGATCGCGCTCGTTGAAGACCCGCACAATATTAGCCTGCATCAGCGCGTCGAACTCGGTGACCGCCGGTGCCGCGGTTCCCGTCTCTCGCTGCTGCTCCGTACTGCTCGTCATGTCTATGATCCCTTGCAAGGCTGGGTTGGAAAACCGGCTCCGCGCCCTCAAAGAAGCGTGCAGACAGAGGTGAAATCCAGCCGCGGCGAGCGCGTGAAGAGCTTCGAATGATCGCCGTAGCCAAGGCTGCACAGAAAATTGGACTTGACGTGCGTGCCTGCGAAAAACTCTGCGTCGACGCCAGCATTGTCGAAACCCGACATTGGCCCGCAATCCAGTCCGAACGCACGCGCCGCGATGATGAGATAGGCGCCCTGGAGGCTACCGTTGCGAAGGGCCGTCGCTTCGATCAGCGGCGTCTTGCCCTCGAACATGGCTTTCGCATTCGGGCGATGCGGAAACAGCGTGGGAAAATGCTCAGGGAAAGCGAGATCGTAGCCAACGATGGCCGTGACCGGAGCGGCCATCATCTTGTCGGCGTTTGCAGGCGCAAGGTAGGGCCTGAGACGTTCCTTCGCGGCCGCCGTACGGAGAAAGAGCAACCGCATCGGTTGCGTGTTCATGCTCGTCGGGCCGAACTTGACGACATCGTACAGCTCGCGGAGCATGCTGTCGGGCACAGGCTTGTCGAGCCAGCCATTATGCGTGCGCGCATCCAGGAATAGCTGGCGAAGACTACTGTCGTCGATACGCCGAGCCACGCTCGGCAGCGTATCCAGGGGTTGCATCGCGAGTTCTCATTGTCTCTGACACTACGTGTTGCAAAGAATATCGTCGGCGTTCTCCGTAGACGGAGCGGCCGACTTCCTCCTCAGGCAGCCGCGCCGGCAGGCGGGAAGACGATCTCCGGAGCGCCCGGTGGTATAAAGTCGACGGCATTTGGTGCCCCCTCCTCACGCCACATCTCGTAAGCGATCTCGCGAACGATTTTCCCGTCCTTCATCTCAAAAAGATGGGTCAGGCGCACGGCAAGCTCGGCCCCGACAGGATAGGGAATATTGGGCATTTCGTTGCCCACCACCGTGACGTGGCCAATCTGATCGTCGAACACGAACTGCTCGGTGGCGAACCGGCGCAACGGCACCACGCGACGATAGGCGACCGTGCGGAAGATCGCGCGATAGGCTTCGAGGATCTCGCTCTTGTCGTTCATCACGATGCCGCGTGTGGGCGCCTCCCAGCTGATCGTGTCGCCGTAAAGAGCAATTGCCTTGTCGACATGCTCGGGCGTCTCGTTATGGAAATGCGCATCGACCACTTTCAGATTGCGGGCAATAACCTGCTCGCGCGTCAGTGCACTATCCGGAGCCGTTGTGTCCACCACGATCGGCCCTTCGACGGTTCGTTCAACGCCTGCCATCTTGTTGCTCCCTGCTGTTCTTCACTTGCGATGCGTGCTGTCGACGATCTTGTTGGTGATGCTGCCGATTCCCTCGACCCAAGTGGTGAGCGAGGCGCCCGGCTTCATATAGATCCGCGGATTGCGGCCGATCCCGACACCATCGGGCGTACCCGTCAGGATGACGTCGCCCGGCCGCAGCGTCACGTGACGGGACGTGAAGGCGATGAGCTGTGGAACGCTGAACACCATGTCTGCCGTGGTGCCATGCTGCATGACCTCCCCATCGACGATGGTCTCCAGCTTGAGATTCGATGCGGAAATGGCATCCGCCGTCACGATGAAGGAGCCGATGGGGCAGCTCTTGTCGACATTCTTTCCGAGCGCCCATTGCCCGGTGCTCAACGTCACGGACTGGAGTTGCGCAGCGCGACCGCTGACATCGTTGGCGACCGTGTATCCGAATACGTTCTCTGCAGCCGCCTTTTCGTCGGCATCGATGGTCGTGGCGCCCACGATGGCGGCCAGTTCGACTTCCCAGTCGAGACCGTCCGGTTCGGCGACCGGGACCGGTATCTGCGCTCCATCGACGACAAGCTCGGATGTCCACCGCGCGAACAGGTTTGGGAAGGTTGGCGTCGGAAGTTTCGTTTCGGCACCGTGCTTGACGTAGTTGATGGCCGCGCAAACAATCTTCGCGTCGCGCGGCACCGGCGGCGCGAGCGTCAGGTCGGCGAGCGGAATTTCGCCCTCGCTCAGCCGCGAGGCCCGCTGCCTCCAGCCGGATAGATCTTCATAGAACGCATCCATTGACGCCAGCGGCGCGACCTTGTCGTCGATCACGACCCCCATCATGCGGTCTTGCGGATCGCGCCCGCCGGTTTTGACGTAGCCAACAAAACGCATGCGTCGTACTCCGAAAACTAGTTCGATGTCTGAAAGGCGAGATCGACCTTGGTGGAATTGGCGTCGGGCCAGCGCGCCGAGACGGTCTTGGTTCGCGTGTGAAAGGCCATCGCGCCCGGACCGAACAGTTTCGTTTCGGTGAAGGCGCTGTCCTTCCAGCCGGCGAAGTTATGAAAGAACACCGGGAATGGTATCGGCACATTGACGCCGATCTGACCGGCCTCGACCTCGTCGACAAAACGGCGGGCGAGCGCGCCATTGTTGGTGAAGATGGCCGCCCCATTGCCGAGCGGGTGGCCCGCGATGATCGCGACGGCGTCCTCGTAGCTGGCAGCACGAACCACCGATAGAACCGGGCCGAAAATCTCATCGGAATGCACCGCCATGCCGGGGCGTACATGGTCCACAAGGCTCGGGCCGAGAAACCAGCCGTCGCCCTTGGCATCGACGTCGCGGCCGTCGGCTACGACCGACGCGCCTTCGGAGGCGGCGTTGGCGAGGTAGGAAGCAATCCGATCGCGGCTTTCCGCCGTGATCAGCGGGCCGACGTCGGTACCGGTTTGAGCAGGATCGCCCATGTGCAATTTTGCGATCCGGTTTTTAATCCTGTGAACGAGCGGGTCGGCACTCTGTCCGACAGCGACCACCACCGACACCGCCATGCAACGCTGTCCTGCCGCGCCATAGGCGGCGGAAACAGCCGCATCCGCGGCAAGGTCCAAATCCGCATCCGGCAGCACGACCATGTGGTTCTTGCCGCCGCCAAATGCCTGCACCCGCTTGTTGCGAGCGACACCTGCGATCCGGATTTGCTTTGCGACCGGCGTCGATCCGACAAAGCTGATGCCTGCGACGTCGGGATGCTCGATCAGACGATCCACGATTGCCTTGCCGCCGAGCACCACATTGAGAACGCCGCGCGGAAGACCTGCGCTCGAGAATATCTCGGCGAGCCGAAGCGTGGCCGAGGGATCGCGGTCGCTCGGCTTGAGGACGACGGTGTTGCCGCAGGCAATCGCCATGGCGCTCTGCACCACGGGGATCAGCACCGGGAAATTAAACGGACTGATCGCCGCGACCACGCCGATGGGAAAACGAACCTCCGTCGCATCCACGCCGCGGGATACACCCGGACTGAACGCGCCGCCGTACCAGCTTCCGATCGAGGCCAACTGGCCCAGCACCTCGATGGCACGATCGACCTCGGCGCCGGCATCCGCCAGCGTCTTGCCGAGTTCGGCGACGATGATGTCGACCAGCTCAGCGCGCGCAGTCCTGAGTGCGGCGCGCAGATCGAGCATCAGGCCCGCGCGATTCTGCAGCCCCTGCGAAGACCACGTCGGAAAAGCGGCACAGGCGGCGGCGACGGCGCGATCGACATCGGCCGACGTCGCAACTGCCGCAATGGCGGTGAGCTTTCCATTCGACGGATTGACGATCTGCGAGCCGCTGTCTGCCGGGATAAGTTCACCGGCAATGAAATGGCCGACGTGCTTCATTCCACTCCTCCCGACTGCGCTGTTGCGCGATGGCGCGCCCTTGCCGCCTAGCCTTGCGCGCTCTTTACACTCCCGATCAAACTCCATTTTGTACATACTGTCAATGCTGACATATCGTACAATTGAGTTGATCGGGGAACCATCTCGAGTGCGCATCCTTCAACCGCGTCGTCCCAGCGAGGCTTCGTCCCGGGACTAGATCTTGACTTGCTGGTCAAACGTCGCCGGATTCCAATAATCCCTGTGTTCGACGATCCGCCCGTCGAGCAGCTTCATGAAGCAGCAGCCCTCGACCCGAAACGACTTTCCAGTCGGAGGCTCGCCAAACGACTGCCCCAGAAAAGTACCGGACATGATCCATTCGCCGGCCGCAGCGTCCGCGGCTACGGCGCTACGGACTATTTCCATTTTGAAGTCCGGGAACGTCGTGAACGTCCCTTCGAAGAAGGCCCTGATCGCCTGTTGTCCGCGAAACACCTTGTCCAGGGCGACGTCGCAATAGCGTGCATCCACGACGAAAAGATTCATAAACGACGGCGTATCCTGGGTGCTCCAGGCCCTCGCCCATCGCGTCACCACATTGTCCTCGCCGTTCGGGATATCTGCCCGGCCCATCAGACGTTCTCCACTGATTGGGGTTGGGCAACTGTCACTTGCGCGAAGCCCCAGCCTCGGTCGAGCACGACATGTCACCAATGACAGCTCGTCCACAATTGAATGGAATCGACCCGCGCAATGATGTTAGGGTCGTCAAATGAGAAGCGGATTCATCGTGCTTCCGCGACGCAAGCGCACCGGGTCTGTCGGCCTGTTGCGGCGGTTCAGAGTTTAGATGGCAACCAAGATCATCCAGGGCGATACGCCCACCAATGCGAACCGTAATCAGCGTCGGCGCCAACGGACACGCGAAACCATCCTTGCCGCGGCCGAGCTGGTTTTTCGCCGCAAGGGAATCGACGGCACCACCGTCAACGACATCACCGAGCAGGCCGACGTCGCCTATGGCTCGTTTTACAATCACTTCAAATCGATCGACGAGATCGTCGGAGCGCTCGTCGCGGCGTCGCTGCAACGGGTCGCTGATCGCACCGGCAGCATTCTGGAGAAGGCCGAACGCGTCGAATTGCTGCCCTGCGTCGGCGCGCGGGTGATCATGCGTACGCTGTGGCAGGATCCCGCCATCCGCTGGCTGCTCGGCCGCCCATATGTCTTCGTCGACGAGTTCTACAAGGTCGCTACGCCAGCCATGGTATCGTTTGAGCGCCAGGCAGTTGAGGCCGGAGTCCTGCGGCCGGCCGGCGGCCATGACTACTGGCTGAAGGTTTACCCGTGGATTCTGATCGCGGAACTGACCGCGCTCGCCGAGACGGGAAATATTGCCGAACATGAGGAACGCTTCGCGCGGGTCAGTTTGCGCCTGCTCGGTGTGGACGACGCGCTCGCGCCGGGCCTGATCGCGCGTTCGCGGGAGCTGATTTCCGAAAGCGGGATACCCGAACCGAAGGTACGTGGCTCCAGGCGGACCAAAAGCACCGCCGCTTCTTAAGTGCGTCCGGCCATCATTCACCTGCCCCTCCCGGCCATTTCCCGAAGGCTCGGAACGAACAGATCGGGCGTGATGTCGATGTCGGCGACACCGGGTGGGTTGTAGCGGCTGAGGTCAGTGACGCCGTGGGCGGCAAGCACCTCATCGTCGACGAAGAAATTGCCCGTCACGGTCTTTGCATCGGAGTTAAGGATCAGGTGGGCGGCATCGGCCATGATCTCCGGTGAGCGTAGTCGGCCGATGTCGAGATGCGCCTTGAACTCTGTCATCGCGGCCGTATCGATCGCCGTTCGCGGCCAGAGCGCGTTGGCGGCGACACGTCCGCGAAACTCGCCGGCGACACCCAGCGTCACAAGACTCATACCGAACTTGGCAATTGAATAGGCAACGTGTGGCGCGAACCAGCGCTCCTCCATGTGGAGCGGCGGCGAAATGCTAAGAATATGCGGGTTCTCGGCGACGAGAAGATGCGGCAGGCAGTTTTGCGTCACCAGGAAGGTTCCGCGGGTATTGACGCCATTGATCAGATCGTAGCGCTTCACGGGCGTGTCGAGAATTCCCGTCAGCCGCACGGCGCTGGCGTTGTTGAGGCAGATATCGATGCCGCCGAAGCGCTTGACGGTTGCAGCCACGGCCGCCTCGACCTGCTCTTCCTCGCGGATATCGCAAATCAGCGGCAGCGCGTGTCCGCCGACGTCCTCGATCTCTCGCGCGGCGGTGTAGATCGTCCCCGGCAACAACGGATGCGGTTCTGCGGTCTTGGCCGCGATGGCGACATTGGCTCCGTCACGCGCCGCGCGCATCGCGATAGCGAGCCCGATTCCGCGCGAGCCGCCGCTGATGAAGATCGTCCTTCCGGCCAGCGTAGCATTCATGGGAACAAGTCCTACTCAGTCGAGTTCCAGGATGGGCCCAAAACTCTGCCAGCGAGTACCATCGAACTTGTGCATCTGGACTTGCTGGATCGGGTAATGATCCGTTGGCGAGGTGTTGACCTTGATGCCGGGCAACAGCAGGTCGAGTTCAAAATCCCTGAGATTCTCGGCCTGCTTCATCACGTTGGCGCGGGTCAGATCGTCACCGCATTGCTCGAGGATATGCACCATGGTTTGCGCGGACATGTAGCCATATCCGATGTTCCAGTTGCGCTTGTTCTCGCCTGGAAGGTATTTGTCGACAAAGGCGATAAACCGCTTCATGCCGGGATCGCTATCCCAGGCCGGTTCGCCGAACTCCTTGACGTAATTTGAGGTGATGATGTCCTTTGCGTTCTCGAGGCCCGCGGGCTTGAGAACGTTCTCGATCGAAAGCGAAATACCGACCAGGATGTGCACCGGCTTCCAGCCCATTTCCGCGGCTTTTCGGATCGCTATCGCCGCGAATTTTGGTGTCGTCAGATTCACGAAGACGTCGACGCCTGTGGTGCGGATCTTCACCAGTTGCGAGTCAATGGTTGGGTCCGTCACTTCGTAGGTCTGCTCGACGACGATATTGCTCACCTTGTCGCCGAGACCCTTCTTGAATCCCGTGATGTTGTCACGACCGAGACTATCGGCGGAGTAGAGAACGCCAATCCTGGCGTTCGGATAATTCTGTGCGAGGTATCGGCCATAGACGGAAGTCTCGCCCTGCGAGTGAGGCTGAAAACCCATCGACCATGGGAATTGCTTGTAGTCGCCGAATATTGTCCCCCCGGACGCGGTCAGAAGGTGCGGCACCTTCTTGGCGGTGATGTACTTGATCGCCGCCAGATTGGTGGGCGTCCCCAGGACACTGTAGAGCAACAGCACTTCGTCGCTCTCGACCAGTCTGCGGACCTGCTCCACCGTCTTGGGCGGACTATAGCTGTCGTCGTAGGAGATGTAGTCGATCTTGCGGCCCTTTATGCCGCCCTGATCGTTGATCATCTTGAAATAAGCGGCTTGTGTTCGGCCCACGACGGCAAAGGCGGAATTCGGTCCGCTGTACGGCATCGTGTTGCCGATCTTGATCGAGGCATCGCTTGCGCCCTGATCGTACGCTTTCTCGGCCTGACTAGCGCAGGTCGAGATCACCAAAACGACGGCGGCCAGCAGCGCACCTGTTGCTTTCCACATGACTTTCCCTCCCCTGTTTTCGAGTTTAAGTACCTTTCCGGCCCGAAGACGGCTTGGCTATTAGGCGCATCTTTGGCACCGAGAACGCGAGACCGATCCGGATCAGTAGCCGACCGTGAATCGGCGCCTGGAATGGCGCGGCTGCTCGATCTCGTCGACCAATGCTACGGCGTAGTCCTCGTAGGAGATCCAGCTTCGCCCGCTGGCATCGCGCAGCGCGGTGTCTGCTCCCAGTCTGAAGACGCCTGTGCGCTCGCCGGCGACGAACTGCGCCGACGGCGAAACAAAGGTCCAGTCGAGGTCCGCCGTCTGTCGCAGCGCATCGAGGAAATCGCATCCGGCGCGCGACTCGGCCTTGTATGGTTCAGGGACGCCGCCGGCGTCGATCAGCTTGACGCCACTGCCATTGTCGAGACTGCCGGCGCCACCGACGACGACATAGCGCGGCGCGCGCGCCTGGCGCACGGCGCCAATCAGCTTGTCAGCCTGGCCGTCCAGGAAATGGAGGCTGCTGACCACGACGTCGTGGCCTTGCAGCATCGAGGCGAGATCATCGACGCGATTGGCATCGCCCTTTTGGGCAATCACCCCGTCGAGCTGCGGCACGTTCTCCGGATGGCGTACGATTGCCGTGACGTGATGGCCGCGCCGCCAAGCGAGCTCGGCCAGGACCCGCGATCCGGCATTGCCCGTCGCACCGATCAGACAAACCTTCATCATTTCCTCCCGCCGATGCACTGCTCCGGTTTTGCAAGCTCGTCGTTGGTCTTGGACGACGCTTGGTAGCCGCCTTGAAACAGCGGTCGATCGCGAAGTGAGCGTGGATGACGGATCTGAGAATTAACCAAATTGAACGATATGTCAATTATGATTCTATATTCAAATTGGCCGGGCTACCGCTCGCCGGGTGAAGGCACGCTGCGGTACTAGATACCTCACATTGGCGCCGTGGGAGGTTGCCGCCGGGTGTTGCATTCTTACATCGAAGAAAGCTTCATTCATCACTGGCACTACGCTGCACATTAACGGCGGCACGTTAATGGTTTGAGGGACACGAAGGCCGAGATCCGAGCCACTCGGATCACCGAATGCTACCCAAGATTCCCTCGCCATCCGGTTGGATGGCGACGTCTTCTGTCGCTTACGCTCGCGCTATTCGAGAAAGTCCGCCGGCGGGGGAGCGCCCCATATGGCCAGACGATCTCCCTCGCGCTTCCAGACCTTAGGCCGTTGCGGCTTGTCGCGGTGCCATGGACGAGGGTCGAAACAGCCGGACTCTTCATCGGACATTTGATCGAGTTCAGCAAAGAACTCGATCAAGTAGCCATCTGGCGCGCGATGATAGACGTGGAGATTGTGACCGGGGCCGGCCCGCGCTGGCCCATAGGCGATGTCGATGTCATGGGATCCAAGGACCTCACAAGCGTCCAGCAGACGTGTCCGGTCGAGGAATTCGAAGGCCAAATGGTGAAGGCCTGCTCGCTTGCCGGACAGAAAGTTCAGCGTGTGGTGGTCAGAATTGCATCTGAGCCAAACGAATAAATCCTCGATCGAATCGGAAAACCGAAAGCCTAGAACCTTCTTGTAGAACGAAACCGTCGCATTGAGACTCTGGGTGCAGAACGCCGCATGCCCGAGCTTTATGGGATTTTCGCTACCTGATCTCCGCTGCTGGCTCTCTGCCGAACTGAAGAGGTCGACCACAAGATCGTCGGGACCTTGGAAACTCAGGGTAGAAGCTATCCCGGGATAAGGACTGTTCTTTACTTCAGAGGATACTCCGTGATCCCTGAGGGTGCGGGCAGCACTTGAAAGGTCCGTATCCGAGTCGATCTTGCAAACGACGCGTCGGGGCCGCGCATGAGGTCCCTTCTGGATGGTGATAGCCAACGCGCCCAACGGCATTCCGAGGTGAACGGTCGAACCATCTCGGCCCAACTCAATCAATCCTATGACGCGCTCGTAGTGTTCGACTTCCCTCTGAACGTCGGGCGTTTCCAACACAACATGACTGAGACGTCTTACCGACAACAATATCGCCTCCCTTTTCGATTTCCTGGCAGAGACTCTAACTGCTCTTCTAAACAACGAACCTGGTGCATCTAACACTTCCGTCAGCACGGATCTGTCCGGGCCCGTTGGCCGCTGGCGCATTTTCCAGATGCCGCACGTGTCTTTGGTTGATGCAACGCCGAACCGCCGTCAAGCCGCGTCTCCAATGTTCTTCGCTTCCAGGACGCCGGACTTGACTATTCGATCGGTCGTCCCCTGATAGTGCTTGGCGAGAAGAGAAATCGTTCGATCTGCATTGCGCGACAAAGCTGCATCCATGATCGCCCGGTGTTCCCCAACCCTTCCGCTCTTTCCGTTCGTCACCACGTAAGAGAGCCTCCGATACATCTCGGACGCATCGTACATCGAGCGGCAGATGTCGATAAGCATCGGGCTATCGCAGCCATCCACCAGGGTCGCATGAAAGAGCCTGTGCGCGTCCACGAAGTCCGGATTAACTAGGTTTGGCTTGGGTGCAACCGGCGTATTGGTCAGGCGATGATGTGCCGCAATGAGGCGAGACTCCCAGTCGAGATTGCCAAGCTCGAGCGTACGTCTGAGCGCAATAGACTCGATCTGTATACGAACGAACGTCAGATCCTTAAGCTCATTCGGAGAAAGTGCCGTGATCGTAAATCCATGCTGCGGTTGCGACCGCACCAGCTTTTCAGCAGCGAGCCGAGTTAGCGCCTCTCGGACGATGCTCAGACTTACACCATACTCCTCGCAGAGCTGAGAGATCTTCAGGCGCTGCCCAGGAAGGAGCCCGCCTGTCATTATGGCGTAACGCATGTTGCCGTAAACGCTTTCAATAAGAGTTTTGGACGTTTCTGCTGCAGCCATGATCTTCCAGACCAAATTGATACATTGCAAATCGACTAGTGCGCCGAAAATCGATTTCCCGCAAGTTTCTGCCTTTGGGTCATTAAGATCAAGAAGAATATCCACCTGCTTCGGTGACGACGCTTACAGCAAGGCCAGGCTTTGAATTTCGCGGCTTATGATTGGCATCGCTCTCGGTTTGCGTCATCCCCCACATCCGGCTTCCGACTACTCACTTCGCGGACGGCTCGTCTTGAACAGGATTTCTCAGGATACCGACGCGACCAACCTCGACTTCACATACGTCTCCGGCAGAAAGGAAACGCGGTGGCTTGCGGCCTACGCCTACGCCGGATGGCGTGCCGGTCAAGATAAGGTCGCCAACCTCAAGTCGAACTGCCTGGCTGATATGGGACACAAGGAACGGCAAATCGAACATCATGTTGTCCGTGTTGTCGTCCTGGACCGTTTCGCCATTGACGCGCGTAGAGATCGCCAAGCCACGAGCGCCAGGCGGCAGTTCGTCAGCTGTCACAATTTCCGGGCCGATACTGCCCGACTTCTCGAAGTTCTTTCCGAGGGTCCATTGCGTAGAAGCAAGCTGCCAATCTCGCATGGAGCCGTCGTTGGCGATCGTATATCCAGCCACATGATCGAGCGCGTTCTCCTCGGTGATTCTGAAGCCACTCCGGCCGATAACTGCAGTCAACTCTCCTTCCCAGTCGAATTTCTCTGAAACAACGGGACGAAGAATGGGTGCGGAGTCACCGACGAACGAGGAAAGCAACCGAAGAAATATTGTCGGCGCTGCCGGCTTCTGCACCGCAGGAGCTCGCTCTGCCCCGGACGTTTCTCTGACGTGTTCCAAATAGTTGAGGCCTACGCAAAAAATCCTATTCGTCGCCTCTACCGGTGGCAATAGCTTCACATCTGACACGGGGATCGTTTGCAAAGAAGCAACTGAGCCAAGCCAATCCGTCAATGCCGAGCGAAAATCCGGCATGGCGAAAACCTCGGCGATGGTAGACGCCTGCGCGCTGTCCAGAAGCACAATCCGCTGATCAATCCGAACGCCGACTTCGCTCTTTCCCTTGTATTCGAATTTAACCAGACGCATGTCGTTCCCCTACAATCACGTTTTCAAACTCCCTGAGCAAGCTAGATCCGGACTTTGCGTCAGCCTTCCGCAATTGCCCTGCGAAGCGCCGGCTCGATGGAACGAGCAGGCGCTTTCGAATGGGCATCGTTCTCACGCAGGACGCCGCTGTCCATTGCAGCGACCCCTTCGCAGCACCCGACGAAGTTTCGCGGGCGTTTACGAGCGTAGGAACTCGAGGTTAACCCGATTGAACTCATCGAGAGCCTCCCATTGCGCCCAATGCGTAGCGCCTCGCAATTCGACAACCCGGGCGTTGGGAATGAGCTTGGCGTATTCATAAGAACACGCGAGGAAGCTATCCTTGCGATCAACCGCAGCAATGATCAGATAGGAACTCTTGACGCTGCGTGCTTCCTCATCGGTCACGACGCCATTGGTCCAGGAATGATCGAGGCCTTTGAAAATGTTTTCCATGGCCTGACGCATTCCAGGCTGACCATAGATCTTGAGGCGAATGCCCAACAGATCCGGCATCCGCTGCTCGGGATCGCCAATCAAACCGGCGAAGATCTTTTCCATCAACGGCCATGTGGGATTTTCGGCCGCGGCCATTCGGATCTTGTTGCCTTCAATGAAGAAAGGACTCGACATGTCGGGCGCAGCTGATGCCCGTCCCCAAGCTGAGACCATCGTCACCTTCTCTACGCGCTCAGGATTGGCCGCCGCCAGCTTCGTTGCGATCCAGGAGCCGAGGGAAATGCCGAGGAAGGACGCCTTTTCGATCTTGAGGGCGTCCATGCAATTTCTCACATGGTTGACGTATTCCGCCGTTGTAATGATCCTGTTCGGCTTATCCGTATAGCCGTGCCCGAGAAGATCGAAGGCGTAAGTATCGAAATGCTCCGCGTGCACCGGAAAATTGGCGAAGGAATTTTCCCAGCTTCCTCCCAATCCGTGCAACATGATGAGCTTGGGAGCGCCTTTCGGGCCGCCGTTGATGTACCGAGTTTTTATGCCGCCGGCATCCACATATCCCTGATGGAAAGATGCATCAGCAAGATGAGTCCAAATACTCTCGTATTTCTTTTCCGCCGTCATAATCGTCCCTGACATTTGTTGTGAGCGAAACTCATCAGAAAGGCGCGTCGCACCTTCGGCGATGGGCCGCACGCGATATCAGGCAGGCTCGTCTCGGTAGAGAAAGCTAGTGAGACTCGCCATCGCCCCATTCGACATAAATCGATTATCGTCAATGAAATCGATTTTGTCAAGGACCTCAAGGTGAGGATCTTATGAACATCGGCGTTTGTCTCCTCGTCGGAGGTCGGCGTTTCGGGATCGTTGTTCATCGCAACCGAGAACGGCGGCGAGTGACGATCTGACGAGCAACCGCACGGCCCTCGCGAGTTCAGAGGCCGAGATACGCTTTACGGATATGCGACTGCTGCGAGAGTTCTTTAGGATGCCCACAGCCGGCGATGCGACCGTCGTCCAGAACGTAAGCACGGTCCGCGATCTCCAGAGCCTTGAGCACGTTCTGCTCGACCAGCAGAACGGAAAGACCCCTGCTACGCAGCTCTGATATGATGTCGAACATCGTGTCCACGACGGAAGGAGCAAGTCCAAGAGACGGCTCGTCAAATAACACGAGACGCGGCCGCGTCATCAGCGCACGACCGATCGCGACCATTTGCTGCTGTCCGCCCGATAGCTGTCCTGCGGCCTGCTTCCGTTTCTCGCGCAACACCGGGAATAGCGTGTAGATCTCCTCCAGATGCTCCAAACGGTGTTTCCGCGCTTTTCTTACATAGGAGCCGATCTCCAGGTTCTCCTCTACGGTCATCTGCACGAACAGGCGCCGTCCTTCCGGTATAAGGGCGATGCCATGGCTGCAAAATTCGTGTGAAGGCACCGTCGTCATGTTGGTCCCCGAAAACATAAGACGTCCGTCTTTCGGTCTCAACAGCCCTGCGATGGAATTGATCAACGTGCTCTTCCCGGCACCATTCGGACCAATGACCGAGACGATTTCGCCGGTGTCGACGGAGAGCGAGGCATCCCACACTGCTATCGCGCTGCCGTAGGCAATCTGCAGATTCGTCGCTTCAAGCAGCAGCATATGCTTTTCCCAGATACAAACTGACGACGGAAGGATTGCGCATGATTGTCTGAGGATCTCCGATCACCAGCAGCTTGCCTCCGTCGAGCACTGCGACACGGTCCGACAGTTCTACTACGGCACGCATGAGGTGTTCGACAAAAATGATACTGGTGCCTTGCGCCCGGATGTTCTTGATCAGCTCGATCGCGTGCTCAATCTCACTCGGGTTCAGACCGGATAAAACTTCGTCCAGAAGAAGAACGCGGGGTCTGGCGGCAAGTGCCCTGGCCAGCTCGAGAAACTTCCGCTCGTGCAGATTCAGCGAATCCGGAGTTGCGTGAGCCTTGGACGCGAGACTTGCGAACTGGAGCCAATGCCACGCCTCTTCCCGTACCGATCGGGGCGAGAACGATCGGTTCGCAAAAGTCGTCGAGAGCATCACATTCTCAAGCACTGTCATTTGCTCGAAAGGACGGGGGATCTGATAAGTTCGTGCGATGCCGTGCTGCGCGACCAAATGGCCCGGTAGAGCCTCGATCTGAATGCCATCGCATATTATTTGGCCCGAACTCAGCTTGAAGTGGCCGCTGATCGCATTGATGAGCGTGGTCTTCCCGGATCCGTTCGGTCCGACCAAGCCGAGGATCTCCCCGCGATGCACGGAAAGATTGACGCCTTGGAGGGCATGTAGTCCTCCGAATGATTTTTTGGCCTCGACGATGTCGAGAATAACTGAATTTCCAGATCGCGGCTCCGGACGGACCGCGGCCTGCAACGGACGCGAAGCGGCTAGTGGCTCTAACGCGTCGCCGTGGCGAGTTCGCCGGAAGCGGTTCAGCAGATTCGGTACGATGCCATTGGGCAGGAACAAGGTTAGAATTACCAAAGCCAGCGCGACAAAGGCGCGCCCGAGAACCGAATAATCGCCACCCGTAAAAGTGAAGGTCGATCCAGCAATCAGCATGGCGCCGACGGCCGGCCCGAGCCAGTGACGACCACCGCCGAGAATACTCATCAGTACGACATATAGTGGAACCGTATGGCCGAACGTCTCGCCGACCGTCACATAGCCGACATACATGGCATGCAAGCCTCCGATCGCCCCGGCAAGCCCGGAGCTCAGAGCAAGAGCGATCATCTTGAACCAGAACGTCGGAACGCCGTTCACCTCAGCCGCATCTTCGTCATCGCGAATGGCAAAAAGTCCGGTTCCGAAGCGCGAGCGACCGATCGCATATAGACTCGCAACCGAAAGGGCCGCGAGGCCAAAGCCGAGCAGATATAGCGAAGTGGAAGAATCGCCTCCGAAGGTGGGGGGAGCTACGCCGGCGAGATAAACGCCTCCACCACCGTCGATGGGCGTATTCTGGATGATTGTTGCAACGACAAACGTGATCGCCAGCGTGAATAAGGCAAAGAACGCGCCACGTAGCTTATGATTGGGAAATACGACGACTCCGATAGCGGAGCCGAGCAACGCGGAAACTGTGGCCGCGGCCGGCAGCGTCCACAGAAATGGAACGCCAAACTTCGTCGTCAACGTGGCAGTCGTGTAAACGCCGACACCAAAGAACACGCCATGTCCAAAGCTGAGATAGCCGGCATACCCGCCTAGGATGTTCCAGCTGCTTGCTAAGGCCACCCATAGGAAAATTGTGTAGAGAACATCCTGATAATAGGGGGACGGATTGGCGTAGGGGAATAGAACGAAGCCGAGAACGATGACAATCGCGGCTACGAAGCCTTTGCGCGATGGGACTTTCACAGCCATTTGGGTTGCCAGATCAGCAATACGATAAGGATGGAAAAGGCCACCAGAGGAGACCATACGGGAGAGATGATCGCCATTGTGAGGGACTCGGAAACGCCGATGCCAATTCCCGCGATCAATGCGCCAAGAGGATTTCCGAGTCTGCCGATAATAACGACCGCAAACACCACGCCGAACCACGACCACATCTGAGAGGGAGATAATGTTGACACGAGCGCAATGAATACGCCACCGATAGCGGCAAGAGCCGCGCAGAGGCCCGCCAAAAGCAGTCCGAGGAGGCGAACATTGATGCCGAAGGCGGTCGCAATGGTCGCGTCCGCACTGACAGCCCGAAGAGCGCGACCCGCGTAAGTGTAACGCAGACCGGCCCAGGTCAAAATGCTGAGCATCGCCGCGGCGATGAATGCGCAGAAGTCGAAAATCGGAACAAAGATCGGTCCCAGTCGCATTGACTGGGTCGAATAAGCGAGTTCGTACCGTCGAAAATCAGCCGTCCAGATGAACTGGATGAGACTTTCTATCGCGACGAGCAGACCAAAAGTGACCAACAGCGAGGTAAGATGTGAGACTCGAAAGCGAACCAGAATGGCATGCAGCGCGACGCCAAAGAGAAAAAACGGCGGCAGTATACAGATAGCAACTAGCCACGGCGCTATTCCATGCGCCGTGCCTAGATCGTAGGTGATATATGCCGCCAGAAACGTGAGTCCAAGGTAGGCGATGTTGACGACGCTCAGAATGCCCCAGCTTAACGTCAAGCCAAGGGCCATAAGTCCGTACAAGCCGCCAAGCAGAACGCCGGCCACTAACGCTTGTCCGATCAAAGTGGGGCTAGGCATGGCTCGTCTCATTCAGGGCAGTTGGGCGGTCCTGCCCGGTGGAGCAAATTCGCTGGGCCAGACAATCGTCCACTTGCCGTCCAGGAGCTGGCGGACCTTGGTCAGATCCTCTCCTTGATTGTACTGCTTGTTGAATTGCAGCGGACCATGCATGGTCGGAACCGTGTTCGACCGCAGCCACGCAGCCAAAACCTTATCCTCGAGGCTTTTGGTCGAGTTGACAGCTGCAGCAAGGATCTGCCAGCTGACGTACTGAGCGACAGCTTGCCCCTCCACATACGGGTAAGGGAGTCCGGCTTTCACAGCACGATCGTGGAAGACAGACCCGAACTTCACGAATTCCTTGTCGGACGTGAAAGGTTCATGATCCTCGATGAACGATACCGAGAGGGCATTTTTCGCTTCCGGCACCGCAGCGATCGCCGGCGATGGATACAGTTGGTATTGTCGAGGCGGCTGATAATCGAGCTTCTTAAGCGACTCGAGCAGCTGACTGCCCTCCGGACCAATTGCGCCAGCCCAGAGAAAGTCTGCATTGGCCTCCTTGACCCGTGCCGCAATGGCACCGAAGTCACGCGTCCCGAAATCGTACTCCAGGTCCAGGACAACCGAGAGCCCACGCTCCTCCGCGACCTTCTTTGCTCCGTTCGTCACAAATTGCACAGACGGGAATTTACTTGCCACGAACGCAACCGACCGCGGCGGCGTCTTAGAGCGCGCAAGCAGGTCGAAGACCTTGGCCGGCAAGGTCTTGTTCGGCTCCGGACCAAATGGCGTCGCCGGGAACGCCATGTCATATGTAACCAGGCTGGGTATGCCCAGACTGTAGTGAACCAGTAGTTTTCCGTGCCGTTGAGCAACAACTGCAGCAGCGAGAATGCCGCTCGTCGCATAGGGCCCTATGAGGAGATCAACTTTGTCTGCCGTGATCAGCTTCTCGTAGAGGCTTCGCGCGACCTCCGGCTTGGATTGGTCATCATAGAGCACCCACTCGATCGGCCGGCCCAGCAATCCGCCCGCCAGATTGATTTGCTCGACCGCGACCTCGGCGCTGACCTTATGGAGGAGAGCTGTCTGGGCAAGGGGCCCCGTCAACGCCAGTGTGCTGCCAATGCGCACCGGCGCGCCCGCTGCAGGAGCCGCGTCAAGCCGTGCGCCAATACCGGCTGCAGCGAACGCGAGCGCCAACTTCAATGCCGTGCGACGAGTGGTGCCGCAGCGATCATCAAGACTATCTCTCGGGTTTTTCAAGCGCCTTCCCCCCACCTGATTTTTCCCCGCTTATAGATTCGAAAATCTATTTGTCAACATAAAATCGATTATTGGGTCGCGACACTCCGTCTGTTTGGACGGGATGCAAACGAAGTCATGGCCCCCGCGGACGACTCGCGAGGGCCTCCGTGCTTCAACTACGGCCGTGCCGGATCACTCTGCGGAGCCGTCGCCGCCGATCACGTCACCGAACAGTTCCCATTTTTCGCCCTTGAACCGCTCCAGCTGAAGCAGATCAATCGGAGCGAAAGAGGTCGGACGCGTGCTTATCTCGACGCCGGGCAGCAGGGTGTCAGGGACAAAGTCCTTCAGGAGCTTTTGGCGATTGATCGTAAGCGTCGTTCCGCTCCCACCTTCTCGCGGCGCATGGGATAGGCGAGTTTCACGATCTCTTTGAAGGGATCGGTTTGTGTCTATGCTTGACCATACGTTTAAATCGGACGTGACGACGGGCCGGCTGGAAGTGATCACGGAGACCGGACGACGTCGCTGGTTTTCCAGGGACGACAAGGCCCGGATTGTCGAGGAGACGCTGGTCCCAAGCGCGGTAGTTTCCGAGATTGCCCGACGACATGGGCTGACACCGCAACAAGTGCTCACTTGGCTACGGCAAGCACGTCGGCCAGCGGCAACGAAGCCTGACGATCCCGGTGGTAGATGCCACGGCGCCGGCCGTGGCTGCGGGCCATGAGCGCAAGACAGCGCGATGCAAGGCCAAACCAGATGCCAGGGTCATCGAGATCGAAGCCGGAGGCGTTACCATCCGGGCCGGCCAGGCGCGGACGCGGCGATGATTGCGGCCATCGTTCATGCGCTGAAGGCGATCCGGTGATCGGCCCGTCCGGAACTGTCCGGGTGATGGTGGCAACCAAGCCGGTCGACTTCCGCAAGGGAATGGAGGGGCTTGCCCTGTTGGTGCGCGAGCACATGAAGGCCGATCCATTCTCAGGCGCTGTTTATGTGTTCCGAGCCAAGCGGGCGGACCGGATCAAGCTGATCTTTTGGGAGGCTACGGGTTTGTGCCTGTTCGCCAAGCGGCTGGAAGACGGCGTCTTCCAGCGCCCAGTGATGTTCGGCCCGAAATCAGCATCAACAGATTTCGCATGTTATATTCGCCCCCAACATTCGACTATGCGGCTTAGAATCGCGAGCCCAGCGATCTGCATCGACTCAGAAATTACGCGGCTTCGTGTGCCATTGAAAAGCGCCAGGATAATGGGGTGGGCGCGAGGAACCTCGTCAGTCGACGTCGCGCGCTCGGTGGTTTATTGTCAGGCTAAGCACTTCCCATACCGCATGCGATCATCGGAGCCACGTCAGCGGCGTCGTGCCCGTAGAGCCAGCTAACGTCGGGAATCGAGCGGCCACCCGAATCCGCCGTCAGCGCGTCGCGTTGCTGCTGTTCGGGCCCGTCCGGCAGATGGAACCTCACGCGGTTGGCGGCACTAGCCTGCTGAAGCCGCGTGACACGCGGCTTGCGGATCTCCTCATAACGCCGGAGCGCGGCCGGCACGTCATCCGGCATCATCCTTAAAAGCGCGGCAAGTGTCGCGCCGTCTTCGACGGATTGCGCTGCGCCCTGTGCCATGAAGGGCAGCATGGGATGACAGGCGTCGCCCAGCAGCGTCACGCGGCCCTTGGTCCAGCCCGGTAGCTCGGGACGGTCGTGCAGCGCCCAGACGAAGGTCTCTGGAAAGGCCGCGATCAGCTCCTGCACCGTGGGATGCCACCCCTCGTATCGGGCCCGCACGTCGGCGACACGGCCCGGCGTCATCCAGCCATCGTCCGTCCATTCGCTATGCTCCTTGATGCAGACCACGTTCATGAACTGACCGGCACTGACCCAGTAATGCACAACGTGTCCGTCAGGCCCCATCCAGTTGTGCGCGGCGACATCGATATCGAGATGCCGGATCCGCTCGGCCGGCACCAAGCCGCGCCAGGCAGCGCAGCCGGTGAAGCGCGCCTTGACGGAACCAAACAGAAGCGCATGTACGCGGCTGTGGATGCCGTCGGCGCCGACCACCAGGTCCGCATCGGCGATCACACCGTTCTCGAAGCGCGCGATGACGCTCTCATCCTTCTCATCCAATCCCACCAACCTGTGTCCGACATGCACGCGCTCACTCGGCAAGGCCGCCCGTAGCATCTCGGCGAGGTCGCCGCGATGGAAGTGGTAGTGTGGCGCACCGAACGCCGCCTCCAACTCGGGCCCCACCGGAATGCTCTGCAACTTGCGGCCGTCGTCCCAGCGGCGTAGATGTATGGCTCGCGACCGCACCCCCACTTTGTCCATCGTCGGCTTCAGCCCGAGGCGGATCAGGAGTCGCGAGGCGTTGGGGCTGATCTGGATGCCCGCGCCGATTTCGCCGATGCGCGACGTCTGCTCGTAGACATGGACGTCGAAGCCCATCCGCAGCAGATGGAGCGCAGCAGAAAGACCACCTATACCACCACCTATGACGGCGATACTCATTGTCTTCAAGTCAGCTCGCATTGTATTTTGTGTGTTCGTCTGCATCGCCAAACCTTCCTCGTCCTGGAATCGTCCGGACCACGGAGCCGCGTATCCTCAAAATGTGTCACCGGACAGCTGGCCCGACGCCGTCCATTGCGGCCGTGGCACGGGTTAACGTCATTTCTGCGTGGCGCCTCCGCCGAACTGCTAACAGCGCCACCAATGCCGCTGTCACAAGTCCCGGGCCGCAGACAAAGAGCATCACTTGGATCGGCGGCAGCCCGAGGCTCAGAAGCGCGCCGCCAACGATTGGTCCCACGATCCCGCCCGGCCGACTGATAGCCAGCGCCCAACCGACGCCTGTTGCCCGTGTCTCGGAGGGATAGGCGGCAGCAGCCAAGCCGTTCAGCCCATTTTGACTCCCGATGAAGCCGCCACCCGCGATGGCCAGTGCGACCATCATGGGAACTATCGGCAAGCGCACCAGGCCGACGATGCCGATTGAGATTGCGCCGATGAGGAGGCTCGTCGCCAGCGTCCGTTCAGCTCCATATCGGGCGATGATCGGTCCGAGAAGCAACGCACTGATGATCGCACCTGCCGGAAAGGTCGACGTAGCGAACGCAGCTTCAGAGGGCGTAAAGCCCTCGAGATTGAGTACGGTCGGCAACCAATAGTTGATGAGATAAGTGTCCATGAGATTAATCAGAAAGATTGCCCACAGAAGGATCGTCGTCAGCGCGAGCCCGTCGACAAACAAGCTCTTGACTGGATTTTTTTTGGCGGAAGGCGGTCGCACGCCGCTTTGGAACTGCGGCGATTCCGGCAGAGCTGGGATCAATACCATTAGTAGAACCAGCGGAGCGACGCCTCCGACATAGAAGATGCCCTGCCAGCCCCAGTGCGGAAGAACCTGGGCGGCAATCTGGCCGGCGAAAAAGCCGCCGATCGCGCCGCCGGTGAACATCAACATCACTACCGAGGCGCGCCAACGATCCGAAGTGTAGTCCGAGGTAAGGGCAACCGTCGTCGGCATCACACCTCCTATCCCGATTCCTGTGACGAAACGCAGCGCCACTAACATGGGGAGGGAATTCGCCCACGCAGAGGCCAAGGAGAACAGACCAAACAGCGCCACCGAAATCAGCAGCGTCGGCTTTCGCCCAAACAGATCCGCCGCAGGTCCTGCCAGCATTGCTCCGACCATGATGCCGATGCTTGAAGACACGAAAGCCGGGGTGAATGCGGCTGATGGCAGCGACCACTCCTTGGCGAGAGACGGAATCGCGAGGCCGATGGATATAAGATCGTAGCCATCAAGCATTTGGATAAGGCCGCATAGAAGAGCGACGCGCCACAGCAGCGGACTCGAAGACCGAGCTCCAGCAGCGATGTTCTCGTTGGCCACCATCATTTTCGTTGCTTCCACTTGTTGTCAGGCCGCGCGCTTTCAGCAACTTTCCTTGCTCCACTTGTCACCAATTGCGCGGAGGGAAACTTGCTCGTCACGAAATCAACCGATAAAGGCGGCGTCTTGGATCGTGCGAGAACGTCAAATACCTTAGCCGGCAAGTCTTGTCGGGCCCGGCGCGGAATGGCGTAGTTGGGAAGGCCGTGTTACATGTGACGAGGTGACGCATATCCAAACACTAGTGGATACGCAGCTTGCCGTGGCGCTGCGTGACGCCGACCGCAGCTAGAACCCCTCTACCCGCGTACGGCCAAAGAAGTAGAATAACCTCATTTACCGTGATCAGCGTTTCGTAGAGGCTTCGCGCCTCTTCAGGCCTAAGGCGGGTCGTCATAGAGCACCGCTCGGTAAGCCGACCGAGCAATGCGCCCGGAAAATCGATTTGGTCGATCGCGACCTCGGTGCTGACCGGTGCGGACGAGAGCTGTCTGGGCAAGCAGAGCCGTTAATGCCGGGCGGGGTACTCCAACTCGCAAAGGCTGGCCAGGCGCGGGGCCGTGAGTCGCCCGCTGGCGCCGGGCGCTGCCAAGGCGACCGCCGCCATCAAATCCTCGCGCCGAATCACGCGTCATGACTGCCTCCCCGCTTCTGCAAGAGTCCCCCTCATAGCTTTTTGCAGTTCCCCTATAAGCACATAAATCGATTTGTCAATATAAAATCGATTTATACGGGAGGCTATGTCTCTTGCTGGCTGACTACATCTGCCGCAGCCCAAAGCGGCTTGGAGTCTGATCGTTAATCGTTGCAGTCCCGCTTTCCGAGCTCTCTGCTCCGAGAGATTTTGAACAATGTAATCGTGGGGAAGAGAGAATGCGGTTGGTTAGTTTCGAACATAATGGAACGGTCGAACGGTCGTGGACGCGTCTCGCGACGGCGCTACGTAATGGCACCGCGGACGTTCTTATCGTGACTGGGGACGTGCCGCTGCCGGACTGTTAGCCACAGCCGTCGCGTGTTGAGCTCAATTAGTCGAACCGACAGGCGCTCTTCGAGCGCGCGGAGGTGCCCGCTCGCCGCCGCATTGGATATCTGCAAGCTTTCTGCGGCCCTGGAGAGATCGCCAAGCTCGGCGGTCGGACCTCGCGTACGAACGCATGAAGGTGACGAGTAAGCGCCTCGCTGATCTGCCGGATTCGCGGATCGGACGCACCACTGATCCGCTCGAGTACCGCATCAGTAATCGTAATTTCATTGAAGTTACGCATGACGTCTCCAAAACTCCGGTTTGCCGTTGGAAAGTCGCATCGTTCAGAGGATGCAAACGGGCGCGGATTCCAGTAGGCGTTAGTGACGGCGAGTTCGGCCGCTTTCGCGATACCACTCTCGGGCATTCCGATATCGCGCAATGCGGTCTTTGCATTCGGTCGCTTTGCAAATTCGTAGAGTCCCTACGCGTCAACTCAGCCAATCGCACGCGAGACGCGCGCCGCCGCATCTGGGACCACCTCTGCGTTATAGGCGAGCGCATAAGGCAGCACGATCGTATGTGTCTCGGCGTGCGGCAGATCGAACGTGCCTCCGAGCGTGTGACAGAGCTTTATGATGCAGCGCCATATCGACTGCGCCGAGGCAGACACCGCAAAGCCAGGCGCCATAGAGCGCCTCTGCGCGTGCGTCGCGGTCGTCGGATCTCGCGGTGATGGCAGGCAGCGCGTTTGCCAGTGCGCGAATCCCTTCTTCCGCCATCAGCGAAGTCACGGGATTGGTGTCGCGCGCGTAAAGCGCTTCCACCGCATGCGCGATGGCATTGATGCCGGAAGTGGCGGCCAAGCCTACGGGCAGCGTCAAGGTTAGATCGACGTCGTAAATCACGGTCTCGGGCAGCACCGCTGCGTCGCGCACCGCGGTCTTCAGCCCATTCTCGGTCTGGCCGACGATCGGGGTCATCTCCGAGGCGGCATACGTGGTGGGAATGCAGAGCTGGTTGACGCCAGTGCGCAAGGCGAGCGCCTTGCCAAGGCCCGTGGTGGATCCGCCGCCGAGCGACACAACGCAATCCGCTTCGCAGGCCTTCATCACCGCCAGCGCCTGAGCGGTGACCTCGACCGGCGTATGCATGGCGGCCGCCGGAAAGAGGCCGGCATAGAGAGGGCCGCACCTAGGCTCTTGCCTTGCGCCTCCTGCTGGGGCGTCGTGAGCACCAGAGCGCGGTTGCCGCCTAGCCGCTCGACTTCGGCCTTGGCGGCGGCAATTGTGCCGCTGCCAAACACAACCCGGGACGGCAGGTTTTCAAAGATAAACGAACCGATCATGCGCCGGTCTCTATAATGAGATGATGGAACTGAAAGCGCCCCTTACCACCTCCTTACGGACTTGGGAGGCGCTTCTGCGATTAGACTCTGGCGACTACTCGCGCGCAACATCCTCCGCGCCAATTACGTCGCCGAACAGTTCCCACTTCTCGCCTTTGAATCGCTCGATGCGGAGCTGAGTGATTGGAGCGAAAGAGACGGCGCTGGTGTTGATCGTCACGCCCGGCAGTAGAGTGTCTGGGACAAAGCCTTTCAGGCTCGCGGCCTGTTTCATGACATTCGCGCGCGAGAGATCGTCGCCGCACATCTCAAGGACCTTCACGAGCGTTTGGGCTGCGGCATAGCCGTGGACGATGCCGGCATCGGTCTTGTCTGCGCCCGGCATGTACCTGTCGAGAAACTCCGACCATTTCTTCATGCCAGGATCGTCGTTCCACTGCGGATCAGCGCCATCCTTAGCGTAGGCCGCGGACAACACTCCCTGCGCGTTCTCGAAGCCTGCCGGCTTCATCACGCTGCCGACAAAAGAAGCCCCATTGTTGATGATCTGCAGTGGCTTCCAGTTGAGCTCGGCCGTCTTCTTTATCGCCTGAGCCCCGAATTTCGCCGTCGCAAAAATCATCAAAACGTCGGGATTGGCCACCTTGATCTTTGCGATATGGGAGTCGATAGACGGTTCGGAGACTTCGTAGCTCTCTTCCATGACAATGGTGGAACCGGCCCTGTCGCCGAGCATATCTTTGACACCTTTCAGATAGTCCTTACCAAAATCGTCATTCTGATAGAGAATAGCAGCCTTGGCGTCAGGCTTCTCCTTCATCAGCCATTTCGCGAAGACCTTTGCCTCGGTCTGGTAATTCAACTGCCAACCCATGGTCCACGGGAAGGTCTTCGGGTCGTTCCACTTCGAAGCGCCGCTTGCGACGAATAGTTGCGGGACTTTTTTTGCGTTCAGATACTTCTGGATAGCCGTGTTCGATGGCGTGCCAAGGGAACTGAAGACAAGGAGCACCTCTTCGCTTTCGACGAGTTTGCGAACCTGCTCAACCGCCTTCGGCGGCGAGTACGCGTCGTCATAGGAAATGAACTTGATCTTACGACCGTTGATACCCCCCTGGTCGTTGATCATTCGGAAATATGCTTCTTCCGTTTTGCCGATGATGCCATAGGCGGACGCCGGGCCGCTATAGGGCACTATGTTGCCGATCTTGATCTCAGTGTCGGAAGCACCGATATCGTATATCTTTTGCGCGAGCGCCGGGCTGGAGCTAACGGCTGCGATGGCCGCCAATAGCAATAGGGGTCGTGGTTTTCTCAAAGGCATCGAAATCTCCCTGTGCCGGTTATGGTCGTTTTCTGGACATATTAATCAGTTGTTGTGTGACGATCGCAGCCTGCTTATGAGATCGCTGTTCTCTTGGAAACGAACAGCCGCTTGGATCTCAGCGATTCCCGCAGAGCGAGTACTCCCGAATGAGACCGTTTGGCAGGCACAAATCGTTATGGGCACCCGGTGCCCAGTCGGCGAGGCGCGTGCCGCTAGGGGTAGCCAAGCGGAGGCGATAGACGGCCTCAGCAATCAACTCTTTCTCTTCCACACGCAGCGCTGGGGCCACCGGTCCTTGCGAATCCCTGGAGAGTCATCGCCGAACTCCCTCGCCCGCGCTCGAACGCCGGCTCGCGCAACGCAGAGCCGCCTAGCGGCTGCTGACAACACTTTGTGGTAAGGAGCTCTTTTTGTGAACTCGAGCCCCCGCTCACGTCGCCGGCCAATGGGCCGACGGCGCTGCCGTCGACAGACACAAGCTTCCTCCCGAACTGACGTGCGCGTTTATGCTTACGGCGCTCATTTAGCTTAGGGGTGGGCAGTCGCCCGAAAAATGCGCCCAATGCAAATGATTGTTTCAGCCCGTGAAGGAATGGGAGGGCCCGCGACTTCTGGGATTAGGCAATTCAGAAATGATCCTAGAAGCTTCCGGTCGGCAGACTTGTAACTGCACTAGGCGCGGAAGATCGTCGCCGGTTCTCCGCCATCGATGGCGAGGACTTGTCCCGCGATGAAGCAAGCTTCGTCGCTGGCAAGAAAGAGACACGCTGCGGCAACATCGGTATTCACCCCTTTACCTTCAGTGCGTTGAGCAGGGTGGTGACGTCCGAGGCCTGGTCTAGCCCCTCCACTGCTAAGATGAGGGCGTCGGCTAGGGCCAGGTCGATCGGGTCGATCAGGGCGTGTGTCTTCGCAACCACCTCGGCGTGGGTCATCGGCTGCACGGCCGAGCCCTTGGCAAGCGTCGGGTTCCCAGCGGATATGGCAATCGTCGTGCCATCGGTGAGTTCGATGTGCAGTCGAGGGCCATCTTCCAGGCCGATCGACTTGTCCACGGTAAAGGTGATCCGGTCGAATACACTGCGCACCTCGGGCTCATTGAGCCTCGGCGGCTCAAACTGGCCGAGGCCGGCCTCGCCACTGACCAGCGTCACACTCACCGCATAGGGTAGGCTGAACTGCGCATCGAAGACTGTCTCGATTGGATAGACATTGATCATGTCGTAGGCGGTCTGCCCAGCGATGATGTCGAAGCGCTTTACGTTGTTTGCCCGCAGGCCGCGATTGCCCATCAGCCTGAGCACCGTGTCGATCGTGGAGTGACTGCCGCGGCAACAGGCGTAGGGCTTGAGATAAGAAGAGGCAACGTTGAGGTTGACGCCGAGACCATCCAGCGCTTTCTCCCGGAAACCCGCGCCGCCGTTGTACGTGGTGAAAAGCCCACCGAACTCCGACTCGAAGATCCGATGCGGACCGGTAATGCCACCCTGGGCAAGCAGGGCTGCATCCACACCAGTCTCGCACGCCTTTCCGGGGTGAAGGCGCTTAGTCATCGCACCGTCGTCGATGAATGCCCACACGCCTCCCGTGAAAGAGCCCGCGATGCCTAGCGCATTTGCGAACTTCTCGGCATCCAACCCGAGTACCTTAGCTGCGGCTGCCGCAGCGCCAAGGCTTCCCATGGTGCCCGACGAGTGCCAGCCCCGGCCGGTGTGTACCGCGAAGCCGCCGACAGCGAGCAGTGAGCGATATCCGACGTCGTATCCGGCAATCGTCGCGAGCAGGAAATCCCGCCCTGAGGCGCCCACTGACTCAGCAACTGCCAGAGCAGCCGGAATAACCGTCGACCCGGCATGTCCTGCCCCGCCACCATCGTCAAAGTCACGGGCATGCGCCGATGTGCCATTCGCGAGCGCGGCCTGGGAAAGCGGCAGTCGATCCGGCGTGCCCCACACGGTCGCGCCAGCCCGACGCCCATTCGCCGTGGTGAGTACGCGGATGACACTGGCGGCTTCCGATGTACGCGCGCCTGCGAGGGCAACGGAGAGAGTATCAAGGACGTGATCCTTGATGCCCGCGATTTCCGCTTCGGGAATGTCGGCCCAAGTTATCCCCGACCACAGCGCCGAGAAGCGCTCGGTCAAGGTGCCGATGCTGTCGGTGTCAAATGTCATCGTTACCTCTGTAGGTCGAGCGTTAGGTGGGTTCTGAGCCAGCAGCGAGTTCCCGAAGGATTGCGTCCGTATGCTCGCCCAACCGTGGAATCGCCCCCATTCGAGCCTCCCAGCGATTGCTACGCCCAGGCGGAAGGAGGGCGGGAATCTTCCCAGCCGGGCTGCCGACGAAGCGCCAGCGGTCGCGGGCTCGCAACTGGGGGTGCTGCCACAGCCCCGCTATATCATTGACTGACGCATTGGCGATGCCCGCTTTGTCGAGGCGTTCGAGCACCTCGACACGGTCTAGAGATTTGAACTTGTCGAAGATGATGGCGTCCAGCGCCTGCCGGTTAGCATTGCGTCGCGTATTGCTGTCAAAGCGCTCGTCCACAGCCAGCGTCTCATCGTCGAGAACATGCGCGCAGAAGGCGTTCCACTCCCGCTCGTTCTGCAAGCCCAGCATTACCGTGCCATCGCGCCCAGTGGCGAATGGACCATAGGGGTAGATGCTCGCGTGCGAGGCGCCGGCACGTAAGGGCGGCGATGCGCCATCGAAAGCGTAATACAGCGGATATCCCATCCACTCGGTCAGCGCCTCTAACATGGACAGGTCGATGTGCGCCCCCTCACCGGTTTTATGACGCAGCAGTAGGGCGGAAAGGATGTTGCTGTAGGCGTACATGCCGGCGGCGATGTCGGCAATCGAGTTGCCGGCCTTGCTGGGCGTGTCGGGCGTGCCGGTAATGGAGAGAAAGCCAGCCTCGCTTTGGATCAGCAGGTCGTAGGCTTTCTTGTCGCGGTAGGGGCCGTCGCCGCCGTAGCCCGAGATGTCGCACACGATGAGCCGGGGATGCGCGACATGCAGCGAGGCGTAATCGAGCCCCATGCGCGCTGTGGCGCCGGGCGACAGATTCTGCACCAGCACGTCCGCCTGGCCCACCAGGGCCTTCAAGGCGGACAGCCCGTCCGGGTCCTTGATATCCAGGACCAGGCTTTCCTTGCTGCGGTTGGTCCAGACAAAGTGCGACGCCTCGCCGCGGACCCTATCATCGTAAGCGCGGGCGAAATCGCCCGTCCCTGGCCGTTCGACCTTGATGACGCGCGCTCCCATGTCCGCGAGCTGGCGCGTGCAGAAAGGCGCGGCGATGGCGTGCTCGAGGGATACGACGCTGATGTCTTGTAGCGGCAACGACATTCGGAAACTCCGGCTTCTAGTTCAGGGTTGCGGCTGCCTGCATGATCAGCCGCCCTTCATGATCAGCCGCCCACAGGCTAGCTGAGCGCCCGTCGGCGGACGGCGCGCCATTTAGACTGAACGATTTCCCATCGAACGTGGGACGAACAGCTCTGAACTGGAAGCTGGCGATTTCCCGGTCAGGCGCCTGCCGTCGCACCAGATCGATTAGAAGCGTGGCAATGAGCGGTCCGTGAACCACCAAGCCAGGATACCCTTCGACTTTGGTCACGTACTCGCGGTCATAGTGGATGCGATGTCCGTTGAACGTCAGGGCTGAATAGCGGAACAGAAGAACATCGTCCGGCTCGACATTGCGCTGCCATGGGGCACCAATCCGTGCTGGCGTTGGAGCTGGCTCCACATCGCCAGGGCGCTTCGCTTCACGATAAACAACGTCGTGAAACTCGGTGAGCGCTGGTCCAGCGTGATCAGCGCGAAAGAGTTCATGACGCACCTTCACGAACACTAGCCGACCGGTGCGCCCCTCCTTGATCGCAACATCGTCTATTGTCGACACCCGTTTGACTGAATCACCAACTCTCAGCGGGGAATGGAATTCAAACTGACTGCCCGCCCACATCCGACGCTGCAGCGGTACCGGCGGCAAGAAGCCGCCTCGGCGAGCATGGCCGTCCCGCCCTAGTTCGCTCTGCCGATGGGCGGGCAGAAAATATAACCAATGCCACAGCGGTTGAAGCGGCATCCCTACAGAAGCATCTATCTCCGGGAGATCCAACGTCGCGTTGAGCGCCCGGACCGGCGCACGCGTGATCTCGTCGTTTAGAGTCTCGCTCTGTCCGATCCATTGGCGCAGATGCGCAAGATCAGCAATCGTGTCGCTCATTTCTAACTGCGCCTCCTGAAGAATTCCGGGGGATGTCGCCCCACGGCACGCCCTTCGATGTCTCGTACCATAAAGGCCGGTGCACTCGATTGGGGTCGGCTGCAGAATGGTCACGCCCCACCTTCAACTCGTCGCGAAAGCCAGTCGCGCAGGCTTGCCGACACCATCTCCGGAACTTCGATCGTCGAAAGGTGCCCGCAAGGGAAAATCTCAAGTTCTGCTCCCGGTACTGATCGCGCGATTTCATTAGCTAGGCTGGGTGCTGAAATGCGGTCTTCGTCACCTGCTATCACCAGCGTCGGCAAGGCGATCCCCCGCAACTCCCTCCGTCGATCGAGGCGATCGAGCACAGCCCGTTGCAGTCGCAAATACCCGTCGACGCCAACCTTACGAGCCATTGCAGCGGCGAGGGTCGCGACCTCCGCCTTACCCCCAGCGACAGTCTCCGCGAGCTTGTCCGCGACCGTGTCAAACAGACCCCGCTTGGCATCATCAACAAAAGCATTTGAGCGTTGAACCTGGAGCGGAGACGCTGGTCTCGCATTTGTATTCAGAAGGGCCACTCCTGCCAAGCGCGCGTCCCCGCGCAGCGCCACCTCCAGCGCCACGTACCCACCCATCGAAATGCCCGCAATCACAAACCTGGCGGGAGCATCCGTCAGAATCTCGTCAGCAAAGTCGGCGATCGACTCCCCGCTGCAGCGCGCAATGGTTGGCTCGACAATGTCAGATACCTGATCGATGACGGGCTGCCATAGGCGTCCGTCGGACGCCATTCCCGGCACGAAGATCACGTGATGCTTGCTCAAGAGACTCTCCATTTCGTATTGCTTTGAATCTCCGCAGGGCATCGTGAATGGGCGAGCGCGCTGCGAGAGTGGGATCTACGTGAAATATTCGAATAGACTTGCGCTACACAGACGCGGCGGAATGGGCCGGAGGCTCCGAACTCATCCGGGATGTCAGCATCAAACGTTCGACAAGCGTGACTTTATCGTCGGCAAGTCTTCGGATCTTTGCCATATCGACGGCACGTTGCGCCGGATCGCTGGTATCGAAGATCATTCGCTTGGTCTCCGATGCAGCCGGTGAGACGACCTCCAGAAAGACACGACGACGGTCTTCCGCATACTTGTCGAGCACTTCGTCGCCCGCACTGCCTTGGACTACCGCGGAAAGGGCCTTGTATAGGACGTAGACATCGAACAGCCCGCCAAGGAGGCCGTAACCACCGCTGGGGTTGGTGGCATGGGCAGCGTCGCCCGCAAGCAGCACGCGTCGGACGCGAAACATCGTGGCCGCGCGTTGGTGCATCCGATAGGGTGAATAGGCCTCGAGCGTGTAATCCTTCGCTGCCGGGACGATCACCTCCAAGAACTTCCTCAGGCGCTCCGGTACGCCCTCTTCCGGCAGGTTCAAGTCCTCGCTGTAGGTGCATCGCCAAAGGTCATTCTGGTCTAGCTTGACGATAATGGCTCCATACGTGGAATCGATCAGGAACGTCGTGCGAGCGAAGCCGTACTTGGCGAAATCGAGACGAAGATTTGCAGCGACAAAGCGCTCGGGCCAGGTGATACCCTCGAACTCCAGGCCCAATGCGCTTCGAACCGCGCTGCCGGCACCATCGGCTCCGACGAGCCAACCGCTGCGGAACCTCACCTCCCCATCTGGCCCAACGGCGTCCACCGAGACGCCCTCGGCATCCTGCTCGATATCGGTGACATTGACACCCCAGTGAACATTAACATTTGGATAAGCGGCGAGCTTTCGCAGCGCGATCTCCGCAAGCCGGTGCTGACCGAGGTGAAGGTTGTACGGAAACTTCGTCAGCCCTTCCAATACGTTCAAGCTGAAATCAATTCGTTCGCCGGTTGCAAACTCGATGTAGCTGTAGTCTTGCTTCGAGAAACCGATCTGGAGGGCCTCGTCCAGAAGACCCAGCTCCGACAAGCCTTCTAGGCAAGACCAATGGTACGTTATTGCGCGCGGCGATGCGACGATACCGTTCGCCCGCTCCAACACGTTGACGGAGATTCCGGATTTCGCCAATCCGAGAGCAGCGATCAGCCCGACGGGGCCAGCGCCGACGATTGTGACGGCCTTCGCAGAGGTCATGATCATCCTTTCCCTCTTTTATCTGTTATGACCACGTCCCCCGCCGAAGCGGACTATCTAACACGGTCGTTGACTTTGATCCGACTAGGACCTGAAGACGGTGGCAGACGCTCCGCCATCGACGGCAAGGACCTGCCCAGTGATGAAGCTCGCCTCGTCGCTGGCCAGAAAGAGACACGCCGCAGCAACCTCATCGGCCCGACCGGGGCGCCCCAGCGGAGTCGACTGCACGGAGAAGTTCCTGAACGCGACGTTGTCGCGTAGGCGGGCTTGCGTCCGGGGTGTTTCGATGATGCCTGGCGCGACGACGTTGACGCGGACAGCGAATGAGGCACAATCGTTGGCCATCTGCCGAGTCAGGCCGATCATTCCTGCCTTCGTAGCCGCGTAGGAGGCATTGTTGGGAAATCCGAGAATGCCCTGGACCGAAGATATGTTGATAATCGATCCACCGGAATTTTGCGAACGGCAAAGCTGCAAGAACGGCCGCGAGACACGGAGCACGCTCTTGAGATTCACGTCGAAGATGCGGTCGAATTCCTCATCCGTGGTGTCGTAAGCGGCAGTCATTCCGGCAATCCCGACGTTGTTCACCAAGACGTTTGGACAGTTCGAGATGCCGACCGCCGCCGCAAGTATGGCTTCTCCCGAAGCCGCTCGACTGACGTCGGCGACGACGGCAATGGCGCGGGAGCCAGCCGCCCGGCAAAGATCCACAGTTTCGTCGAGCCCCTCCGACAGGCCCGCCGCGACTACGGACGCCCCCTCCTCCGCAAATCGAATGGCCGTCGCGCGACCGATCCCCGAACCTGCACCGGTCACGATGGCCGTTCTATTGGAAAGCCTGCCTGTCATCTTCACCATCACCTAGATCTGCAAAACACGAATGGATTCGAGCGATCTCCATATCGCCGGCAAATCCAATGATGCGCATACGCGGAGGAATCCGTTTGAGGCTCGCCGACTGCGCGGACCTCGCTTTCGCGAATGACTCATCGCGAGTTCTCTCGGTCGATGAGCGACCTTACCGGTTGCCAAGTCAGTTCATTCTTCAGCATTGTTCGGATCTTCACAAAATCCGCACGACGCTCGAACGCCAACACTCCGGTGACGATATCGGATCGCCTGTAGATGAAGAGGGAGCCGCTCGAGTTCCGGCTCTCGATAATCTCTTCATCGCCCGCGCGATGGCCGGCAAACTGGATGCGCACGCCATGCTGGTCGGACCAAAAGTATGGGACGTTGGCACAGACCTCTAGCGGCAATCCGAGAATGTCATTTGCCGCGTTGATGCCGGCCACGCGCCCCTGCTCTGCTGCATTGGTCCAATGTTCAACCCTCATATCCGTGTCCCAGCGCTGGTTGGGCCACCGAACCACATCACCGGCTGCGAACACATGATCGGCCGCTCGCAGCGCTCCGTCACAGTGAATGCCGTTCTCCACGCGCAAGCCGGATTGCTGCAGCCACTCAGTCGAAGGCCGAACGCCCACCCCGAGGACAATCACGTCGGCAGGAACTCTCGACCCGTCACCAAGCTCCAGTACACGGCCATCGCCTTGATCGACTACGTCGACGACCTGCTCGCCGAATCTCAGAACTACGCCGGCACCTCGGTGAAGCGCTTCGTAATCCCTGAACACGGGCTCGCCGAACCTGCCCAGGGGCTTGCGTGCGAGATCGATGAGCGCGACCCGCCGTCCTTCGTTCGCCAGCATGGAGGCCAGTTCACCCCCGATGAAGCCCGCTCCTACTATTGCTACGGACTTCAAGGGATTGGCGAGTGCCCGACGAAGCGAAACCGCATCGTCGTAACGCCTGAGTGTGAAGATATCGGGTAGGCCGGACAATGCAGGCGGAATGATCGCCTCGCAGCCCGTGGCGATCACGAGCGACCGATAGTGCAGCGTCCCGGACGAATGGACCACCTTCCTGGCATCGACATCCAGCTCTTCGGCTGTGGTACCGAGCAGGAAGTTGACGCCATGGCTCCTTAGCTCGTTGACGGCCGGATAGATCAGTGCATCGAGCGACATCTGCTTTGTCAGGCCGACCTTCGACAGTGGAGGACGCTCGTACGGAGGATGCGTCTCGTCGCTGATCATCGTGATGGTGAGGTCGGGAGCATGCCGGGCGACCGTCTGCGCCGCACGTAGGCCGGCGATCGATCCACCGACAATCGCGACATCGCAATACGGTTGCGGCATCGTATTCACTGTCGCAGATCGACGGTGAGTGACTTGACCAGCCACCGGCCGCCGACCTGGGCGACTTCCGTCCCCTCATCGACGACGACCGAGTTCGGGTAGAACGTCACGAGATAACGAACGACTTCCTCCATCTCTACGCGAGCGAGGCTTTGGCCAAGGCATCCGTGCGCACCCGTACTGAACGTGAGCGGCTGATTTCTCTCCCTTTGCAAATCGAATTCGCCAGGTCGTTCGAAACGCTCAGGATCACGGTTTGCCGACCAGATAGCGACGTGAACGTCGGTGTCCTGAGAAATGACGACGCCGTCCAGATCGACGCTTTCCGTAGCGATCTTGCTCACGATGCCAGGTCTCGGAAAGAGTCTCGTGGCTTCGACGACCGCCGCTGGGATTAGCGTTTCATCGCCTTTGAGCTTGGACCAGACCTCACGATTACGCAGGAGAGTCCATATAGTGAGGCCGATCTGATGCGAGGTGTTCACGGAACTGGCCTCGAGCATGGCCGTCGCGTCGTTCAACAGCTCTTCCGGCGAGAGTTTGCCCGCCTCCTGCTCCTTGATGAGAAAGGAAAGCATATCGTTACCGAGGCCATCCGCTTTCTTGCGGGCAACCAGGTTCCGCAAGTAGTCGAAGAGCTCGTCGTACGCATTCAAGATCACGGGGGCCAAGCGTGTGTCTCGGCTGAGGAGCGACAAAGTGCGCGCGGAAAGGCTTGCAACCTTCGGAGCGTCGGTCGCAGGGGCGCCGGCGAGATAACAGTAGATGCGGGCCGGAATCGGGTCGGCGACGGCAGTATGGAATGGTACCTGCCCGCTGATATCGTGCATGATGTCGCTCAGGATGTCCCTGAGAACGCCCCTAATCTCCTCCACGGTATTGGGCCCCATGAAGCGGGCTAAGGGTGTTCTCAGCCGCATGTGTTGCGGTCCTTCCGCCATGAGGATGCTCTGGGCACGGAATTCGTGCACGGAGCCGGCGGTGATGCCGAACTTCTCCATGAGATTGAGGGCCGCATTTTTGAACCGCGAGTCGCGAAGCACACGCGTCGCCAATGCGTAACTGAGCACGACATACCCCGCCGAGCCGAAGGCCAGCGGTTTGCCATCGAGCGCCCCCCCCCGTGCCGCTGAGGCTCCGACGAGAAAGGCTCCATGACCGGTAGCGCCCGCGACGCGCGCGAGATCGCTCCCATCGGACAGCACAGGATCGCCTCCTCCACCTCGTCCTTGCGGTCTTCGTCGACCTCATTCATCAGCAGCTTCAATGCACCGTCTCTCCCGATCTCGAAGACATCCGGCATTAGCGCCGCGCACGATCCATTGGCATCGCATCGGTCAAAATCCACCTTGATCTTGATCATAACGACAGACCTCCCAAAGCAAGCGAGCGAGACTCTCGAACAATCGGACCTTCGACGCCTCTGCGTCTCGTTGCGATAGCCCCACAAATAGCGCTCGCGGTGCGAGCCGCGGTCTCTTCATTCATGACCGAGCCGACGAAGGAAGCGATGAGACCCGCACGAATACGATCGAGCGGCCGGAACGATCCCACATTGCAGGAACTTGTTGTTGGTTGTTGAGATTAGGTCTCGTCATGGTGTTTTTCCTAGTGTCCGTGGTGAAGCTCTTAAATGACGTTCCGCCTGTTCCTTGCAGGGAAGGCAACGTTTCATCGCGTCTTCTGCGCAGTGTCGAGGGCAAGCCTGAGATTGGCCGGAACCATGGGATACCCCCATCGTCGTCCTGTGCGCAGCATGGATCGCTGATAAGCTCCTACGAGCATCTCCGTGTAGGTCAGCGTAAGAGCGGTCGCATCCATCACTGCGACACCATCCAACTCCCGGATGTCCAGGTGCGCGACGAATTCGTTCAACACGCCTTCGCCCGGAATGACGACGTCCGCTCCTGCATCAATCGCTTTGCGAGCGGCCGCCTCGAAGGCGGCTCTAAGTCCCTTTGGCTCGTCAAAGGCGCGCTGCAGATCGAATTCGTCATAGGCCGGAGCAAGACTGACGATATCTACGAGACGCGCATTCAGCCTGTGACGGTCCACGCTTTCCGCCAGCATCCGCGCACCAGCTGGAGAGATCGTCACAATGCCGATCAGCGGAGCAACCGAACAGCCGGCTAAGAGACAACTTTCCATCATCGATGTGACCGGAATATCGAGAGCCGCTCGGGCTTCGCGAAGCGCGGGCTCAGCAAACGAAGCGATCATAACGGCATCGAATCCCTCAAGTTCGGCGCGCTCAACCTGCGCAAGCACGACATTCGCAACGCGGTTTCGCTCGCGCGGATATTCGAGGGCCCGCGCAGGAGAGGAGGATCCGTAGGTCCCGATCGGCACTCCATGGAGGACCACCTCAACACCCGGTCCCGCGACCGCTGCGAAGCGGCGCTTTAACGATTCCGCGTAGTGAGGAAGTGCATCGAGTTCTGTGACGGACTGGTGCCAAATACGCATCGTGTCGCTCGCTTCACGCCCACTCGCCGGTACGCTGGGCGCCGTCCGACGCGCACTCGCACGGAACATCGTCGCATCGGGTATGCGACATCAACGAAGAATCCCGCGATGGACATGCCTTCAAGAAAGGCTGCCAAGCACCGATGGCCGCGATGCTATCGCCCATGTTCCGTCCCTGACGGTTCGTATTACGTTTCGTATTGGAGTCATCGGTATGCGAATTTCCGCCCAGAACAAATGCCGCTGGCGTAAGAAACTCTTTCACCCGATGGAATAATCGTGATTGATACGTTCGATCGATCCGGTCATGGCCCCGACGATCGCGCATCGCGGAACATCGCTGGGCATGCCGTGCAGAAACGGCTGGGCTTTGGCTCTCGAGATTCACCAGCTCATCGCGGCTGCTCTGAATGTCGGGACAGACCGCTCGGTCGCACGGATGTGCAACCTTTCAAGTCGGCCGCCGGAGAAGACAACGTCACCTGATGGAGACGTGATCGATACGCCGCGGCAAATGCCGCGCACTCAGGTCATTCTTTGGAACGGACTTGATCGTCCTCAATCCAGGAAGGGGATACTGCGCGTCGCCCAGCTCGCTCCGGACTCAGCCGAAGCGCTCGCGCATCCACTTCTGTTCGCACTTATTCGCTGCGAAGTGCTTGAGAATGAAATCCACAAAGACGCGAATTCGCGCTGGCTGGTGCTTACGCGTATGGAATGCGACATTGATAACTACCGGATCCAACTTCCAACCGTTCAAAACGGGGACAAGACGCCCCGCGCGCACATCCTCGTAGATCGTATACATCGGTTGGATCAGGATGCCTCCGTTGGCCAGAGCCGCTTCGCAAAGGACGCGCCCTTCGGTCGATAGCATAGCAGCATTCAATCGCACCGCTTCTTTCCTATCACCGCGCGAAAAAGAGAATGCTTGAGGGCCCCGAGAGAACCCATATAGAAGTGTGGGATGTCGTTGCAGGTCTTTTGGCGATGACGGAGTGCCGTGCTCAGCCAGGTACTGTGGAGACGCAACCGGGAGATAGCGCGCGCGCGCAAGCTTGCGAATCGTTATGCTTGAATCCGGCTCGAACGGCCGTGTTCGTATGGCTACATCGACCCCGGGATCGATGACATCCTGATAGTGATTTGCCCCCATGAAATGGATGGAAATGCCAGGGTACAGCCGCTGAAACTGTGGAATTATGGGGGCTAGGTGCATCATTCCAAAAGAAGGTGAACTGGTTATCGAGACTACCCCGGACGGCTGTTTGGTGGAGTCGGCAGCCTGTACATCAGCCTCGGCGAGATCGGCCAACAATTGTACGCACCGTTGATAGTATGCCCGACCAGCATCCGTCAGCCAAAGACGACGCGTCGTTCTCTCTAACAGTCTCGACCCAAGCCGTTTCTCAAGCGAACTGAGGCAGCGACTAGCGGTCGGATCCGACAAGCCCAGTTTCTCTGCTGCACGCGTGATACTGCCAAGCTCGACCGCACGGACAAACATTTCCAATTCTGTAAGGCGATCCACTTAAGGCCTCCGGGGCAAAAAAGAGCCCTGCTCATTTGGCGAACGCCTCATGTGCTCCACCATTTGTCAGGGTGCGCAGAATACATGGTTCAGAACCTAACGTCCTTCTGAATAGTCGACAGACAGGACCCTTGCCACTCCTCTGCATAATGAGCAGGCTGCCGACGCTAATCATGGAAAACGGTTGAACCACAACTGCTTCATACGTGGCTCCAAGGAAGGTCCAACCTGGTACCCATAAGACCCCTGGTGCGACAGCGGCAGTCTGAATCCCCGTACCTTTACCAATCGCGGTAATGATCGGGCCAGCGAGAGTTGACTGATAAGTAAAGACCTCATCGAACATATAGATCTCCGCCGGCCGAACGCCCGCGCTCGCTCTGGTTTGGTTGATGCCTACGGTGTGGTCAGCAAAGACCTGCCTTGATCATCTTGCGGTTGAAGCAGATGCAGCCGCACGTGGTCACGGTGACAGCTTTCTCGTAGAAGGGATAGTCGAGATCCGGCAACCCGTGATATTGCCGTGGCGAGGATTGGTAATGTTGCGCCGGGACTTGCATGTTGAGTGTCTGATGCGACCGTTCGTATATTGTAGCACTCGATGAATTCATCGAACCTGGCCTGCTGTTCGAGAACGTGTGCGCCGTAGGTTTTGTCGTCTCCAGCTGGAGGGTGAGGTGCATGCGTTCGTGACGGCGATTTTGCTGCGGGTGGCCGGGCTTGATGCCCTCGATCCGATGGAAGGTCAGCGCCTCGCTCTGGACCGTGTTCACGATAGGTGGGAATCCGCCGTCCGACCGTGCGACCAAGCCACGAACCATTCGAATTTACTGAGGGAAGTTAGCGCGCTGTGACGCCGGCTACGCGACGATCATCATCACGGCAACATCTATTCAGAGTACTTGATCCAAAAAGGCGCGAGTCCTCGGGTCTTTCGCAGCTTTAAAGAATTCTGCCGGTTCACCGTGTTCCACGATCAGACCGCGATCCGTGAAATAGACGCGGTCAGCTACTTCCCTCGCAAAACTCATCTCGTGAGTAACCAAAAGACAAGTCATATCTTCTTCTGTAAGTTCGCGAATGGTGCGGAGAACCTCTTTGACTGTTTCCGGATCGAGAGCCGCGGTTACCTCATCGAAAAGCATGATGCTGGGGTTCATGGCCAGTGAACGGGCGATGGCAACGCGTTGCTGCTGTCCTCCAGACAATTCACCCAGGTAACGGTTTTCAAGCCCATTTAAACGCACCTTCTTCATGAGCTTCACAGCACGATCGAGAACAGCCTCCTTCGGCTCGCGCAGAACGTGAATGGGCGCCATCATGATGTTCTGGAGTGCCGTCTTGTGCGGAAACAAATTGTATTGCTGAAATACTATACCAACTTTTCTTCGTAGCTTGAGCTTGTCGATGTTAGGATCGGAGACCTCCTGGCCCTCCACTTTTATCGAACCGCTCTGAATATTTGCCAAGCCATTAATACACAACGGATGAGCGTAGATTTTCCCGATCCTGAGGGTCCTATGATACAAATTGCGTCGCGCCTGTGGACGTCGAATGAGATCCCCCGCAGAACTTCAACGTCACCGAACGATTTGTGAACGTCGAGCAATGAAACGATCGGTTGATCGGGCGGCCATACATCACTCGCATCAGGCGTAGACGGCATATTTTCGCTCCAACCAGAGAGTCAGCCTTGATATCGGATAGATGAAGAAGAAAAACAGAAGGAGAATGAAGGAATAGAACGGCACCAGCAGGCTTGTGCGCGCGCCTAAGGCCTCCATGGCTTGCTGGGCATTGCCTACCGCCTCATGTACGCCCAGCACCGCGGCAATCGGCGTAGAAAGCACCAAGATAGCGTACGTATTCATCCATGGAGCCATCATCCGCTTGATGCACTGGGGTAGAATAATCATGCTTAAGGTCTGCCATCTCGAAAAGCCCAGGCTTTCGGAAGATTCCCACTGACCCTTGGGCACTGACAAAATCGCGCCCCGTACTACTTCAGCAACGTTCGCTGAAACGGGAATGGCAATCGTCGACGAGGTAGTCGATCGAACCTCTACCCGGGTGGCGAGATCCCGATGGCGGTACGCATCGTGCCTAGGACAACAACGTCTCTTCCATATCAAAGACACCTATAGACTGGTGAAAAACTCAGGAAAACCCTGCCGACGTTTCTGCGCCGTCAGTAGCTACTAATCAGCTCCTCTCGGTGCTCCTCGAGCCAACTCCGCAGGATAAGCGGCTTACGACCAATCACACGTTCAACAAAGTCATTTCGTGCCCAAACGACTTCGTTTTCCCGTTCGTATTGGAAGAAATCCCAAAGATAGCTCAAGCGATTCTCTCCGAGGTCGGCATAGGCACGGAAAAAGCTTTCTCTCTGTCCGTCATGAACAATCTTTGTCTGAAAGGAATCGCTCATGAGGTCAGCAACTTCCGCGAACCTCAGAATGTCGTGTCCGTTATTTAATGTGTGGAATTGGCCGACGTGACGATGATCTGTCGACAGGAAAAGGCGACCAGCCACCTCAGCAATCTCACGTGGATCGATATACGGAATAAGTCGCTCCGGCCAGATAAGCCTCCCGTCGCGTCGCAACCCCTCCTTCATCCAAAAGAAGTTGTCCATGAAGGTCGCCCCGATGTTGAGATAGGTGACAGGCAAGTCGCTCTCGTCGAGTATCTGTTTCGCAATCGGGTGTTGAATCGGAAGACCCAAACCATGACGGCGCAGCGACAGGGGAATCCGTCTGCGATTTGCTTCCGGCTGGACGCCGAGAAGCCGCAAGATCTGGACGGCTCTGTTAGCTCTTTTTAGGAGCACAACGAGATTCGTCATCGACTCCTTCTCGTCCGTACCACTTTTCGTCAAAACGAAGATGCCTTCCATTCCGTCGACAGCTTTCTCGAGCGATGGAAGATCGAAGTAGCTGGCCATTGCGATTTGCGCATAGGGGTGCTCACGGCGAAGAACCTCGCGCTTGGCAGGATTGCTCGTTGCGAGACGCAGCTGAATTTGAGGCGCCTCGCGGTGGAGGAAACGTGCAAGGGGACCGCCAATATGCGCGGCTGCACCAAAGATCAGGATCTTGTTTGGGATGCGCTTTCGACCTTGGGACATTTCTACCCTGCCACGCGGTGTGCGAAGGACGTCTCGAGGGAACCGTTTACTATCCTGTTCCAAACAGCAGGCGCGTGCTCAACTTTGGGTCGCGGCGGCCTTTTTGGCCGGCGGAAGGCCAGCAAAATCGGTCGGCGGGAGACCCATCGCCTCGACGAATTGATGCCGAACCTCCTCCGGCTGGCCAGCCTGGAAGATGTATGATGTTGACATCAGACGCTTGCGAGGATCTGCGAGTATCTCCGCCCTGGAGTAACCGTTGACCAGAGCATCTCGCTCCATGACAGGAAGCTCGACGCACCGATTGTGAGCGGGATCCCGAATGATGCCCTTTGCTTCGCCGCCTGCGGCAATCCGGTCCATTTCTTCGAAAAAGCGTCGTCGGATCATGACGATGCCCTTGTCGCTGGTTCCCAGATGCTCCTGAGTTCGGTCGGCTATCGTGCCCTGCCCGACCCAGGCCAGGAAGTCCTGGTTCATGACATGGCTCGTGATCCAGCGCCCGTTCTCGTCGTAGATCGGTCCTCGCCAGGTAGGGATCGTTTTCTGAACGTATGGCTCTTGCTCGCGCGGCACGCGCGTGTACTTCCACGTGATACTCAACGTGTTGGCATCATCGATTGGAACCCGCCATTCGAAGTGCTCGCCAAGGAAGAAGCCGTTGGGCCAAAGACAAACGCGCCCTACTTTCCATTGGGGATGAGTTTCGTCGCTGTCATCCTTGATCCTCTTGTAAACGAACCCGTATTCGAATTCCTCGAACTCGAGTTTGAGATGGGCCGCCGCGTAGGGAGCCTCCACGCCGCGAAGCCGCTGACCCCAATTCTCGTGCATCCATTCGAAATGCACAGGATCGATTGAATTTTCCTGACACTGGAACCAGTTGCACGGAATTTCGGATATGACGATCTGGGAGAAGCCATTTTTCCAGGAAAAGGGCTCCCAGTTTGGTAAGAGCGGGATGGGTTGGGGTCCCATATACACCCAGACCAATCCAGCAAATATCTGCACGGGATAAGCCTTGATGCGAATTTTTTCGCGCATCCGATATTGCGGGTTCGCGAGGTCTTCGAATGGCTGAGAAACGCATGCGCCCGACTGGTCGAATTGCCATCCGTGATAGCTGCAGCGCAGACCGCAGTCTTCAGTCATACCGTACGCCATGTCCGCCCGGCGATGAGGGCAATGCCTGTCGATCAGACCAAACGTGCCGCTCCTGTCCTTGTAAAGGACCAGGTCCTCCCCCAACAGTCGAACCGGCTTGCTCTCGATCGTGTCGAATTCGGATGCGCCCGCGATGGGCATCCAGTATCGGCGAAGGAGCTCGCCCATCGGCGTGCCAGGCCCCACCTCGGTCAGCTGCCGGTTCTTTTCTGCGCTCAGCATTCCTAGATCCTTGCGGTCACTCAACGGCCTCCTCTGCCCCCTCGTCCAGGGCCCGAGGATCAGCCATTCGCGTCTCGACGAGTACGGTTGTTCAGCGCGTAAGGACCTTCAGGACCAACTCGCGAAAGCTATACCAGTGCCTGTTCCTCCCGGAGTCCGATATCCTGGATAGTATTCGGACCAATCATTGGTGAGGGCCTCCGATATCCCCGCGACCATGAGCCAGTTCAATATCTCGGAGGAGCCAGAATTAAGTTCGCCCCTCGTCAGCGAGATCAGCGACTCCCGGTCCTTGCTCTTGAGCGCAGCGAGGATCCTTCGGTCGAGCTTCTCATCCACCACAAAATGGCTCAATCCGCCGCTGGCGATCACGGCGACCCTTAGATCCGTGTTGGAGGCCTCGATGACCGCGGCGATCTTCCGACCGACATCGTAGGCGCGGCGTGCGGTAGGAGCATTCGGCGGAAAGTAAGTGTTGAGGAGTACCGGGACCACGGGAATCGATCGACCCTTGAACAGGCGCTCGATAATGAACCCATAGGCGTGGCCGAAGCCGGCTTTAAGCGGGTCGTCGACCTTGGCTGCCGCCCCGATATCGACGTCGCTCTCGACCAATCCGTGAATAACTTCGAGCGCAAACTTCGGATGCCCGGGAAACGAATGGACAGCGTCCATCGCGTATCCCTTCATGACGGGAGTGACCCAACCCGGCGTTTGCGGCGTAATGTGACGTTCGTGAGTTAGAATCTCTTCACCGTAGAAGATCGAGATCGCCGGCATGTTCGACAGTGAGAAAAGTTCCGCCTGATCGTCTCCGACGATGATCACCACATCTGGCGCCGCGGTCTCAAGCCGATCCGCCATACGGTCGAGAGCCTTTTGTGATGCAGCCTCGATCTCCAGAAACTTCTTCTCGTTTGCCACAGCCGCGTACGGAGCCCCATTCTCCTGCACAAGCTGGTCATAGGACACGAACCTGCCGTCCGAAAGGTTCAGTGCATTGTTCTTCAGATCTTCGGCGGCACGTTCGGCCCATCGCTTACCCTCGAGTGTAAGCATCGGAGTGTGCGACGCAGCAAGGCTGAGCACGATCTTGGCCATACCGGCCCTCCCTCTAAGTTATCTTGTCCATATGGACTATATTTGCATGATCAGTTGGTGGATGCAAATTGAAAAACCAATTGCTCTTCGGATTTCTATCTATACCATATGGACTGTTTAATATGGACGCGCGACGGCAATCCGTCCGCAGCACCCGAACGATATCGAAGCGCGGCAGCTTTCGCGTTTGAAAAATGAAAGAACTAGAGGAGACGACCCACGTGATAATCGACGCCCACGCACATCTCGTCGCGCCGCCGAGCTTTTATGCTCATCGAGGAAACCTCTTCGTTGCACGAGGCCAATACGGAAAATATGCCGCAAAGATTGCCGATGCTGATCTGGAAAAATCAGCTGCCCAGAACATCTCCGTCATGGACGGCGTCGGCACAGATCTACAGGTTTTGTCGCCGCGTCCTTTCATGCTTGTTCACGGCGAAACTCGATGGGAAGACATCGTCACCTGGACCGAAGACAACAACAATCTCATCGCGCGTACAGTTAAGATGCACCCAAAGCGATTTCGCGGAGTTGGAGGGTTGCCGCAGGCCACGGGCGCGCCGGTCGAGACCATGTTCGACGAAATCAAGCGCTGCATGAATGACCTTGGCTTCCTCGGCGTACTGTTAAATCCAGATCCGTCCGAAGGCGCCGGAAAGACCCCTCCCCTTGGCGACTCCTACTGGTATCCGCTGTACGATTTTCTCTGTAAGCATGACATTCCCGCGCACATCCACAGTTGCGCCTGTTGTGGACGGGAGACCTACGACGAGCACTTCATTACGGAAGAAAGTCTTGCGATCACGTCAATCGCGCGATCCGACGTCTTCACGCGTTTTCCGCCCCTGAAGCTGCTGGTCAGCCATGGCGGCGGCTCGATTCCGTACCAAGTCGGACGCTGGAGATCGAATCGTCAGATGTTCGCGGCAGCGGCCGACGGCAAGAAGACCGAAACCTTCGATCAGACGCTGAAACGATTCTGGTTCGATACCGTCCTGCATCACAAGAAATCTCTCGAGCTTCTCTTTGAAGTCGTCGGGGCGGATCGCTGCGTGTTCGGAACCGAAAGGCCCGGCAGCGGCGGGGGCATCGATCCGGTCAGCGGACGCCCCTATGACGATCTGAAGCCTGTCATCGAGTCAATCACGGAAATCAGCGACGACGACAAGAAGGGCATCTTCGAAAACAACGTCCGCAGGCTGTTCGCCCGGCTAGACGTATAACCAGTGAAGGAAAGGACCACAAATGCGATCACGCCGAAGCATTGAAGTCGAAGGGTTCAGCCATGGCGCCCAACCGATTCCCGCCGCGTCTCGCGTCGGCAATATCGTGATGACTGGGGGCGTCTACGGCCTTGATCCGAAGACAGGCAAGATACCAGACGATATCGACAAACAAGCGGAGTTGATGTTCTTCAATCTGGCCCGCATCATGGAGGCGGCCGGAACGTCAATCGATCGGATCGTCAAGATTACTGTGTTTGTCAAAACCCCGGAGGGCCGCCAAGCGGTCAACAAGCACTGGCAAATCGCGTTTCCTGATCCTGCCTCGCGCCCGGCGCGTCAAACGATCCACAATGACCATTTGGCTGCCAACATGTTGGTGCAGTGCGAAGCGACTGCTGTCGTGGAATAGCCGTCACATGACTGTATTCAGCTTTGCGCCTGTCGAGGCGTCGAGGGCCTGCAATGACTGAGCAGGCCCCTCGATCGATCGATCAGGCCCCTCTTTCGACGAGCACCGGTCCGAGAGGATGAGTCCGGGTGATTCTTTCGACCCGGAAGACAATCGCCGTCCCGTTCATCGCCGGATCGTGCGTCTGCTCGACCTCCGGGACGAGCTCATAGATGCGCTGACGCGCTGCCGGATCATCCTCAATCCGGGCAGTCGCTTCGACGACAAGCGTCGTGCGCGTCGTACTGTCTCGATAGAGAAGGCTGACAGGACCCGCGGCCCGGGCAATTCGCGCCAATCCGCCGTTCGGATCCCGAATCCAGGCGCAAAGCTCCATGTCGCCGAGCACTTGAACGCTTCCGCGCAAGGATAGCGACGGCTTGCCCTGGTCGGTCACGTAGGCGACAGCGACGGGGCGACCGTCGGCAAGAGCAGAGTTGAGTATCGAGCGGATATAGGGAGGGATCCGGCTCTGGCGCTCTGGCTGCGTCGGAAACGAGAAGCTTTCCTCCACGCCACTGACGAGGTTTCGATCGTCGTACTCAAATTGGAGCTTGTACTCCCGAGGCGCAGCGCCGAATGTCCCGAAATCCGCGCCAATCCTGACCCGGTCTCCTGCTCGCTCGGCCGGCGACCAGATGCCCTTTGCCAGAACCGGCGAGAACGGCGAAATCGTGATCAGCTCGGTGACGACGGCCTCACTGCCGCTCACGCCACGGCCGCGGCGGCGAAACACCACCTGCGGTGAAAGATGCCTTGCTGCGCTGCGTGCAGCCGAGGCTTCGCCGCAGCGCAAGGCTCGCGCAAACAGGTCTGCCGCAAAGAGACGTTCATCTGTCATCGTCAGCTCCCAATCCTCTTTCAACAAAGCCCGGTGCGCGGGCGGCGAAATCGCTTCTGATTGAACGATCAGATGTCGAGCACGAGCTTCTCGGTCTTGCTACCGGAGCAGCAGATCATGATCGCCTTGTTACTTGCACGCTCCGCATCGCTGAGCACCGAGTCCCTGTGGTCCGGAATTCCCTCGAGGACCGCGGTCTGACATTCGCCACAGATCCCGACTTCGCACGACGACGTCGCGGTAACCTCGGCCTCCTGGAGGACCTGCAGAATCGTTTTTCCTGCGGGTACGTCCAAAGTGCGACCGCTGCGCGCGAGCTCTATGGTGAAGCCGCCCTGGAGCTGAAGATCCGCTGTCGGCTTGAAGTCCTCGAGGTGAACTTGGGCGCATGGCAAGTCGGCGGCATGAGCGGCATCTTGAAAGGCCGTCAGCATGGGCTTGGGGCCACAACAATAGAAGTGCGCGCCCGGCATGACCTTCATTTGCGCTTCGATATCGAGGAATCCATCGCTCTCATCGTCATACCGAATCGTGACCTGATCTCCATAGGCCTGGAGGTCATCCCGAAACGCGGCGAGCGGACGGCTTCGACAGCAATAGTAGAGCCGCCAGCTCCTTCCCAACGAAGACAATCGATTGGCCATCGACAGGAGCGGCGTAACGCCGATCCCGCCGCCTATCAGCACTGACTTGGCGGCACCTTCGTCCAGCGAAAACAGGTTCCTTGGACTGGAGATCAGCAGTTCGTCGCCAATGGAGATGTTCTCATGGAAGTAGCGCGACCCGCCCCGGCTGCTCGGCTCGAGATACACCCCGACAACATACCGATCGCGGTCCTCTTGTGAGTTCAGCAGCGAATAGCTGCGCGTTATGCCGGTCGGCAACTGAATGTCGATGTGCGCCCCTGCTGCGAACGCCGGAAGATCGTCACCGGCCGGCCGCAGCTCGATCCGCCGCGTAACCCCGGTCTCTTGTCGAATTTCGCTGACCCGTACGGGAATGCCCTTCATGGCCTATTCGTCTCCACCCGCTCCCAATCGACTTTTTATTGGCATCGTGCCTTGGCGGTGATATATACACGATACAAATACGAAATGAAATTCCATTTTTGGAGGAGGGAAACATGCTATCGAGGGAGAACAACGACCTGATCTGCCGCGTCGGACGAGGCACCCCGATGGGTGAATTGATGCGGCAATATTGGATTCCGGCACTGCCATCATCCGAGTTTCCGGCGCCTGACTGTCCGCCCAAGCGCATGATGCTGCTCGGCGAAAAAATGGTGATGTTCCGCGACAGCGAAGGGCGGATGGGCGTTCTCGAGGAATTCTGCCCGCATCGCGGCGCGAGCCTCTACTTCGGGCGCAATGAGGAAGGCGGGTTGCGTTGCGCATACCACGGCTGGAAGTACGATATCACTGGCAAGTGCCTGGATACGCCGACCGAGCAGCCTGAACGACGTGAGAAATTCTGCGCCAACATCAACGCGCGCGCTTACCCCTGCCATGAGGTCAACCACATGGTGTGGGTCTATATGGGTTCGCGAAAGGAGCCGCCTCCGTTCCCCAAGTTCGAGATCAACGCATTGGCGGAAGACCAGGTCTATCCGCCCGTCATCATGATGGAGGAGGCGAACTGGCTCCAAAACCTGGAGGGAGACCTCGATTCCGCTCACCTCGATTGGGTCCACCGCCGTCTTCACGAGGATAGCCCGAAGCCCGAGAAGGGTCTGCGCGGCTTTTGGAATCCAACCGGTCGACCGCCCATCCTCGATGTGGAGACAACGCCTTATGGCGCTTACTACAGCGCCAAGCGCATTTTGCAGAACGGCGAGGAGTGGCACCGGATCAATCAATTCATCTTTCCGTTCCATACCATGATCACCTTGGGCGATGGCAGCGTGGGGCTTCGTTCGCACGTGCCGGTCGACGACCACCATTCGATGCTTATTCATCACCAGGGCTTCCCAAAAGGACCGATGCCAAACGAGACGAAGGCCTGGCTTGCGAACATGTTTGAAGAGGTTGGCGGATACATCGATCGCACGAACGATCCTCGCACCTACTTCATGACGAAGCTCAACAAGGCCAACGACTATGGCCGCGACCTCAAAGTGCAGCAGGACCTGATGTTCGTCGGCATTCCGTTCGCGGGAAATCTTCAGGACCGCGCCATGACCGAATTGATGACCAACGATCAGGACGAACCGATCTACGACCGCACAAAGGAGCACCTCAGCATATCTGACGCGATGATCGTGACCGTGCGCCGCCAACTCATCAATGCGGCAACAAAGCTCCGCGACGAAGGCCGGGCCCCCGACAATGTCGATCGCGTCGAGCTGGATATGGTTCGGTCAGGTTCGATACGGACTCCGGCAGGCGCCGACTGGAAGAACCTGAGCGAAAGCGCGCGCAGGGTCAGGCCGGGAGAGCTTTCCGCCAATGACGTTGGTCTGATCATCTAGACTGTCGCCCTCGCTCAATTGGAAGTCTGTCCCGCCACGCCGGGACAGACTTGCTCTCTTCGATCGGGACTTCTATCGAACTTCTTGCCTTCTTAACTGCACACGCGAAGGTTTTCGAGTTGCTTCTTAACGGCGGCCGCTGGCTTCAGCCGTACATCAGTGTGACCACGCCAGAGAAAGCCGATAGAAGCCGCGAACCATCATATGCTTGACGCGCTCTGAACGGCTCAAGTCGATATCATACTCGCCGATCGCAGGAAGCAGCGTCAGCAGAATCGTCTTGAGCATGCTACGGGCCGTATTGGCGCCGAGACAGATGTGCGGACCATAGCCAAAGCCGAAATGCCGCACGCGAGGACGGTCGATATCGAAGCGATCAGGGTCATGAATAGCCCGTTCGTCCCGGTTGGCTGCCCCGTAGCATACAACAACGCGGCCGTCGGCAGGTATGATCGAGTCTCGGATACGAACATCGCCCAGTGTCTGCCGGCCAAATGCCTGGGTCGAAGTGTCCCAGCGCACACACTCCTCGATTGTCGCATCCACTTTCGAGAGGTCGGCATTCAAATTTCGACGCTGATCCGGATTGCGCCAGAGCGCATACATGACATTCGAGAAAAAATGGCCAACGGAGGCATTGCCAGCGAGGAGAACCGTCGACATGTTGCCGAGGATCTCGTCGTCGGTCATGCCTGACCCATTGTCTTGAGCGTCTAGAAGTTGTGAGAAGAGGTCATCCGACCGGCGCTGCTTTCGGCGATCCAGCTGCTCGCTCAGAAGGTCGAACACTCCTTTCATCAGATCGGGCGGGAGTGCGAGGCCGAGAGCACCACCCCCCGCATGAAACAACTCGCGGCTGAGTTCGGCTGCTCGATCGGCTAGTGGTCCTTCGAGCCCAAGCATGCGCCCCAGAGCCCCGTAGAGGATCGGCCGACTAACCTCAGACATGAACTCGCACTCGCCGCGGTCCTTCACTTCGGCGAGTACGCGCTTGACATGCGCCTCGATCGCCGGCTGTCGTTCCAAGATTCGTGCCGGCGTAAAACCCTTCATCACGACGCGTCGGAGTTCATCGTGCCGCGGCGGATCAGTCGATCCAAGCGTCTTGCCAACCCTCAGCGGTGAATCCGTTATCGCGTTTCCGCGCGAGGATGAGAAGGTGGAATAGTCCTGTAGGATGGCGGCAACATCCTCATAGCGGGTGACGAAATAGAAGCCGCTCTCCTGGTGACGATAGACTGGACGTTCGTCGCGGAGCACCTTGTAGATTGGATAGGGGTCGTTGATGAAAGCAGGGTCATCCGGGTCGAAGTGAAATTCCATCGGGCGCTCCCTGAATTTGCCGTCATTTTCCTTATATATACCAATGGGACTATATATTTCGCAAGAGGCTATGTCTCCTTCGCGCAGCCGATTGGGAAAGGACGCGGCTTCAGCCGGCTTTTCGGCTGGTCGACTTCCGCATTCCGACATGGAGCTCAAGCGCATCGCGGTCCGCCGTGATCTGTGCACTCGTTCCGCTGCGTACCACCCTGCCGCGTTCGATGATCAAAGCCTCGTGTGCGAGTTCGAGAGCAAAGCCCGCGTGCTGCTCGACCAGAATGGCCGACATTCCTTCTTTCTCCACCACTTCGGTGATGCAGCGCGCCACGTCCTGCGCGACCACCGGCGCCAGACCTTCCAGCGGCTCATCAAGAAGCAAGACTGCGGGGTTTGTCACCAGCGCCCGCGCGATCGCCAGCATTTGCTGCTCGCCTCCTGATAGTTGGCCCGCATAGTTTTGGCGTCGTTCCAGCAATCGTGGAAAGAGGTCATGGACGCGGCGCATGGTCCACGGACCCTTCCTCGCCGCAATGAGCAAGTTCTCCTCGACCGTGAGGGGAGCAAATACATCCCGCCCCTGCGGTACCCAGCCTATGCCGCGTCGGCACCTCTGAAACGGCGGGACCCGGTTCAGCGACTGGCCGCTCAGCAGGATGTGGCCAGATCTGGGAGCCAAGTGCCCCGCGATCGCCAGCATCAGGGTGCTCTTGCCGACTCCATTGCGCCCAAGTACGGCCAAGGACCTTCCCCTCTCGAGGGAAAGAGACATATCGCTCAAAACAATACCGTCGCCGTAGCCGACCGTAAGCCCTTGCACCTCGAGCAGGAGGTCAGCCATGAGCCTTGGCTCCCAGGTAGACCCGCTGAACGTCGGGATCTCGCGCTATCTCCTCCGGAGGTCCCTCACACAGGATGGAACCGGCGACCAGGACTGTGATACGTTCGGCAAATCGAAATACCAGCTCCATGTCGTGCTCGATGAACAGGATGGACACGTCATTGGGGAGCGCTTCTATGGCCTCCATGACCTCATAGCTTTCCGAGGCGGGCACGCCCGCCGCCGGCTCATCAAGCAACAGCACGGAGGGCTTCCCGGAAAGCGCGAGTGCGATCTCCAGCAGGCGCTGCCGCCCATAGGGGAGCTCGCGGGTTGGCTTGAGACAGACATCTGCAAGCCCCGTCCTTGTCGCGATCTCGTGAGCTTCGTCCACGACATGCGAACACCTGGACAACGCTCTCAGGGGCTGTCCGAGCAGCCCCGACCGGCGGCACACTGCGAGCACAAGTGATTCAAGCGGTGTGAGGCGGGGAAACAGGGCATTGACCTGGAAAGTCCGTCCCAGACCAAGAGCAATCCGGTTCTCGGTCGGAAGTTGGTCGATTCTCGCGCCGTTGAGGAATATCTGACCGCCGCTCGGTCGAAGAAAGCCGGTGAGCAGATGAACGAGCGAGCTTTTCCCAGCCCCATTCGGGCCGATCAAGGCGTGCCTGGCGCCGCGGCCCAAGCTGAAATTCACGCAGTTGGTGACGGTCAGGCCACCGAACGACTTGCACAGATCGGCCGTATGGAGAGCGGGCCCGTTCATGCTGCGGTCCCGGTCATGGCTCGTATTCGCCTGGACAGTATAGCTACTGCGCCGACGAGCCCACCTCGTGCGGATAGCATCATACCTATCAGGATCAAACCGAGCCAGAACATCCAGTAGACCGGATTGAGGGCCGACAGGATATCGCGCAACCACACAAAGAGCGCCGCTCCCAGGAATCCACCGATCAGCGAACCCAAACCACCCACCACCAGCATGATCAACGTGGAGACGGAGCGGTCGAAGCTGAGCGTCTCCAACGCCACGATCTGCGTGGTCTGGGCAAGGAGCGCACCAGCAAGGCCGGCCACGGTGGCTGAAAGCGTGAAGGCGATCATCTTGCGTTTCGCAGAGGAAATGGCGAGGGAGGCAATTCGGATCGGATTCTCGCGCATACCTTCCAAAGCGAGGCCCTCCGGGGAGCCGACGTACAGCCGGGCCGCGAGATAGAGCGCAAAGGCGATGGCATAGGCGTACCAGAATGCCGTTTTTCCGAATAGGTCGAACTCGAAGCGTCCCAGCACAGGCCACATATCGATTCCCTGAAGACCGGTATCGCCGCCGGTCAGCCAAGGCATGCGGCTGGCGGCCTCGTAGACCAGCAGACCTACGCACATTGTGACCATCAGCATCGCAGCTCCGTGGACGCGAGCAATGACGATGCTAAAGAGCAAGCCTGTTGCACCCGCGACCGCGCCCCCGACGAGCAGCCCAGACAGCGGCTCGCCCCAGCCGTGCGCCGCCAGTAGACCTGCCGCGTAGGCGCCCAGGCCAAAAAAGGCGGCGTGGCCGAAGGAGGGAATGCCTCCGTAGCCGAGCAACAGGTCGAGAGACATCGCAAACAAGCCGCTGATGATGATTTGAGTCAGCAGCACAAGATGTGTGGGAAAAACGAAGTAGCTGCATGCAGCGGCGACCCAGAACGCGATCTCAAGAGAGCGCCATCGCGCCCTCTCCCTGATCGCCTGTCGCGCAAGGGCAATGTCCACGACGGTCATTGTCGTCGGCCCGCAAGCCCTTGCGGTCGAACTGTCAGAACGATGAGGGCCGTCGCATAGAGGATGAAGCCTCCAGCTTCAGGCAAGAGATACTTCCCCACCACATCCACCGCGCCAAACAGAACCGCCGCAAGGAATGTCCCGCCGAGAGACCCCAGGCCGCCGACGCTGACGACGATGAGCAAATCCGTGAGAAACTTGATTGGAAAATACGGATCAAGCCCGACCAGCTTGACGCTCAAGGCTCCGCCAAGACCCGCAAGGGCCGAGCCGAGCGCAAATGCCGCCGCGTAAAGCCGGTCGACGTCAACGCCGCAGGAAGCGGTCATTCGCCGATTGGCGACAGCCGCACGAATCTTCGCGCCAAAGGTCGTATGCTCGATGAGGCCAACGACTCCCGCCAGAAGCGCGAGGCCGACCAGTATCAAGAAGGCGCGATAGCTATTGATCTCGACGGCGCCAAGTCGAATATTGCCTTCGAGCCAGGCCGGTACGGATATCGCAATCTGCTCAGGACCGACCAAATAGGTTGCTGCGGCAATCGCGACATAGACTACTCCAATCGTCATCAGAACCTGCTCAAGCTCTGGCGCTCGGTAGAAGCGATGGAAGAGGACACGCTCGAACGACGCGCCCACGAGAGCGGCGATGACAGCAGCCGCAATCACGGCGGGGATGAAGGGAACGCCCACTTTGGCTATCAGAAGCGCGGCCGCATATCCTCCGACCATCGCGAATGCCGCGTGGGCCATGTTCGCGAAATTCATGAGCCCAAGCGTGATCGACAATCCTCCCGCCATAAGGAACAAAACGAACCCATAAGCAATGCCTGCGACAAGGATGTTGACAAATCCGAGCATCAGCGTGCGTCAGCGCGCGGACCCGGGATCCTTGACCCCGGGCACCGATGCGAACTCGACATTGACGAGTTTACCATCACGCTTCTCGACTTTCCGAAAATAGATTGTCTGCACGATATCACGCGTGGCCGGGTCGATCTCGATCGGACCGCGCGGGCTCTCGAATTTCAAGTGCTTGATGATCTCCATCGTCTTGTCGGGGTCTAGCTCACTCTTCTGTTGCTCTACCGCCGAGTAGATCGCATGCAGCACGTCATAGCTCGTTGCCGCCATGAAATTCAGCGACTTGTCAGGGGCCACGCTGGAGTAGACAGCGGCAAACTCCCGATTCACAGCGGAGTCGTGGGTTGGCGTATAGTGGAACGCTGTGATCACGCCGAGCGCGGCATCGCCAGCCGTCGGCAAATTGGGTTCGTCGACGATATCGCCGGTGCCAATGATCTTGGTCGCCTGGTCTAGGCCAGCTTCTTTGCACTGCCGCAGAAAGATCGAGGGGAGCTCGCCTGCCGCCATGAAGACAAACACTGCATCCGGCTTCGCATCCTTGATCCGCTGAATGTAGGGAGAGTAGTCGGTCGTCTTCATGGGTGCTCGCACCGATCCGACGATGGTACCACCGACGGCTTTGAACTCTCGAATGAACATTGCCTCGGCGTCCAAGCCGGGCTCAAACTCGTGAACGAACGTATAGACGTTCTTGAGCCCCTGCTTTGCAGTGTAAATCGCGATCTCTTTCGCCACCGAGGTGGTCGTGAATCCAAAGCGCACCGCGTATGGGTGTTTGGCAAGTATTCCTGACGTGGCCGAATTGACGATCAGCAGCGGTACTTTGGCGGAGGTCGATAAGGGGGCCACGGCCATCGTGTTCGCCGTGTAATCCATCCCGGCCAGGAAATCGACTTTCTCGCCGACGATCAGCTCTTGTGCGATGCGGCGAGCGACGTCGGGGGCCGGCCCCGTCGTGTCCCGCCGGATAATTTGCACTTTGCGTCCAGCGACGACGGTACCATTCTGCTTTTGAAAGGCGGCAATCGCGGCATCGGTGATCGCGCCAGCGCTCGCGCCAGGCCCGGTGTAACTCATGATCCATCCGATTTTCACCGGGCGATCGTCCGCGCGCGCGATCGTCACCATGCCCAGCATTGCGCATGCGACCATGATCGTTTTGAACATGGCACCCTCCCCTCATCGTTCTTATCCACTTAATATAGACCATGCGGACAGTTTTATCAACTGCGCAAGAGACCTCGATCGGCCGAGAGCTGAGCCAGTGTGGTGGCGAGCTCGCTCAATTTGGTCCAACACAACCGTGCGTCTTGATGTACGGATCACCTCCCGTCACGATCAACAGAGCCCCTGAGCAAGCGTTAGGGACTAAGTTTTCTTCCGGAGACGAACGAGGGTGTCGATTCGCGCGATCTCGTACCCATCGGGTATTTGGGATATCGGAGCGACGGACAGTTCTGAGTGATCAATGTCAACCAGCTCATGGGTGTGTTCGATGTAGAAATGCTGATGAGCTGTTGTATTCGTATCGAAGTAGGTCTTCGTGCCATCGACACTCAGGGAACGCAGCAGGCCCGCTTGTGTCAGATGATTTAGCGTATTGTATACGGTCGCAAGCGAGACCGCGATACGCGCCTTCGTCGCCTGTTCGAAGACCATTTCGGCGGTCACGTGTTGCTCTGCGTTCCGAAACAACAAGTCAGCGAGCGCCAAGCGCTGGCGGGTCGGGCGCAAGTTGGCGGATAGGAGGATTTCGTTGATCTTCCGCGATGCGTCGGACCCGCCTTGTGCCGGCCGCTCGCGCACCCGCGCGGCCCATCCAATTGTTGTGTCATCGCTGGCCATGTGCATTCGTATCCAGGACCCAGTCGCGCCCCTCATGTTCCGAACTTGCTCTGGATCGCCTTGTCCAGCGTCTCGCCGCCGACGAAGCGCTGTCGGAGCTCGCGCTTCAACAGCTTCCCGGATGGGTTCTTCGGCAGACTGTCGACGAATACGACGCGCTTCGGCACCTTGAAATGCGCCATCGATCCGGCACAGTGCTTGACGACGGCATCCTCATCGAGCGTCTCGCCGGTCTTGACCACGACGATGGCGGTGACCGCCTCGATCCAGCGCGGATCTGGTAGACCCACGACGGCGACCTCGGAGACCGCTGGGATCTTGTAGATCATCTCTTCGACCTCGCGGCTTGCGACATTCTCGCCGCCGGTCTTGATCATGTCCTTGACGCGATCGACGACGGCGATGTAGCCCTCGGCATCGACGGTGGCGAGGTCGCCGGAGTGAAACCAGCCGCCCGCGAATGCCGCCGCGGTCTTCACCGGATCATTGTAATAGCCGGACAACAGATGCGGCGAGCGGTGCACGATCTCGCCGACTTCGCCAACGTTGACGTCCTCCATCGCGATATTGACCACACGCGTCTCGACATTGAGCACGGGCTTGCCGGCCGAACCGGCCTTGCGGAGCTGGTCCGCAGGGCCCAGCACGGTCGCCAGCGGCGCGATCTCGGTCTGGCCGTAGAAGTTCCAGAACTTGACGTTGGGCAGCCGCCGCTGCAGCTCCAGCAGCACCTCCACCGGCATGATCGAGGCGCCGTAATAACCCTTCTGCAACGTCGACAGATCGGTCTTGTCGAAATTCGGCGAGCGCAGCATCGCGATCCAGATCGTCGGCGGCGCGAAGAACGAGGTGATCTTGTGCGCCTGGATCAGCGCCAGGATGTTGTCGGCGGTCGGCTTGCCCGTGATCACGCCGGAAGCGCCGAGATAGATCTGCGGTCCCAGGAACACGTCGAGCTGGGCACAGTGATAGAGCGGCAGCGCGTGGAGGAATCTGTCGTCCACGCTCATGCCGCCGTCGATGATGCAGCTGACATACTGCCACATCACCGCTTCATGGGTCAGCATCGCGCCCTTCGGCAGGGATTCCGTGCCGCTGGTGTAGACGATCTGCGCAAGATCGCGGCTGTCGACGGAGGCCTCGAGATACGAGCCGTCGGCATCCAGGAGATCGTCGAAGGTGGTGAGACCGGCAGGTGCGGTGATGGGATCCTCACCCGGCAGCCAGATCAGTTTTTCGACCGCGCAATCCTTCGTGCTCGCGGCGCGCGCCGGCTCAACGAAATCGGGGCCGGTCGCGAGCAGCTTTGCGCCAGAGCTTCTCAGGATGAAATTGATTTCGTCCGGATGGAGCATGAAGTTGATCGGCACCAGCACCGCGCCGATCCGTGCCACGGCAAAGCGCAAGGTCGCAAACGCGTGCGAATTGCGCGACAGCACGGCGAGCCGGTCCCCCTTCTTCACGCTGAGACCGAGCAGGCCGCGTGCCAGCCGATTGCAGATCGCGTCCAGCTCCGAGAACGTCCAGCGCACCGAACCGCAGGCCAGGGCGGGCTTGTTCGGCTCGCGAGCCGCCGACCGGCGCAAGAGATCGCCGATGGAATGCTCGCGGGCCTTCGCCATGGTGCTTGTCAGGTCGCCTGTCATATTCGCTCCGCTGGAAATTCGGTCAATCATCGGCTCCGCCCTACTCCGCCTTAAATCGGGAGTAGAGACGCGTGCAATTGCATTCGAATATGTTGGCGCGGTCTTCCTTTGACAGGATCGAAAGCTCTTCGATGACCGGCTTCAGATCGTCGTAGTCGCGACCCGTCTTCGGGTCTTTCGCGCTTCCGGTTCCTGGCTTTTCTGTCGCGAACAGCACCCGGTCAGCGCCAACCGTTTTGACGAGCAGCTCAATCGCGTTCTTGTCATATGTGCACGTGTCGAAGTGGAATTGCCTCAGCTTTTCGTCGAAAGTGGCTCCTCCGCGTCGAACGGCCCAGGCGCGGAAGCGTCCCATGTGATACGGAATCGCGCCTCCTCCGTGCGGAACGATGAGCTTCAACGTCGGAAATCTTTCGAACACGCGAGACTCGAGCACCGAGATGATCGCGATGCTTTCCTCGTTGATGAACTTCAGGGTGTAGGACTCGCGCGGATGGCAACTGCTTGCAGAGTGCACCAGCATCGGGACGTCGAGCGCGCACGCCTTTTCATAAAGAGGATACCAGAATTCGTCACCCAATCCGGGCGGCGGAAGTCCGTCGCCCTCGGTCGGATCCGGATTGAGAAGGCAGCCAATGAACCCCTGCTCCTTCACTCGAAATTCCAACTCTGAAAGGCAGTTGGCCGGGCTCGCATCGCGATATTGCGGGAGGCCGGCGACAGCCCGAAATCTCTCCGGGAACAGCTGAACGGTTCGATGGATCACATCGTTCATGTGCCGGGTCCAGAGCTCGCTGACCTTCGCCGGTTTGACGGAATGCATCTGCATGTAGGGGCGCGGCGAAAGAAACTGAATGTCGGTGCCGACGCGGTCCATGATATCGATGATCGTCTGCGCAGCCTCGCGGATGCTTTCGTCCGGCACCTTTGCGCTCGCGGCCGGATTGCCGCGGTTCGACACCAATTCAGCCATGTACTTGTAGCTTTCGGGCGCCAGGACGACATGTGCGTGCGAGTCGATGATCAGCGGCATGGGTAAGTCCTCTTCGGTTTGCCTGTCTTAGAAATTGTAGATATCGAGTGTGCGTTCGCCCTGCCCTAGGCGTTTCAGGATCGACGCTTCTTTCGCTTCCCGAGCCACGGACTTCTCAACGACGTCCGCCACCAAAGTCCGCGGGATCGCGACCACTCCGTCGTAGTCGCCGACAATGAGGTCCCCCGCGCGAACCACAACGTCCTCGATCAAGGTGGGGTAGTTGATCCAGCCCCGCGCGCCATAGTCCTTTCCCGTTCCTCGCATGCACAGACCCCGCGCAAAGATCGGAAAATCGGAGCTCGCCAATGTCGCTCCATCGCGAACGAAACCATTGATCACGAGGCCAGCGAGGCCACGCTGACGCGCGGCGCACGACATGATCTCACCCCAATAACCGAACTCATAACCGCCTTCGACGTCGACCACGAGAACGTCGCCGGGTTGAGCCAAGTAGATCGCGCGATGAAGCCACAAATTGTCACCCGGCGGCGAATGGACCGTGACTGCCGGTCCACAAACGCGAAAATGCGGATCGAGAGGCTTAATTGCCGCGGGTAGTGCGCCGATGCGACCGGCGGCTTCATGAATAGTCGATGTCGGCAACTCACTCGCGGAGCGGAGCAGCGCCGCAGCCGGCCGTTCGAAGTCGGTCCTCACGGTCGCCAGCGCTCGAGACGCGTCGGAGCCGGCCATCATCGTTCCTCCGCTCGCGTTTGCAATTGATGATAGCGGTGAGTCTCGCGAGCTTTGCGGAGGCTCATACCGCCCCTGACGGAGGCGCGAATTGCATCTTCCGCTTTTTGGATCTCTTCGGCGGATGCGAGAACTCTCTCCTCATGCTCCCTTGGAATCACGACAACGCCATCCGCGTCGCCTCGCATGAGATCGCCTGGACACACCCGCGCCCGGCCGATCGTGACGGGGATCTGCGTCGCCTCGACCTGCACGCGATCTTTGCCCGTCCGCATCCAGGACTCTCGGCTGTAGATGGGGTAATTTAATTCCAGGCAGAGCGCGACGTCGCGATTGATCCCGTCGATGACTGTCCCAGCGATACCTTTGCGATGAGCCACCTCGGTCAGGATATCGCCCCAGACCGTAACGTCGTCCCGCCCGCTATTGGCGAGGACGATCACCTCGCCGGCATCGACATCGTCGATGTAGTCGCCGACCGTCCCAGGAGGTGACCCGGCCACGCCGTACAGCAAGGTCCAAGCGCGGCCTGTCATCCGAAAGCCATACGACCGCGGCTTGATTTGATAGCATTGCCCGACGATCCCGTGCCGATCTAGTGCGTCACTTAGTGTAGCCGTATCCAGCCGCGCAGCGCGCTCTACATTAACGTCCACCATCTCTCCCCTCATCTCAGCGTAGCATGTGTTCGTAGTTGGCACCCATCACGTCGGTGACCTTGGAGCCGTCGAGCAGCGCTTTCGCCATAGCCGCCTCTCGGCCAGCGATCATCTCGGCAGCAGAAAGCACAGAGTCGATCTCAGTAGGCGGAATGAACGCAACTCCACTGGAGTCCGCCAGAACATAGTCACCAGCGTTCACGACTAGCTCGCCGATTGTAACCGGGCCGTTGACTTCGGCTTCGACCACACGCCCGCGAGCCGTTTTCGCCGTGAGCGACCTGCAGTAGATCGGAAACTTGTAAGTGCGGGCTTCATCGATATCGCGGACCGGACCATCCGCGACCACGCCGCCGATGCCTCTCAGCTTCGCTGCGAGACTCAAGATGCCCCCCCAGCTCCCGGCGTCAATTCCCGTGCGCTGTTCCACCACGATCACATCGCCAGGATCGGCCAGCTCGATTGCGGTTGTCCCGAGATGCTTGGGCGGGCCTTGGTGGGCCTTGGCCTCATCGCAGGCGACAAGCCTGTAGGTGACGACCTTCCCGGCGATCTTCGCAGGAACGGATTCAGCGCGAAGTCCGCTGACGACGCGGCCTTTGATCCCCAATTTGTCGAGCGCATCTGACACGGCACAGCAATCAAGTCGCTTAAGCCGCGTGACGGAATCCTCCATACTAATTTCCTCCTGCATTCCGATTGACGGGCAGCTGGCGCATAACGGATCGGATGCCACGCTGCCTCCAAAGAAAGGGCAGCCCGATGCGCTCGTTGCATCGGGCTGAGTTGCGCGACTCGGGAGGTCGCAAGCTTGCCAACCCTGGTGTAAGCCTCGCCTAACATCGGATTTCGCAACCAACGCGCTGACGACAGGTCATTCGTGACTGCACAATCACGCCAAGCGGAGACGGCATTATCCACCCTGTACTCCATCGCCGATCGGTGTCCATCGACCGGACTCGAAGCGCTGAATCCAAAACCTATTGATGGTACTGTAGTCATCAGGCGTTGTGGTCACGGTGATTCCCGGCAAGAGCAAGGGCACCTTCATGTCTTTGAGACGGGTCGCTAGGTCTAGCAGATTGTCGCGCGTCAACTTCGAACCAGCCTGCCGCAGAACGTGCGCCATGAGGTACGAGGCTTGGTAACCCGTTATGTAGCCGGCGTCCGATGGGTTCTTCCCGGGAAGATTATCGCGCATCCATGCATTGTATTCCTTGATATCATCATCATTCTGCCACCGCGGATCAGACGGATCTTTCGCGTAGCCGGTTGAGATGATGCCTTCTGCCCGATCCAGGCCCGCCGGCTTAAGAACCGTCTCCACCCCCGAGGCGATGCTGCAGACCAGATTGAGCGGCTTCCAGCCGATCTCATGGCGGACTCGGATCTGCATCGCGCCGAATTTCTGAGTCCCCGCGAAATAGAAGACGTTGGCTCCCGATGCCTTGGCCGTGATCAGCTGACTTTCGATGGTGGGACTGGTCACCTCGAAACTCTGTTCGCTGACGATCAGACGTTTCGCGCTCTCTCCCAGGCCTGACTTGAAGCCAGAGACGAAGTCCTTACCAAGATCATCGTTCTGATAGAGAATGGCGATCTTGGGATCCGGGACGCTTGAGAGGACGTATCGAGCCGTTGCCCGGGCCTCGGCCGCGTAGCCTGGCAGCATCGGTATGGTCCACCGAAATGCTGTTGGATCGGCAAATCTGCTCGCGCCAGTCGCGATGAAGAGCTGAGGCACCTTCTTGCCGTTGAGATATTTCTGGACCGCCGCGTTGGTCGGCGTTCCTACCGAACCATAGATGGCGAACACCTCATCGCCTTCAACCAGCTTGCGCGTCAGTTCGACGGTCTTCGGGGGGCTATATCCATCGTCGAGCGAGATAAGCGTGACCTTGCGTCCATTGATCCCACCTTTTTTGTTGATTGCCTCAAAGTACGCCGTCGAAGCGAACCCGGTAGTGGCCGCCGCTGATACCGGTCCTCCATACGGCTGAGTTTGCCCCAGTTTGATCTCTGAATCGGAGGCGCCGGAATCATACTCTTGAGCAAACGACGAAGATGCGAGACACATCAGCAATAGAGCAGACTTCCCAACTGTACCCAGCATTCCATCCTCCTCCTTCTTTGTCCGCCTCTTGGTGCGGTCTACCTGGTTCAACCTAGTCTGAAGATTGGCGGCCCAGCTTGCGGCACCACTCAGATGCCCACGGAAGCGGGCCAGCGCGGCTTTAGCGCTTGAGTCACCCCCTGATCGAAAGAGCAGCGTCGTCGCGTGCGGTCAGATGATGAGGCTAACTTCCGCCGCAGCAGGTTCACCCGGAATCGTGGTACGCGCGGTTTCGCTCTGCCTCTTCCAGTCGGATCCCGCCGGATAGTGTAGCGAGGCCGAACGAACGCGATCGAGGCCCACATCGTCGACGTTTGCCGGGATCTTCCCTTCGTCGCGCAGCTTCGTCGCCGCATTAACGAGTTGGCGCCTCACGGTGACGATCATCGCGTCGGACGAACTAAGATGCTCTTTCGTTCGATCATAAATCGGCTCATCCTGATCGTTGGTCATCAACTCCGTCATGGCGCGATCCTGCAGATTACCGGAGAAGGGAATGCCGCAGAACATTGTTTGGCTCTGAACGCTAAGATCGCGACCGTAATCGTTGCGCTTGTTGGCCTTGGTCAGGAAATACGTTCGCGGATCGTTGGTCCGCTCGACAAAGCCACCGACCTCGTCGAACGTGTTGGCGTGCGATGCCAGCTCTTCGTCCGACAGCGACTTTGTCGGATGTCCTCGGTGCGAGATCAACATGGCATGATTGTCATCGAGCGGCACGAAGGAGCGGAGATTGATGCTGCCGTCCCCAATTGTAATCATCGTATGGAATGGGAAGATGAATTGGTTGACTCGATGCCACTCGCTTCCGTCATCGAACTTGCGCATTGCGGAATAATAGGCGCCGTAGTTCGTGGCGACGACATCGAGCACCGGCGGAAGACCGGTCGGATTCCAGAAGCCGCGAATACCCTTCTGCGGCTTTGGGCTATCTTCATGAAGACGTCGATGCACCCAATCGAGGTGAGCAGAATCGAGGTCTCCCTCTAGGTTCTGCAACCAATTCGCTTCCTCCATCATGATGGAAGGACGATAAACGCGATCCTCTGGAAGAAGGTTGATCTCGAAGCGGGGGAAGGGAGGCGGCTCCTTGCGCGAACCGAGATAGACCCAAACCATGTGGTTTACCTCGTGACAGGGATAAGCGCGCGCCTTGATATTGGCGCAGAATTTCTCGCGTCGTTCGGGCTGCTCAGTCGGGGTATCCAGGCACTTGCCGGTGATGTCGAACTTCCAGCCGTGGTATGCGCAGCGCAGACCGCCATCCTCATTGCGACCGAAATAGAGGCTGGCGCCGCGATGCGGACAGAACTCCTCAAGAGCGCCCATCCGGCCTTCACTGTCCCGGAACATCACGAGCTTTTCGCCCAATAGCATCATACGCTTGGGGGCGCAGTCCGGCGAGGCGAACTCGGATGAGGGCAGTGCCGGGATCCAATATTGGCGCATCAGTTCCCCCATGGGAGTGCCACGGCCGACGCGACAGATCAGCTGGTTATTCTCGTTGGATAGCATGTGTCACTCCCTGGCTTTCCCGACGGGGAACCCGCCCCATCCATGGATAATGGAATTCTGTTTCGTATTTGATTATCGCGAAAGATACGCCATCTCGGAAGCCGGAGGCAATGCTAAATTTTGCATGTGGTCTATTTTAAAAAACGGAGCGGGCTCGGGATCATGGCGCTCGCGAGGACGTCTCGGTTGAACCGACATTACGATAGCCTCGCACAGCCCCCCGGCCCTGGACCGAGACCGCGAGGCTCAAGCTTCGCCGTTGACCCGAAGCCATGGCACGTCAGTCGGAAAGACCTTTTCGTGTTGGACCGTACTGCTGCGAGGTTTCGAAACCTCGGGGCAATGTCTCAAAGCCCCGCGCGCTGCAAATCGAACTCGTGCAATTTTTCGAGTTCCGAGATCACGTGGTCCAGCATGTCCGCCATGCCCTTACCGACGACATATCTCGGTTTTGGATTTGCGATTGTCGCTGCCGCTATTGCAGCCTCGACCACGGGCGTCAGATCGGTCAGCACATCTGCGGCTCTCTTTTCTCGAGCCTTTGCCATATCGGCCGCCATCTTTTGATAGGCGGGGCTGACCGTGCTCAACAATCGCTTATCCGCGATTGCCGTTTTGAACTGCCCAGGCAGGATCGATACTACCCTTACTCCGAAAGGCCTTGCGTCGATGTCGGCTCCAGCAGATATCGAATCCATCGCATGCTTTGACGAACAATACGCGTCGTATAGCGGCGTCGAAAAGATCGCGCCTATGGCCGTCACGTTGATGATCCGGCCCGCCTTCTGGTCGCGCATGATTGGCAGCACAAGCCGCATCATCTCGTGGGGTCCGAAAAAGTTCGTTTCGAACACCGCTCTCAGCAGTTCCAGGGAGGTGTCCTCGAGTGAGCCAGAGCACGCAACTCCCGCATTGTTGACAAGCACGTCCAGTCTCCCGAACAGATCGACCGCTCTGCCGACGGCGCGTTCACGCGATTGGGCGTCAGTGATGTCCAGCTGGAAAATGTCGAGCTTGGCGCCGTACTCGCGCGCAGCGGCTTGCAGCTTCGCCGGCGGCTCCTGCGGGCGACGCATCGTCGCGACGACCGAGTCGCCGCGCTGCAAGAAGCCAAGTGCAATGGCTTCGCCGAATCCAGAGCTACAACCCGTAACAAGCACGACCGCCATGTCTCTCTCCCTCGTTTTGAATTCAATTATGAATGCAAAACTGCAGGGGGTCAACTCGGGGCAGATCGCAACGCACTTGCGCCGCTGGTTGGCAAGCCCGCACGCATGTGCGGCCGCGGGCGCTGCCGGAGCGCAGGTTGTGTGCACAGGCGCCAGGGTTTCTGTGCGCGATCCATTGGTCCCGCTGGATCTGTTCGGCGGCGACTACCCAAGTGCGAGCCTCCTGCGCGTGTAGGTTCTCCCAGGCGGGCCTTGGAAGCTCGCTCGCCAGACGAAAAACCGTCCGCGTCGCGGGCAGCCTTTCAACAAATCATTCGTGCAAGCCAGCGTCGAGTTCTACATTTTTGGCGTTATTTCATATACTTACGAGGCGATAAGCAGCGGGGGACGGATCGAGAATGAGCAGGGTCAGCCATTTCCGCCTGGCATCCCAGTCGATATATTGCGGTCGCGAGATTGCGGGGAGAAGGCATTGGGACGTAAACGATTGGGCGAGGAGCGAGGAGCTGGCGCCAAGCCGGCCAAGAAGGCGCCCAGAGCCAGGGCGCAACAGAAGAAGGACGCCAATCGCGCAGCGCGGGTGCTGGAGATCATGGCCGCCTTCAATGTTGAAGATCGCTACCTCGGCAACGCCGAGATAGCCGAGCGGACCGGAATTCCTCGCCCTACGGTCTCACGGATAACCGCGACCCTGGTCGAGGAGGGTTATCTCAACTATCAAAACCGCATTGGAAAGTATGAGGTTGGTCCGCGCGTCCTGGCGTTGAGCTACTCATTGATGGCCCGACTTCAGATCTACACCAGGGCCCGCCCCTTCATGGAAGATCTTGCCAGGGAGGCGAGAGCGATCGTCGGACTTGGAATCCTGGACGGCCTGAACGTCGTCTTCATTGAATGCGCCATGGGTGATCAGCTGTATTCGCAGCGGGTCATGGTGGGATTTCGGGTGCCTGTCGCATTTACCTCGATAGGCTGGTCGTGCCTGTCAGCCATGAACTCGCCGCAGCGCGCGGAGGCGCTTCAAAGGCTGGAAGCGTTCTATCCCACCAGAAGCTCCGAGATCGCCTCGAATGTTAAAAGGGCGATAGCCGATGTCTGGGAACGCGGCTTCTGTATTTCCGAGGGCGCCTTTGAGGCGGGCGCCAACGCAGTTAGCGTCCCCTTCCTCGACAAGGATGGCCAGCAAATTCTGGCATTCAATATGATTGGATCAGACGCTATCCTCACGCGCCGCGCGATCGAATCAAAATGGGGGCCGCGGCTGGTCAAGATGGTGGAGCAATTTCGCGCGGCGGGCGAGCGGTCGCGCGAAACCGCTTCCACCTCACGTGCTCGATCGCGGCGCATCGGCTAAGAATGGCAGCTCTCCCACGCAAGGCACGAAGCTCCCTTCGCCTACTAAAAGATGTTTGTTTGCTACATTCATTCGGTGCAGACGGGAATTTAGACAATGAAACGGCGCACCGAACAACTTGAAACGGGCAGCGTTGAGCGGGTCCAACGTGGATTGCGTATGCTCATTTCGCAGGGCGTGCTGCTGCCCGGAGAACAGATCCGTCAAGAGGAGATGGCAGAAGAGTTCGGCGTAAGTCGGGTGCCGCTTCGGGAGGCGCTGACCATTCTGGCCGATCAGGGAATGCTCGATCATCATCTCAACAGGGGCTACTTCGTCGCGAAGCGAGTGCCGGAGGAACTGCATCAACTTTATCGCATGCTAAGCTTGCTGGAAGACGAACTTCTCGAAGCAATGGATTGGCCGACGAAGGACGAAATCACCCAGCTAAAGCTCCTCAATCGCAAGATGGCCGAGCTGGCGGAAGGAACCGACTGGGCAGACATGATATCGCTGAACCATCAGTTTCACATCAAGATCTTTAGCCTCAGTCGTTACAAGCTCATCTTCCGAGAGATCGAGCGGTTGTGGACGATGAACGATGTCTACATCGCGGGCAAGCTGGCTCTTCCCGAAGCCCGCCTAAGAACCGTCCAGGAACACGACAAAATCATCTTGGCATTGGCCAGAAAAGATCAAAATGCTTTGAAGCGGTCGTTTGAAGCTCATCGATCGAATGCGACCGCCGATCATGCGCCTCGATCATATGGCGGACCTAAAGCAAAGCTGGGCAGCAGATCGGCCACAAGGAAATTGCCGCTCAGGCGCAGGACAGGCGTATGAGGTCCCGTTGCAGAGCTAATCGCAGCGTACTGGCTCCAAAATACGAGACAATCGCCCTCGATGCGGACCGACATCAGTTCAATGTCGAGCGCGCACGTGGCGGAAGTTGAAAGTCCCTAGATACGCGAACTCAGGAGAGTAACACGCTTTGGCAGAGAACCTATTCAAAGAACAAAGCTCAAAATTCGTCAAGAAACGTCGCCGGCAACAACGGTCGATCGATACGCGAGAGCGCATCCTCAAGATCGCCTATTCCGAGTTTGCTGAAATGGGTTTTCAAGGGACTTCAACGCGCGTCATCGCCGCGAAGGCGGGCGTTCATCACCCATTGGTCACCTACCATTTCAAGAACAAGGAGAACCTTTGGAAGGCGGTAATGACCTCTGTTGCCGCAGATTTCACGGCGACATGGCAAGCTCGGATGGCCGGATTGAAGGACGTCGATGACGTAACCAAGCTTCGGCTGATCCAGGAAGATTTTGTGAGATTTGCGGCTGCCAATCCTGGCTTCCACTGGTTGATGGCAAACGAAGGTGATCGATCGACCAACAGGCTTCGGTGGGTCGTCGAAAATAGGACCAAGCCGTTCTTTGCGGCCGTCACCGGCCTGATAAGATCGGCGCAGAAAGCCGGTCGGTATGTTGAGGGCGACCCTTATCACCTCCTTTATCTCTTCATCGGCGCTGTCACCCGGATATTCATGCAGGCTGCAGAGGCCGAAGCGGTGACCGGCCAGTCCCCGTTTTCTCCAGCATTCGTCGAAAAGCACGTTGCGACCTGTTGTGCGCTTTTCTTTCGAGATCCGCCGATCTCGGCGCGCTCCCGAACCAATCGATCGAAAACCACCAAGAGGCCTTCGCGGGCAAACGGTTCGAAGGCTGAATAGGGTCATGAGCTGCGACGAAACCAGAGGGCGGCCAAACGAAAGTAGGCCGGCGCGTATCTGACCATTCGCGGAGCAAAGACGGTCTTTCTTGCTGATGTTTCGAGTCCCTACGAAAGACCAAATGTTTTTTGAACCTCGGCGCGACGCTCACTCATCGCTGCGGACACTTCCGTGAAGACCTTCTGCAGCACGGCGTTTTGTGAGAAGCGGTTGACGAGGCCGGCCAAGACAGGGTGAGCCGCGATCAAGCCTTTCTGTCCCAGATAGTCTTCGGCGGCGCGCACAAACGGGATAAAGGATGCAATCGTGGTGTCCGCCGTACTCAGCTCGCTACCGACGGCGTGCGGCCCCTCCTTCGACAGGAAATGCTCGAGATCGTCGAGGGACTTTATCAATTGCGGAGCATGGATCGAGATTCGTTTTTCGTCACGTGCGAGGGGAGCCTGGTGCAGGGAAATTGGCATCATGGGCTGGAGCCCGACTATGGCGCCCATAACATACAGTTCGACTATCCTGCTCAACATTCGCGCCCTGGCCCGAAGAAGTGGATTCCCTGGCCGGAGCGCGGGATGCGGGTGAAGCTCTTCCAGAAACTCGACAATCGAGTCGGACTCCGTGATCGTGAAACCATCATCAAGGACGAGGACCGGGATCTTGCCGATCGGTGTAATTGCCTTGAATGCGGACGACGTCATCCCGCCAAGGCTCGACGGTTTGATCATCTCGGCTTGGAGACCCTTGTAGTAGAGTGACGCGCGAACGCGAGCCGAGTACGGTGACAAGGGTGATGTGTAGAGCTTCAAGACTGCCTCCCTAGATCGGCCTTAGACGATTCAGTCACGACCGTCGGCGCGCTGTGCCAGTCGCGAAGTTCCCTGCTGCCGCAACCACCGCGGCTCGGCCGCTCTCGCAGCTGCCTCAACCGATCGCAAGCACAACGTTTCCAGTCACTGCACCGCTCGCGACGCTGTTGTGAGCCTTGGCAATCTCCGACAGCGGGTAGCATTCAGCAATGAGGTGGCGAACCTGATCATTGCCCAACCAGAACTGCAGGAGGCGGATTGCGCTGTCGCGCGCCGTCGGCGCGAGGCGGTAAACCGAAAAGAAGCGGGCGAGAACGGCGCGGTCAATCAGAGGCAGAAAAGGCAGTTTGAACTCGCGCTCACGACTACCGTAGACAACCCAGGTTCCGCCCTCGGCTAGCGCCTTGAGATTGGATTGGGCGTTGGAAGCTACATCGACCTCGATCACGCGATGGACGCGCTCGCCTCGCGTCGCTTCGAGAACCGCGTCCGCGACAGGGTCCGTGCGGTAGTTGATGCAGTGCGTGGCGCCCGCGTCACGTGCAAGCGCTGCCTTCTCCGCGCTACTGACGCTCGCTATCACATCGACAGCACCGAGCAAGCGAGCGAACTGGATCGCGTAGTATCCCAC
>NZ_JARWCR020000018.1:0-153243 GCF_029846695.2 Bradyrhizobium nivariense | reverse complement strand
GTGGACCACTTCTGTGGCAGGCTGTCCGTAATCTCTTCAGCCGAACCCGCCGCCACCTCTGCGAACCACCGCGACGGCGCCAAAAACAACACGACAATCTCCGCGCACGACTAACCTAGCGCAGATGAGGGTTGGGGTGAGGGGCTGTCTCGACAAATAAGGTGAGAGACGGACTCGCGGAAGCTCCCCCTCACCCGGCGCTTCGCGCCGACCTCTCCCCGCAAGCGGGGCGAGGTGAAGAAGGATCACGCCGCGCCGTCGCGGAGCGGCGGGAGGTAGGTCAGCGCAGTGTCCCAGGGGAAGAAGATCCAGGTGTCCTGCGACACCTCGGTGATGAAGGTATCAACCAGCGGGCGTCCCTTCGGCTTGGCATAGACAGTGGCGAAATGCGCATCCGGCAGCATCTCTCGCACCAGCTTGCCGGTCTTGCCGGTGTCGACGAGGTCGTCGACGATCAGAAGCCCCTTGCCGGTGCCGCCGCCGAGCTTCATCGCCATTTCTGAAATGCCCTTCAGGACCTGGAGCTCGCCCTGCTTGTCGTGCTCGTAGCTGGCGATGCAGACCGTGTCGATCACGCGCACGCCCAGCTCGCGCGCCACGATCGCGGCCGGCACCAGGCCACCGCGGGTGATCGCGATCACCGCATGAAACGGGCCAACCTCGTTGAGCCGCCAGGTCAGCGCCCGGCAATCCCGGTGGAACTGGTCCCACGACACCGGAAAGGGCCGGCCCGCCCGTTCTTGCGCACTTAGTTCCGGTGCTTCACCAGCCATTATCCTCTCCTGCCATTCGCCTGCCGGCAGCTTCCCTGCTACCGGCTGATGTTCAATCCCGCCAGCATTTCCTTCACCGCCACCATCGCTGCCGCCAGCTTGTCCGCATCGCGCGAGCGCACCACCAGATTGGTGTTCGGCTTCTGGTCTTCGTCCATGAAGGGATAGCTGCCGATGATGGTGTCGGGATGTTCGGCGGCGATCACCCGCAGCGGGCTGCCGATGTCGCCTTCCCGCGCATTGGCGCGGACCGATTCGGAGAGCATGCGCACGCCCGATTTCAGCTTGGGCGAGACGATGTCCATCATCGCCTGCATGATCGAGGGCACGCCGGCCATCACGATGACATTGCCGATCTTGAAGCCGGGGGCGAGGATGGTCGCGCTCTGGATCAACTCGGCACCGTCGGGAATGCGGGCCATGCGCAGGCGGGCCTCGTTGAGGTCCTGCTCGCTCCAGCGCTCGCGGAAACGGGCGACCACCTCCGGGTGATGGTCGATGCCGACACCGAACGCCTTGGCGACGCTGTCGGCGGTGATGTCGTCATGGGTCGGGCCGATGCCGCCGGTGGTGAAGACATAGGTGTAGCGATGCCGCAGTGCATCCAACGCGGCAATGATGTCGGGCTCATCGTCGGAGACGATCCGGACCTCCTTCAGGTCGATGCCGATATTGGTGAGGTATTCGGCGATGAAGCCGATATTCTTGTCCTTGGTCCGGCCGGACAGGATCTCGTCCCCAATAACCAGAATGCCCGCCGTGACGATCTCGCTCATACCTCAAGTCCCTCACCTGTCGGCCCGACTTTGCCGAGGTAACGCGTTGAAGTCACGCGCTTTTGCTGCCGAAATAAGCAGTCCTCAGCCATTTTTTCAGGCAAGCCGCCGGCCATCCCCGGCAAATGTCCTCTCCCCATGCTTATCGCGCTGGCCCGGCCCTTGCTACCACACGAAAGTCATGCACTCTTGCCGCATGGCCAGGACGTTGCGGTCTTCACCAGGGCCTGGCGACCTGTCGAATGGCGCAACGCCTTGCGGAGACAAGTCGGGATCTATGGCAGTCGCGTTTGATGAAATGAACATTCCCGGTGGGGACCTTCGCCCTGCCTATCAGGAGCTGGCGCGCTGGCTCAAGGAGACGCCTCCCGAGGCGCTCGAATATCGCCGTCAGGAGGCCGAGCTTCTGTTCCGCCGCATCGGCATCACCTTTGCCGTCTACGGCGATTCCGAGTCCACCGAACGCCTGATCCCCTTCGACGTGATCCCGCGGATCATGTCCGGCAAGGAATGGGCGCTGCTCGAGAAGGGCCTGAAGCAGCGCGTGCGCGCGCTCAACATGTTCCTGCGCGACATCTACCACGGCCGCGACATCCTGCGCGCCGGGATCGTGCCCGACGACCTCATCTTTCAGAACCCGGTCTTCCGCCCCGAGATGAACGGCCAGCAGGTGCCGCACGACGTCTACGTGCACATCGCCGGCATCGACATCATCCGGGTCGACGCCGAGGACTTCATCGTGCTGGAGGACAATGCGCGCACGCCGTCCGGCGTGTCCTACATGCTGGAAAACCGCGAGATCATGATGCGGCTGTTTCCGGATCTGTTCGCCCGCCACAGGGTGGCGCCGGTCGAGCGCTATCCGGACGAACTGCTCTCCGCTCTTCGCTCGGTCGCGCCGAACAGTGCCTCAGGCGAACCGACGGTCGCCCTGCTCACGCCCGGCGTCTACAACTCCGCCTATTACGAGCACTCTTTCCTTGCCGACAAGCTCGGCATCGAACTGGTTGAGGGCCGCGACCTCATCGTCAAGAACAACGAAGTGTTCATGCGTACGACCGAGGGGGTGAAGCGGGTCGACGTCATCTATCGCCGTGTCGACGACGACTTCCTCGATCCCCTCACCTTCCGTCCCGACTCAGCGCTCGGCGTGCCCGGGCTGATGTCGGCCTATGCGGCCGGCAACATCACGCTCGCCAACGCGGTCGGCACCGGCATCGCCGATGACAAGGCGATCTATTCGTACATGCCGGAGGTCGTGAAATTCTACCTCGGCGAGGAGCCGATCCTGAAGAACGTGCAGACCTGGCGCTGCCGCGAGCCGAAGGATCTGGCTTACGTGCTCGACAATCTCGGCGAACTCGTCGTCAAGGAGGTGCACGGCTCCGGCGGTTACGGCATGCTGATCGGCCCCGCAGCGACCAAGGCGACCATCGAAGCGTTCCGCGAAAAGCTCAAGCGCGAGCCGGAAGGCTTTATCGCGCAGCCGACGCTGGCGCTATCGACCTGCCCGACATGCACCGCAAGCGGCCTCGCGCCGCGCCACGTCGACTTGCGGCCCTTCGTTCTGACCGGCAGCAAGCACACCACCATCGTGCCGGGCGGACTGACACGCGTCGCGCTGAAGGAAGGCTCCCTGGTGGTGAACTCGAGCCAGGGCGGCGGCACCAAAGATACCTGGATTTTGGACGAGTAGAGAGATGCTGTCGCGCACCGCCGAAAACCTCTACTGGCTCGCCCGCTACGTCGAACGGGCCGAATATCTCGCGCGCACGATCGATGCGACGCTGCGCGTCACCGCACTCCCCGCCGCTTATATCGGCAAGACCAACGAATGGGACTCGGCGCTGCTGACCGCAGGCGTCGCCGCGAGCTTCTATCAGCAGTATGAAGAAGCCAACGAGCGCAACGTCGTCGACTACCTCTCGTTCTCGGCGGACAACCCGTCCTCGATCAGAAACTGCATCGAAGCGGCGCGGCTGAACTCGCGCTCGGTGCGCACCGCACTGACCAGCGAGATGTGGGACACCATCAACTCGGCCTGGATCGAATTGCAGGAGGTCTGGAGCAGAGGGACCTCCACGCGCGAGGACCTCGCCAAATTCCTGCGCTTCGTGCAGGAGACCTCGCTGCGTTTCGACGGTTCGGCCTACCGGACCATGCTGCGCAACGACGCCTATTGGTTCTCGCGGATGGGCCTGCATCTGGAGCGCGCCGACAACACCGCGCGCATTCTCGACGTGAAGTACCATGTGTTGCTGCCCGAAGAGGAGCATGTCGGCGGCCCCCTCGATTTCTATCAGTGGACCTCGATCCTGCGCTCGGTCTCGGCGCTGACGGCCTATCACTGGGTCTATCGCGAGACGCTGAAGCCATGGCTGATCGCGGATTTGCTCATCCTCAACGACACGCTGCCGCGCTCGCTCGCAAGCTGCTACGGCAATCTCGTGCGCAACCTCGACCAGGTCGGCGTCGCCTATGGCCGCCAGGGCCCGGCCCAGCGCCACGCCCGCGGCATCCGCAACCGGCTCGAACACAGCAATATGAACGACATCTTTCAGCACGGCGTGCATGAATTCATTCAGGAATTCATCGCTGATAATTCCAGGCTGGGCGAAATCATCACGAAGCAGTATTTGATCTGATACACGTAGTCATTCCGGGATGGTCCGAAGGACCAGACCCGGAATCGCGAGATTCCGGGGTCGGCTCTTCCAGCCGCCCGGGAACGACGGAATCAAAACACCATGCGCCTGCGAATCCTCCACACCACGACCTATCGCTACGAGCCGCAGGCGACCAGCGTCATCCAGATCCTGCGCATGACGCCGTGCAGCCATGACGGGCAATATGTGGCGGAATGGCAGATCGACGTTTCGACCGACACCAAGCTCGACACCCATGAGGACGCGTTCGGCAACGTCACCCATGTGCTGTCCTGCGGACCCGTCGGCGACATCAAGATCACTGCCGAGGGCCTGATCGAGACCCACGACACCGGCGGCGTTCTCCGCGGCGCCGATGAGCGCTTTCCGGCCGGCATGTTTTTGCGCGCCACGGACCTCACTGGCGTCAATCCGGCGATGAATGCGGTCGCGCGCCAGCTGCGCAGCGAGGCCGAGAGCGACACCCTCGGCTTCCTGCACACGCTGATGAGCGAGATCGGCGATCACATGACCTTCGACGAGGACCCGACCAACAGCGGCACATCGGCGGCCGAGGCGTTCACGCTCAAGCGCGGCGTCTGCCAGGACTACGCGCATATTTTCATCGCCTGTGCGCGCAGCGGCGGCGTGCCGGCGCGCTTCGTCTCCGGCCACTTCCTGCGCTCGGACGGCACTGTGCATCAGGACGCCGGCCACGCCTGGGCGGAAGCCTACGTCGACGGTCTGGGCTGGGTCGGCTTCGATCCCGCCAACAGCATCTGCGCCACCGACGCCCATGTCCGCGTCGCGATCGGGCTCGATTATCTCGGCGCAGCCCCCGTGCGCGGCACCCGCTATGGCGGCGGCGCGGAGACGCTGGCGGTGGCCGTGAAGGTCGAGCAGGCCGGCCGCGGCGGCCAGTCGCAGTCGCAGTCCCAGCGGCAGAGCTGAACCGCGCCACGCACGCCCCCCACCCGCGGACAGCTTTCGGCCGGCCGCCCCGCGGGAATCGGGGGTTGGAGCGGCCCTTGAAATTGGCTAGTAATTCCGCGCAAACACGTTCGGGGACTGGAAATGACCTATTGTTGCGGAATCCTGGTTCGGGACGGTCTGGTGATGATCGCCGACACCCGCACCAATGCCGGCCTCGACAACGTCTCGACCTTCCGCAAGCTCCACATCTTCTCCAATCCCGGCGACCGCATCATGGCGATCGCCAGCGCCGGCAACCTCGCGATCAGCCAGTCGGTGCTCTCCACGCTGACTGAGGGCCTCGAAGACCCCAACACGGGCGAGATCGAGACGCTGATGAACGCGCCGACCATGTTCCAGGCTGCCCAGCGCATCGGCCGGGCGATCCGGGCCGTGCACACGACCGAAGGGCCGGCGCTGAAATCAGAGGACGTGTCGTTCGACGTCTCCTTCCTGTTCGGCGGCCAGATCAAGGGCGCACGCATGCGCCTGTTCATGGTCTACACGGCGGGTAACTTCATCGAGTGCACCACCGACACGCCCTATTTGCAGATCGGCGAGCACAAATACGGCAAGCCGGTGCTCGACCGCGCCATGCATTACGACGTCGAGCTCTACGAAGCGCTCAAGACCGGCCTGATCTCGATGGACTCGACCATGCGCTCGAACCTCGGCGTCGGCCTGCCGATCGACGTACTGGTGGTGCGTGCCGACGCCTGCGAGGCCGATCTCAACCACCGCATCGAGGCGGGCGAGCCCTATTTCCACGATTTGCGCTCGCGCTGGTCGGCGGCCTTGCGCGCCGCGCATCAGAACATCCCGCGGCCGCCCTACAAGAACGAAAAAGAACCCAAAACCTGACAACTTAAGAGAAAAGGCAGGAAACGATGAGTGAAGCGAAGAAGATCGCAGTGGTGACGGGCGCCGGCACCGGAGTCGGGCGCGCGGCGTCGCTGGCGCTGATGAACACCGGCTTCACCGTTGTGCTCGTCGGGCGCCGGCTCGACATGCTCGAGGAGACCGCCAAGCTCGGCCCCGCGGGACAAAGCCTCTGCGTCACCGCCGACATGACCAAGCCGGACTCGATCGCTGCGCTGTTTGCCAAGGTGAAGGACACCTATGGCCGCCTCGACGTGCTCTTCAACAATGCCGGCATGGGCGCGCCGGCCGTGAACTTCGAGGATCTCAGCCTCGAGCAGTGGCAGGCGGTGGTGAACACCAACCTCACCGGCCCGTTCCTGTGCACCCAGCATGCCTTCCGCATCATGAAGGACCAGACCCCGCGCGGCGGCCGCATCATCAACAACGGCTCGATCTCGGCGCATGCGCCGCGGCCGTTCTCGGCGGCCTATACCTCGACCAAGCACGCCATCACGGGCCTCACCAAGGCCTCGAACCTCGACGGCCGCATGTACGACATCGCGGTCGGCCAGGTCGACATCGGCAATGCCGCGACGCCCATGACCGATCGCATGGTTGCCGGCCCCGGCGTGATGCAGCCCGACGGCACGATGAAGCACGAGCCGCGCATGGATGCGAAAGCGGTCGGCGATGCCGTCGCCTACATGGCCGGCCTGCCGCTCGACGCCAACGTGCTGACCATGACGGTGATGGCCAGCAAGATGCCGTTCGTGGGACGGGGCTAACTAAAAACTCGAAAACAACCCCATGCACAGTAGGCGCGTGGCGGCGCCCTATTGAATCATCTGCGCTATTTCCGCAGTCGTCATTGCGAGCGAAGCGAAGCAATCCAGTATCCCTCCGCGGAAACAGTCTGGATTGTTTCGTCGCTTCGTTCCTCGCAATGACGCGGGAGAGAGCTCCCGCCCTACTCCAGGCTCTCCACCTGCCGCAGGCTTGGGAACAGCTTCATCCACAGCAGCGCGACCGCGACCGTGCAGACGCCGCCGAGCACGGCGGCGGGCATCGCGCCGAACAGTGCGGCCGCGACCCCGCTCTCGAACTGGCCGAGCTGGTTCGAGGCATTGATGAAGAGGAAGTTCACCGCACCGACCCGGCCACGCATCTCGTCGGGAGTCGCGAGCTGCACCAGCGAGAAGCGGATCACGACGCTGATCGTATCGGCGGCACCGAGGATCGCGAGCGCGAGCACCGACAGCCATATCCAGGACGACAGCGCGAACACGATCGTTGCAACCCCGAACACGATCACGGCCTGAAACATGCGCAGGCCCGCATGGCGCGAGATGGCGTGACGCGCCAGCACCATGGTCATCAGCAGCGCGCCGACGGCGGGCGCGGCGCGCAAGATCCCGAGCCCCATCGGGCCGGTCTGGAGGATGTCGCGGGCGTAGATCGGCAGCAGCGCGGTGACGCCGCCGAACAGCACCGCGAACAGATCGAGCGAGATGGTGCCGAGGATCGCCGGATTGCCGCGGATGAAGCGGGCGCCGGCAAAGATGTTGTCCGAGCTCGTCCCCTCCTTGGCGACCGCCTGCGGGCGCGGCCGGATGAAGCCGGTCAGGATCATCCCAAGAATCCAGAACAGCACCATCACGGCATAGGCGAGATGCGGCGCGATCGCGTAGGCCAAACCGCCGAGCGCGGGCCCCGTGATGGTCGCGACCTGCGCCGCGCCGCTGGAGACGGCGGTGGCGCGCTGGAGCGATCCCTGCGGCGCGATCAGCGGCAGCAGCGCCGCGGTGGTCGGGCTCTCGAACGCGCCGGCAATGCCGAGCACGAAGGTCGCGACGAAAATCTGCACTTCGCTGACTGCGCCGAGATAGGTACTGACAGCGAGATAGAGCGCGGTCGCGGCTTCCATGAGCTGGCAGAGCTGCACCACGCGCTTGCGCTCGTAGCGGTCGGCGGCGTGGCCGGCGACGAACACGAGGAGCGCCGTCGGCAAGAACTGCACGAGGCCGACCATGCCGAGGTCGAAGGCCGAGCCGGTGAGATCGTAGATCTGCCAGCCGATCGCGACCGCCGCGATCTGGCTGGAAAAGCGCGACAGGCTGCGCGAGAGCAGGAAGAACAGGAAGGCGCGGTGGGAGAGGAGCGCGCGGGCGCTCACCGACCGATTCGCTGAAACTGGCTGCTCTGGCATCGCCTCTTCGGTCACGCTCGGACTATCCAGCTCCTGATGTGGACGTGCTCCGCGTGGCTGACGCGGACCTGCTTGTCAACAGCGGGACGCTCCGACAATCTCCCGGCATTGCATTTGCAACGCATGCGCGGCCATAATCATCGGGGTTTGGGGACATCATGCTGCGGCTGCAATCGGTACTCGGCATTTTCGCATTGCTGCTGCTCGCCTTCGCACTGGCGGAGAATCGGCGCGCCGTCTCATTGCGGCAGGCTGCGATCGGCCTCGTCGCGACTTTTGTCACCGCCATCGTGCTCTTGAAAGTGCCGATCGTCGCGCGCACTTTCGGCGCCATCAACGACGCGGTCGGCGCGATCTCGGCGGCCTCGCGCGCCGGCTCCTCCTTCGTGTTTGGCTATATCGGCGGCGGTACCCTGCCCTTCGATCTGAAAGTGCCGGGCGCCGATTTCATCCTGGCGTTCCAGGCGCTGCCGATCGTGCTGGTCATGAGCGTGCTGACCACGCTGCTGTTCTATTGGCGCGTGCTGCCGCCGGTCGTGCGCGGCATGGCCTGGCTGCTGGAGCGGACGCTCGGCGTCGGTGGCGCGGTCGGGCTCTCGACCGCCGCCAACATCTTCCTCGGCATGGTCGAGGCGCCGCTGTTCGTGCGGCCGTATCTCAACCAGATGACCCGCAGCGAATTGTTTCTGGTGATGACCGGCGGCATGGCCGGCATCGCCGGCACGGTACTTGTGCTCTACGCGACGCTCCTTGCCCCGCTCATTCCTGACGCCGCCGCGCATTTCGTCATTGCCTCGGTGCTGGGCGCGCCGGCGGCGATCCTCGTCAGCCTGATCATGGTGCCGGAGACCTCAGACAAGCGCACTGGCGGTGCGCTTGAGGATCCCGAGATGGAGGTCTCCAGCACGATGGACGCGATCGTGAAAGGCACCGGCGCAGGGATCGAGCTGCTGATCAACATCGTCGCGATGCTGCTGGTGCTGGTGGCGCTGGTCTATCTCGTCAACGCCATCCTCGGCCTGCTCCCGAACATCGGCGGCGCCGCGATCTCGTTGCAGCGTCTGCTGGGACTGGTGATGGCGCCGGTGTGCTGGCTGATGGGGCTGCCATGGGATCAGGCGGTGACGGCCGGCAGCCTGATGGGCACGAAAACCGTGCTCAACGAGTTGATCGCCTATGTCGACTTCTCAAAGCTGCCGGGCGACGTGCTCGATCCGCGCTCGCGCCTGATCATGCTCTATGCGATGTGCGGGTTCGCCAATTTCGCCAGCCTCGGCATCATGATCGGCGGCCTCGGGGTGATGGCGCCGGAACGGCGGGAGGAGATCAACGCGCTCGGGCTGAAGTCGATCGTGTCGGGGACGCTGACGACGTGTTTGATGGGGGCGATCGTCGGGGTGTTGAGCTAGCTCTATCCGCCGGTCACTCCGGTCGACCGCACAACTTCTGCTTCTGCAATATGCGACGCACCTCAGCCATTTTGGCACGGCACGGCTCGACCGCCATGGCCTTCGCCTCGCTGTTTCGTCCCTGCGCCCACAGCGACACCGCCATCAAGCCCTGCGCCCCGGTGCGCGCCGTCCCACCCGCCACATCCGAAGCGGCGAGCGACATGGCAGTTCGCGCTTCCGCCTCGGCGGCATTGAGGCTCGCTTTTTCCAGGAAGAAGATCGCACGGAACAGATGAGCCCGCGGGTCTTTCGGATAGCGGGTGACGAGATCGAGAGACCGGCTGGCCATCTCTTCAGCATTCGCCGGCGCTTCCGACGCGCGGATATACTGCACGGCATCGGCCATGTAGGATGAATAATGAGCGACGGCGAAGCCGGCGCAGATCAGAGATCCGACCAATCCTGCGAGCAACACCGTGCCGGCGCTCCGCGGCAGGCTGTCATATGACCAGAAGGCGAGCCACGGCATGATGGCAAGCGCGCCGCCGGCCAGCGCACCACCTGCATGGGCAAAATAGTTGACATTGCCGGAGGCTCCGAAGGCCAGCGGCAGCAGTGCGGGAACACCGAAGAAGAGCGACGTCTTCAGTCTCGACATTGTTTGATCGGCGTCCGCTTCGGGATCGAAACTCGCGACGAACAGCGCGGCGATGAGCCCGGTAATGGCGCCGGACGCGCCGACGCTCACCGTGCCGGGGTCATTGCCCAGGAGTGAGCCGGCCTCTCCGGCCACTGCACTGGCGACAAAGATCAGAGAAAACCAGCCACGACCGATCAGACTCTCCAGCCTGACGCCGACGATGAGCAGCGCAACGCAGTTGCCTACGAGATGCCACTGGCTACCATGCAGAAGCGGTGCAAGGCCGATCCGCCACCACTCACTCCTTCCAACGACCAGATCGTAGCCGGACGCGCCCTGAGCGATCAGCGAACGGACATCGATTGAGCCGTCCCGCGCAATGTCGATGGCCAGACTGCGTTGCAGAGCGTAGATCAAGAGCAAGCCGAAAATCAGGCCAATGGTGAGGAATGGGATATCGGCCAGAAGCTTGTTGTCGCCAAAAAGCGTGCCCTCGCTGGACAAGGGCCGAGGTGCGATCGGCGCGGCGACGGGTGGTTGAAGCGATGCTCTCGGGGCTGGCGCCACGACGCCGCGTCGGCCAAAAGTGTTGGTCGCCATGAAAACATTTCCCGCATTTTCACAGCCTTGAGTTGACGCGAGAGGTATTTTCGACTGGTTACCGCCCGCCCTGCGGGACGGCTGAAACCATCCGATTGGTAACTGCCCGGTTTCACGGATCGGGCGCCTTCTAACGATCCGCTGATCGTGGGAGTGCTGAGCTAAGCGCTCTCTAAGCCAAAGCTCCAGCCACGGCACGAAATACCATGACCGCGCGATCAACATCCGCATCATCGATATGGCGATGGGTCACGCAGCGCAATCGATGCCTGCCCCAGGGCCTCGCCCTCAGGCCCTCCCTCTCCAGAGCCCCCGACCACACGGCGCTGTCGCGCCCGGAGAGAGAGACATCAACCTGCACGATATTCGTCTGCGGGATTGTCGCGCTGATCTTTGGATGCATCCCGTTCAACGCATCACTCAGGGCTCGCGCACGTCGGTGATCCTCCGCCAAACGCGTCCCCATGACCTGAACCGCCTCCAGGCCGGCCGCGGCCAGGACGCCGATCTGGCGCTGCGTGCCTCCCAGCATGCGGCGAAACCTGCGGCTGCTGTCGATCACCGCGCGCGGCCCGGCGAGCACGGCACCGGCGGGTGCGCTCAGGCCCTTCGACAGACACAGAGAAACCGTGTCGCAATGTCTCGCAACCTCGGCCGGCGCCGTTTCGAGGGCGACGGCGGCGTTGAACAGCCGCGCGCCGTCGAGATGCACCGGGACACCGCGGGCCGAGGCCATGGCGTGCACGGCCTGCATATGATCCAGCGGCAATACGGCGCCGCTCGCGTTGTTGTGCGAGGTTTCCATTGCGACGAGAGCGGTCCCGAGCTTGAGCCCTTCGCCCTGCAGGGCGTCCTCCAGCAAATTCAGGTCCATTGCGCCGGCGGTGCCGGCAATTGCGAGGTAGAACTGCCCCGTAAACGTCGCCGCCCCTCGTTCCGAGGTGTACATATGGGCATTCGATTCCAGCACGATCTGTTCGCTGCGCTGCGACTGCGCCAGCGTCGCCAGCAGATTAGCCATGGTGCAGCTCGGCACAAACAGGCCGGCGTCCTTGCCCAACGCCGCAGCTGCGACGGCCTCCAGCTCCTGCACCGTCGGGTCACCGTCGAGCCCGTCATCGCCGAGCGGCGCAGAGGCCATGCGGGCATACATCGCCTCGGTCGGCTTGGTGACAGTATCGCTGCGCAGGTCGATGGGTGGCAACCCGGCGCCCGCCGGACTCGTGTCGTGTTGATGTGCCATTGCGAGACCTCTAGAGCGCTTGTCGCGTCATTCGTAGACTGCCGGGTCGCCGGAATCGGTCGGGTTGGCCAGCGCCCGCTTGAGGGCGGCGCTCATCGGAAATTTCAGGTTGAGGCCATGCGGTGGGATTGGTGAATTGAAATATTTGTCGTAGAGCGCCGCAATCTGCCCGCTCTTCATCAGGTCGATCACGGCATCGTCGACCATCTTCTTGAAAGAAGGATCATCCTTGGGTTGGACGATACCATAGGGCGCCGTCTCGAGACTCTTGCTACCGATCAGGAATGCATCCGGCGTTCTGGACGAGGCGACCGTGGCAAAGGCGAGACCGTCATCGTTGGCGGTGCCGGCCACCCGGCCCGTCGACACCAACAAGAAGGTCTCGGCGGTGTCCTTGGCCGGCACCACCGTGATGCCGAGATTGTTCTTGGCGTTGATCAGCGTAATCACCTTGAAAGTCTGGCCGCCGGCTTGGGCGGCGATGGCCTTGCCGCGAAACGAAGCCGGGTCGTTGACATCGACCCCGCCATCCTTGCGCGCGACGAGGACGACCTGCGCAACGAAGGTGGTGGGAGCAAAGGCAACGAGTTTATGCCGCTCGACATTATTGGTCGTGTTGCCGCATTCGAGATCGATCGTACCGTTGGCGAGCAGCTGAATACGTGTCGCCGAAGTTATGGGGTTATAGCGAATCTCGAGCTTGGGGAGCTTGAGGGCCGTCTTGATCGCCTGCACCACCTGTTCACAGATTTCCACGGTGTAACCGACCGGCTTCTGGTTACCGTCGAGATAGGCGAAGGGCACCGAGGTCTCGGGGTACCCCAATGTGATCGAGCCGGTCTCACGGATCTTGTCCAGCCTGCTCGCACCTTGGGCCATGGCCTCGCTGGAAAGAAGAACTACAGCGACGGTCGCCGTGGCGAGTGCCTTGATCGTTGTCGCTTTCATGTCGTCCCCTTTTTTTCGCGAATGTCCGTGACGCCGTCCACGGTGGGTGAGCAACGACAGGGCCGCTCCGTGCGAACGGCTTCATGCTCTAGACTATCGTCCAAAAGCTCGATCTGATGAAATTCCAGTTTCATACTCTCCTATACGGATTTGATATGGCAACCAGACGCATGGGCCTGAAGCATGTGGAGGCTTTTCGGGCGGTCTTCGTGACGGGATCGATGACGCAGGCGGCTCAGCGCATGCATACCTCGCAGCCCCAGATCAGCCGCCTGATCGGACAGCTGGAAGCGATCACACAATTCCCGCTGTTCGATCGCAGTGGCGGCCGCCTCCGCCCGACGGTGGACGGATCGCGCTTTTTCCAGGAGGTCGAGAAGACTTTCATCGGCTTGGCGGGACTGGAGGCCAGCGCAGCCAGCATCCGCTCGTTCGGTATGGGTCGGTTAAGCGTTGCGGCGATGCCGCGCCTGGCCGGCGGCCTGCTGACACGCATCGCGGCACGCTTCAAGGTGGACTATCCACACGTGATGATCTCGATCCGATCCGGCACGGCGAGCGCCGTGCACGACTGGGTCAGTTCCGGGCTTTGCGACACCGGATTGGCAATGCTCTACGGCGAGGTTGCGGGGGTGCATGTCGAGCCGGTGCTCAAGACCCGTTGCGTCGCGATCATGCCGAAGGCGCATCGTCTTGCGCAGAAGAAGACGCTGCGCCCTGCCGATTTCGCCGACGAGGCCTTCATCTCCTTCGCCACGGGGAGTCCACTCTACGATCGCATCGATACGATCTTCGCGCAGGCGGGCGTCACGCGCCGCATTGTTGCGGAGACCGATCTGGGCGCATCGGTCTGTGCCTTGGTCGCGGCGGGCCTCGGCATCAGCATTATCAACCCGATTGCCGCGCATGACGAAAGCTCTGGCGCGGCTCTGATCACGCGCCCCTTCAACCCGGCTGTCCCCGTTACGATCGCACTGCTCTATCCACCTTATGCCGCGCGCGGCCGGTTGATCGATGCCTTCAGCGAATATGCTCGCAAGGTCATGAGCGCGGAATTGGGCTATCTCGAGCGGTAGTGGGCCGATCCGCCGCGAGGAAATCAACGCGCCCGGGCCGAAGTCGATCGTGTCGGGGACGCTGACGACGTGTTTGATGGGAGCGGTGGTGGGGTGTTGACGTGAGGCTTGCGTGAGGCTGGCGCCCTCGTCGCCCGGATGAACCGCAGCGCAATCCGGACAATCCTTCCATGTTAATCTCGCCCGGAGATTCGGGTGGAATTGATTCATGAGCGACAGCGTCGGCCAGCGTGCATTTCAAAATGCCCGGCTTCAGAAACGGCAAAAAGCCGAGGTGGGGCCGTTGCTCGCGCGCGCCCTCCAACTGCACAAGGCAGGACTTCTCCGCGAGGCAAAGGCGGCCTATCGCGAACTCCTGGAGCTCGCGCCCAACCAATTCATCGCGCTTCATTTGCTGGGCGCTTTGGAGTCTGACGCCAAAAACTATCAGCAAGCCCAAGTTCTGCTGAGCCGAGCGGTTGCCGTGGATCCGCGATCTGCCGAAGCTCATATGAGCCTGGGCGTCGCACTGAACGGGCTAGAACGTCACAATGAGGCCCGCGAGAGCTATCGAAAGGCCCTCGCCTTGCGCCCCAACTACGCCTTGGCCCTGTCCAATCTCGGTAACGCGAGCGCGGCCCTTGAACTTTACCAAGAAGCGCTCGAGAGCTACGACAAGGCGCTCGCAATCGACGGAAAACTTTCCGAAGCCCATAACGGCCGGGGTTGGGCGCTCTGCCGTCTGCGCGCCTATGACGAGGCTATCGCAAGCCTAAACCGCGCGCTATCGATCAAGCCTGACTATGCCTCGGCACTGTCGACCCGCGCCGTTGCATTGCGGGAACTTCAGCGATTTGACGAAGCCATGGCGGATTGCAATCGGGCAATCGCGCTGGCACCCGACGACGCGAATGGGTGGCTCTGGCGGGCCAGCATCTTGCTCCTGACCCGGCGAGTTGCCGAAGCATTGTCCGATTGCGAGAAGGCTCTCGCGACCGATCCCGGCTTCTCTCATGCCCACAGCCTGCTCGGCCAATGTCTCGCGGTACTTGGCCGGGTCGACGAAGCCCTCGCCAGTTTCGACAGAGCTCTCGACATCCAGCCTGACCAGAGCACGATCTCCAGCAAGATATTCACCCTCGATTTTATGGCGAAGGCCAGCGTTGCGCAGCATCAGCAAGCGCGGCATGTATGGTGGGAGCAGATCGGTGCGAAGATCGCTTCAGCAGCGGCGGGACCGCATGATAACAGCCGCGATCCGAATCGCCGTCTGGTGCTGGGTTATGTCTCGTCGGATTTTCACACACATTCGGCGGCGTTCATTTTCAAGCCGGTCCTGCAGCACCATGATCGGGCACAGTTCGAGATCGTGTGCTACTCTTGTTCGTCGAAAACGGATGCGACGACCAGCGAATTTCAAGGGATGGCCGATCGCTGGCGCGACGCCTCGCAATGGTCCGACGATCGCCTCGCGGCACAGATCCGCGCCGATGGCGTCGATATCCTGATCGACCTGTCCGGCCATACCAGCGGAAACCGCCTCGGCGTGTTTGCGCGCAAGCCGGCACCGGTCCAGGTGCATGGCTGGGGCCACGGTACCGGCACCGGGCTGCCAACGATCGATTATCTGTTCTCGGACCCGGTCGCGATTCCTGTCGCGGTTCGGCATCTGTTTGCGGAGACCATCGTCGACCTGCCGTGCTTTGTGACGTTAGCGCCGCTGCCGGCCGGGATTGCGCGGGCGCCAACGCCGGCGATTGCGAACGGCTTCATCACATTCGGTGTCTTCAACCGCATCAGCAAGATTTCGAACGAGGCGGTGGAGGTCTGGTCCAGGATTCTCGAGCGGGTGCCGGGTTCGCGACTGCTGATCAAGGATACTGCGCTGGACGCTCAGCTGGTCCGCGACAATCTGCTGGCGCGGTTTGCAGCTTGCCGGTTGCCGGCCGAACGCGTCGATCTGCTCGGGGCCACCTCGCGCGGCGAACATCTGGCATCGTTCAATCGCGTCGATATCGGCCTCGACCCGTTCCCGCAGAATGGCGGCGTCAGCACATGGGAAGCCTTGCAGATGGGCGTGCCGGTGGTGGCGAGGCTCGGTAACAGCCTGCCTAGCCGTGCTGCCGGCTCCATCCTCACCGCGCTTGGCCTGCCGGACTGGGTCGCCGACAGCGATGACGCGTATGTCGAAATCGCAGCGAGCCGTGGGACGCAGATCGGCGATCTCGCGACGTTGCGCCGCGAACTGCCCGAACAGATCAGGGCTGCGGCCGCCGGCAACCCCGTCTCATACGTGCAAGCGGTGGACGGCGCCTATCGCGCGATGTGGAAGCGCCACTGCGACAGCTGCGCCTGATCTCTGTCTCAATGAGCCGACCTCTTGAAGCTGCGAGGCGATCGAAGGCCGCGCGTGAGAAGCGCTCTGGAATCTTCGTCGCAAGAGCTCCTTCGCAATGACGACGAAGGAGCCTACGCCTTCAACTCCACCGTCTTGAACTCCGCCGGCAGGATCACCTCCAGCAGCTCGACGTCGTCCGAGTAATCCAAAATCATGTGCTTGATCTTCGGCGGCTGGGTCCAGGCGCTGCCCTCTTTCATCAGCGTCTCACCCTCGCCGTCCATATAGGTCTTCACCCAGCCCTTAAGCACGTAGACCATCTGGAATTCGACGTCGTGGAAGTGCAGCTTCGACACCTCGTCCGGATTGCAGGGGCCTTGCAGGCGGATCACATGCGCCTGCGCGAGGCCGTGGCTTGCAGCGGCGATGCCGAGGTCGCGGTATTTTGCGTAGGCGCGCAGGCCGTCGGCTTTGAAATCCTCTTCGCGGTGATGGCTGATGGCGATGCGCTGCTTGGGACGCGCGGGCTTTTTCGGAGTGACAGTGCGCGCCTTCGCTCTCACCGCCTTGGCTTTCACCGCCTTGCGCGCCGATAATCGGGGCGCGGCCTTGGCTCCGCTCCGCTTCTTCACCGCGGCTTGCGATGCGGTGCGCGATTTTGCCTTCTTGGCCATGGGCTGGCCTCCCTGTTGTTGTTATGGGGAGAGGCTAGCACAGAATGCGAAATCGTAGGGTGGGTGGGCCCCGCGGCTGCGCGAAGCGCAGTCCGCTTGGCGTGACCCACCCCTTTGCTTCGCAATCGTTGATGCATGGAGGGTTACGCTGACGCTAACCCACCCTGCAGCACCGCATTTGCCTTCAATGCAGCCGGAACACGCCGTCCACCGCGCGCAGCTCGGCCGGCTTGATCAGCTTGGAATGCACGACCGTCACCGAATGCAGCGGGCCGTCGAGCTTCTCCTGCCAGAACGCCAGGAAATCCGTCAGCGCCGGAAATTTCGGAAACATGTCGTAATTCTGCCAGACATAGGTCTGGAGCAGCGAGCGATGATCCGGCATCCGATAGAGAATTTCGGCCGTCGTCAGCCCGTAACCCAGCGCCTGTTTCCGGAAATCGTCGGAAACAACCCCAACCCGCGAGACCATGCCAACCTCCTTTGCAGGAGCGCATATTCAAGGGGTGGCGTTCCGGTACGCCCTACGAGCCACCCGGTGGAGATGCGCTCACATGAGGCAAATGTGACGCAAACTGATAATCCATCTCAAGCCCAAAAGTTTAACAAGCTGTTGAAATTCAATGCGTTAGCAGCAGATGCGGCACCGTGCTAATACGGCCCCCGGGGCCGGTTAACGATGGTAAAGAATTCTGGCAGACAGCGCTTCTGAGTGCTGATTTTTCTGGTAGAAGCCCTTGCCCCCGCAAAAATCCTGGCTTATCTGAGCTTCACCCGCATTGGCACTCGCGGGCATCGACTGCTAACACCCCTGAAAACATCAAGCTAAACAAATGCTTAGGAGGACTGCATGAAATTCCGTCCGCTTCACGACCGCGTCGTGGTCAAGCGCATCGACGCAGAAGAGAAGACCGCTGGCGGCATCATCATTCCCGACACCGTCAAGGAAAAGCCCTCGCAGGGCGAAATCGTCGCTGTCGGTCCCGGTGGTCGCGACGAAGCCGGCAAGCTGATCCCGATCGACCTGAAGGTCGGCGACCGCGTGCTGTTCGGCAAGTGGTCCGGCACTGAAGTCAAGATCGACAACGTCGATCTGCTGATCATGAAGGAAAGCGATGTCATGGGCGTCCTCGACGTCCCCGCTTCCAAGAAGAAGGCGGCCTAACAGCCCCCTCTCCCCACCCAGCTAGACACCTAAGGAAAAATCCACATGGCAGCTAAAGAAGTCAAATTCTCGGTTGATGCGCGCGACAAGATGCTGCGCGGCGTCGACATTCTCGCCAACGCGGTGAAGGTCACGCTCGGCCCGAAGGGCCGCAACGTCGTGCTCGACAAGTCGTTCGGCGCTCCCCGCATCACCAAGGACGGCGTTACCGTCGCCAAGGAGATCGAGCTCGAGGACAAGTTCGAGAACATGGGCGCGCAGATGGTGCGCGAAGTCGCCTCCAAGTCCGCTGACGCGGCCGGCGACGGCACCACCACCGCCACCGTGCTCGCCCAGGCGATCGTGCGTGAAGGCGCCAAGTCGGTTGCCGCCGGCATGAATCCGATGGACCTCAAGCGCGGCATCGACCTCGCGGTCGAAGCCGTCGTTGCGGACCTCGTCAAGAACTCCAAGAAGGTCACCTCGAACGACGAGATCGCCCAGGTCGGCACCATCTCGGCCAACGGTGACGCGGAGATCGGCAAGTTCCTCGCCGACGCCATGAAGAAGGTCGGCAACGAGGGTGTCATCACCGTCGAGGAAGCCAAGTCGCTCGAGACCGAGCTCGACGTCGTCGAGGGCATGCAGTTCGACCGCGGCTACATCTCGCCCTACTTCGTCACCAACGCCGACAAGATGCGCGTTGAGATGGACGACGCCTACATCCTCATCAACGAGAAGAAGCTCTCCTCGCTGAACGAGCTGCTCCCGCTGCTCGAGGCTGTGGTGCAGACCGGCAAGCCGCTGGTCATCGTCGCCGAGGACGTCGAAGGCGAAGCGCTCGCGACCCTGGTCGTGAACCGTCTCCGTGGCGGCCTGAAGGTCGCTGCGGTCAAGGCTCCGGGCTTCGGCGATCGCCGCAAGGCCATGCTGCAGGACATCGCGATCCTGACCGGCGGCCAGGCCATCTCGGAAGATCTCGGCATCAAGCTCGAGAACGTCACGCTCAACATGCTCGGTCGCGCCAAGAAGGTGATGATCGACAAGGAGAACACCACGATCGTCAACGGCGCCGGCAAGAAGGCCGACATCGAGGCGCGCGTGGCCCAGATCAAGGCGCAGATCGAGGAGACCACCTCGGACTACGACCGTGAGAAGCTCCAGGAGCGTCTGGCCAAGCTCGCCGGCGGCGTCGCGGTGATCCGCGTCGGCGGCGCGACCGAAGTCGAGGTGAAGGAGCGCAAGGATCGCGTTGATGACGCGATGCATGCGACCCGCGCGGCTGTCGAGGAAGGCATCGTCCCGGGCGGCGGCGTCGCCCTGCTCCGTGCTTCCGAGCAGCTCAAGGGCCTGCGCACCAAGAACGACGACCAGAAGACCGGCGTCGAGATCGTGCGCAAGGCGCTCTCGGCTCCCGCTCGCCAGATCGCGATCAACGCCGGTGAAGATGGCTCGGTGATCGTCGGCAAGGTCCTCGAGAACAAGGCCTACGCCTACGGCTTCGACTCCCAGACCGGCGAATATGGCGACCTCGTCAAGAAGGGCATCATCGACCCGACCAAGGTGGTCCGTACCGCGATCCAGAACGCAGCTTCGGTTGCGGCCCTGCTGATCACCACGGAAGCCATGGTCGCCGAGCTGCCCAAGAAGGGCGGCTCCGGCCCCGCGATGCCTCCGGGCGGCGGCATGGGCGGCATGGACTTCTGATCCAGCCACTCCAGCAAACACCAAATGCGAAACCCCGGCAGCGATGCCGGGGTTTTTGTTTGTCTCCGCACGTCATTCCGGGGCGGCGCGCAGCGCCGAGCCCGGAATGATGAGGCCTCACCACACCTTCCCCAGACGCTCCATGTGCGGCTCGCCGTGTTCGTCGAGTGACCAGAATATCCGCGTCACGCGGCCGACGAGATTGTCCATCGGGATGAATCCCATCACGGACATCATGCGGCTGTCGGTGGAGTTGTCGCGGTTGTCGCCGAGCGCGAAGAAATGACCTGATGGCACCGTGAAGACGCTGGTGTTGTCGAGATAACCGTTGTCGACCCAGTCATATGTCACATAGCTCGCGCCGTTCGGCTGCGTCTCGCGCCAGCGCTTGATCTTGGCGCCGTCATCCACACCACAGGCGGAGCCCCCGGGCACGTTCGCGAGAGCGACGCGCGTCACCGGGCGGTCGTTGAGGATGAGCTGGCCCTGCCGCATCTGGATACGATCACCGGGCAGCCCGACCACACGCTTGACATAGTCGACCGAATTGTCCTTCGGCGTGCGAAACACCACGACGTCGCCATACCCGGGCTCGGCGGCAAGGACGCGGCCCGAGATCCATGACGGCGCGAAAGGAAACGAATAGCGGCCATAGCCATAGGCATATTTTGCGGCGAACACGTAGTCGCCGACGACCAGCGTCGGCCTCATCGAGCCGGACGGGATGTTGAACGGCTGGAACAGGAAGATGCGAAACAGGAACGGCGGCGACCACAGCACCGGGATCAGGAGGATCAGGATGACGATCGCCTTCCATTCCCGCGATTGCGCCGACGGGTGGATGGTTTCCTGGAGAGTGGTCATGCGCCTGCCCCGATCAAGCCTGTGGTCGTCGCGAGATTACGCAACCTTCGCGCGCGCGCAATCCCATAACTTGGTCGCGTCGCGCGCGGATCGCGTTCACGCACCGCCAGGCGCCGGCCGACAGTCACCCGCGCTCAAAATCCCTGAAGCAGTGGCGCACCCATTCGATGGTGAGCCGCGTCGCCGGGTCGCGCTTGAGGTGGTTCTGCACGAGCAGCCAGACGTCGCGGCGCCTCGGCAGAAGCGTCGCGCGCAGGCTGCGGTCGGCGAGCAGCGTCCCGCAGCTGTGCTCGGGCAGCACGCCGACGACCTGATGCGACTGGATCATAGTGCGGATGATGCGGACGTTGTCGGTGACGCAGCGCACGTTCTTCAGCCGCTTCGCGCGCAGAAACTGCTGCTCCGGAATAGCGTCGAGCTCGTCCGGATAGACACAGGCGACCGGATCGCCGCCCGCGCGCTCAGTGGGCTCGAAGAAATACAGCCTGACCTCGCCGAGCTTGGAGATCGTGAAGTCGCCCTTCTCCGGCTTGCGCAAGCGAATGGCGAGGTCAGCCTGCCAGCGCGAGAATTTGACGTTGCTGCTGGAGGTGAGGAACTGAAGGGACAGGCCGGGATGATCGCGCAGGAAGGCGCCGGCGTGCGGGGCCAGCAGTTCCTCGGCGACCGCATTGGTCGAGGCGATACGCAGGCGGCCGACCGGCCCGGGCTGGCTTTCACTGAGCCGGTCAATCGCCGCGACATGTGACGCCATGGCGCTGACATGTTCGAGCACGGCCTCGCAGTGGCGGGTCGGCCGTCTCAGACCGTCCACCGCATCGAACAGCGGCACGCCGAGATCGCGCTGGATGCGCGCAAGCCTTCGGCCAACGGTAGTCTCGTCGATGCGCAGCCGTGCGCTGGCGCCGGCATAGGTGCCCTCGTCCCTTACCGCGGCGATGATGCGCAGATCGTCCCAATTCATCGCAGGCGAGTCTAGCAGGCGTCACCGGCTCCTGCAAATTTGCAGCCATATGCTGCAATAGTCCTGCACAATGGCAGGCCGCCGCCGCGCTAGTGTCACGCCATCTGATCTCCTTACGGAAGCCTGACCAGTATGACCGCTCCAAAGACCCTGCTCGAATTGTCCGGTGCCGATCTCACGCCGCCGCGTCTCGGCGACGCCGCGCTCGTGCTGATCGACATCCAGAACGAATATCTCGCAGGGCCCCTCGCCCTGCCCGGCGCCGGGCCTGCGATCGCGCGGGCGGCCGCCTTGCTGGCGCGGGCGCGCGAACGCGGATCCGCAATCATCCATATCGCCCATCGCGGCAAGCCCGGCGGCCTGTTCGATCGCACCGCCGATCGCGGCGCCATCGTCACCGAGCTCGCGCCGCTTGCGGACGAGCTCGTGATCGAGAAGGAGCTGCCGAACGCCTTCGCCGGCACCGACCTGCAGGCGCAGCTCGGCACGAGCGGACGCAAGAACATCGTGCTGGCGGGCTTCATGACGCATATGTGCGTCAGCTCGACGGCCCGGGCCGCGCTCGACCTCGGCCTGCGCACGACGATCGCAGCCGATGCCTGCGCCACACGCGATCTGCCCGACGGCCGCGGCGGAGCGCTCTCTGCAAGGACCATTCACGAGGTCGCACTGGCCGAATTGTCGGATCGCTTCGCGATCATCGCGCAAGCCGAAGCGCTGACCTGACGGAGCGCGACGATGCTGCAACTCTACTTCTTTCCGATGGCCTGCTCGCTCGCCAGCCGCATCGCGCTGATGGAGGCCGGCTTGGATGCGCACTATCACCTCGCTCATATCTGGACCAAGAAAGTCGTGGACGACGGCAGCGATTTCCTTGGCATTTCGCCGAAGGGCGCGGTGCCGGTCCTGGTTCTGGAGAACGGCGAACGGCTGACCGAAAGCGCGGCGGTCCTGCAATACATCGCCGATGTAAAACCGGAGGCGGGCCTTGCGCCCGCGTTCGGAGATCCCGATCGCTATCGCCTCCAGGAATGGCTGAGCTTCGTCGGCGCCGAGATCCACAAGGCGTTCCTGTTTCCGACCTTCTGGTACAAGGACGACGGCTCGCTCGCCAAGCCGCGCGCAAGGGTAGCGGAGACATTGTCGATGCCTGCCACGCATCTGGCGGACCGGGAATTCCTCGTCGGCAACCGCTTCACCGTCGCGGACGCCCACCTCACCTGGGCCTTGCTGCTGCTCCGTCCCGCAGGCGTCGACATCGCGCAATGGCCATCCTTGTCGGCCTATCTCGAGCGCATGCAGGCGCGGCCGGCGGTGCGGGAGGCGATCGCAACCGAAATGGCTCTGCGCAAGACGATGGCGGCGAGCCCAGCGTGACAGGATGTCACGGCCGCGAAATCTGAGCGTTTCTCAGGCAGAGCATTGATGTCGGCGCGGCATGCGCTAATCTCGAGGGATATTTTTCGACATTTCCTTGGAAGGCATTCATGCGTGCTCTTTCCAGATTTTGCCCGGCCAAACTTTGCCTCGCCCTCCTCGCCTGCTGGCTTTCCCTTGGGTCTGCATCGGCGGAAACGCGGGTCGCGCTGGTGATCGGCAACGGCGCCTATGCCAGCACGGCGCAGCTTCCCAACCCGTCGCACGATGCCGAAGACGTCGCCGCCTCGCTCAAGCGCAGCGGTTTCGAGGTGCTCCAGGGCATCGACCTGCGCCAGGCCGACATGCAGGACCTGACCATCCGCTTCGCGCGCGCCGCGAGCCGAGCCGATGTCGCCATGTTCTACTACAGCGGCCATGCGATGCAGTACAACGGCGTGAACTATCTCATGCCTGTCGACGCCGTGCTGAGCGACGAAGCCGACCTGAAGCGTTTCGTGCGGGTCGACGACATCGTGAACGATTTGCAGCAGGCCAAGAACCTGCGCATCCTCGTGCTCGATTCCTGCCGCGACAATCCGCTGGCCGAAACCTTGAAGCGCTCCGCCGGCATGACGCGTGCCGCCTCGATCGGACGGGGCTTGTCCAAGGTCGAGGCACCGCGCGGCACGATCGTGTCGTTCTCGACCCAATCCGGGCAGACCGCGGCGGACGGCAGCGGCCGCAACAGTCCCTATACGAGCGCGTTCCTGAAGCACATCGAGGAACCGCAGGAGATCGGCGAGGTCTTTCGCGACATCAGCAGCGACGTCTACGACTCCAGCGGCAAGACCCAGCTCCCGGAGCTGTCGCTGTCGATCATCGGCAAGTTCTACCTGAACGGACCGGTGTCGATCACGGTGGCACCGGCGGCTCCGCCAGCTGCGGCGCGGCCCGATCCCTGCGCGGCCGCTGAGGCGCACTGGAAGGCTGCGGACGGCATCGGCACGCTTGGTGCCTACGAGGATCACCTCGCCAGATTCCCGAATTGCATTTTCGCCACTCTCGCCAAGGCGCGAGTTGAAGGCCTGAAGCAGAAGATGGCGCTGGCGCCTGCCGGCAACGGCCGGGCCGGCGGCGGCAAAGACTTCGACGGCAACTGGGACGTGACGTTGAACTGCGCGGCTACCGGCAAGGCGCAGGGCTTCACCCGGGCCCTATCTGCCACGGTTGCGAACGGCGTGTTTCACGCTGACGCTCAGAGCCAGGGCGCCGTCAACCGCTTGGAGATCGATGGCCAGATCCCTGCTGACGGCAAGACGACATTGAGCGCGCGCGGGACGACAGGGGCGAGCACTTACACCCTCAATAACTTGCCGCCGGGTTCTCCCTACGCGTTTACGGTCGATGCCCAGTTCGAACGCAGCCGCGGCAGCGGCAAGCGCAACGAGGCGCGTGCCTGCAACCTGGTTTTCGTCAAACGCTGATCGTGCAAAAAGCGGTGAGGCGCGTTGCGCCTCACTCCACTCGCGCCAGCACCGCGAGCCTGCGGATGCCCTTGTTGCGGTAGGCATCGAGGAACGCGTAATAGTCCTTGAACGACACGCAGCCGTTGGAGTCGCCATTCGGCCCGAGCATGAAGGTGTGCGCGAGCAGACCGTCGCGGCCGTAGATCGCGCTCTCGCCGCCAATCGGGGTCAGGCGCAGCGCCGGAACGCCGTGAAACAGCGCTTCGCGCGGCTTCAAGTCGTAGATGTGCGGCGGCGTCACGCCACGCATGCGGATGCGCGAGGAACGGGGATCGTCGAGATTGGAGCCGAGGCCGGAATGTGCCTCGAGCTTGGTGCCGTCGGGCAGATACACCGTCTTCGCGCTGATGTCGTAAACCGCGGTGGAGCGGTCATAGGGCGCCGAACCGCCGAGCATGGGATTCTGCTCCTTCGGCGCAATGGAAGCGGTCACGCTGGCATCGGCCGAGGCATAGGCGAGCAGCCCGCCGGACGGCTCACGCTTGCCCCAGAGCTTTTCCACCATCGACTGCCGCGGCCCGGTCACCGACATCACCGCGGCCTTGGCGCGATCGGCGAACGATTTCGGCTTCGCCTCAGCCGCCGGCACGATCTCGGCCGGATCTGCCGAGGCAAGCTGCACCGGCGCGTCGGTGCGCTTGGACTTCGCAGCGTCAGCGATCTTGGCGGGACCTGGCTTCAGGACTTCCGCGACCCTTGCGATCACGCTCGGCTTTGGCGCGTCCTTGGCTTCGGCTACCTTGGTTGCGGGCGTGGCGCTCGCCGCATTCGATGTCACGCCTTGGGTCGCAGCCGCAGCAAAGCGTTCGTTGAACATCTCGCGCGAGATCGGCGCTGCCACCTGCAACCGGTCGGGCAAGAGTGCAAAGGCTTCCTTGACGGCCTCACCGGCCTCGCGCAGCGCGACCCTGGGCGCGCGCTTGATCACGGGCTCGTCGTAGCCGCTGCTGCCGACGGTCGGATAGACGCTGGCGGCAAGGATGTTGCTGTAGATGGTCCAGCCGGCGCCAAGCACGACGCAGCCGATCACGGCAGCGCCAAGCACGTTTTGGGTGGTCATTTTCCGGGAAGGCTTCCGATAAGAATTGCTCGAGAATTCTTTGGACTTCCGTGCCGCGATACCTTGCGCAGCGATACTCGTACTCATTCGCCTTGCGTCCAGAACGGTGTCACTCAGTCCCCCTTCGAAGCGCCGCTGGTCACGATCCGGGAACAGCATCTCGCAGAGGGTCGGAGCGCCATTAAGGCCACTTTTAGTTAAATGCGGATTAAGTTCGGGCGGATGTGGGGCAGCGCGTTAACGTCGTCCCATTTCGAGAAAAAAGCCCGCAGAACTACGGACTTAAGCGCGTGTGTTAACTATAATTCTCGGCCGGATCGGTGCGGTCAGCGGACGTCTCCGGCCGCATCTCCAAACGCATCCAACCAAGTCCTTTTCGTGGTCTTCAATACCGCTGATCATAGCGGCGAAGCGTTGCGCCAGGCTGGTGGACGTCGCCTTCGTCGGCCAGCGCGCGACGCGATGTGCTTCGCCTCTCTGCGTAACAACGGTGAGAGGGTGAAGACCCTGACCGAAAGTTGATCGCGCCGGTCTGGAAAAGCCCGTGCCGAGAAAATAGCTAGGATGTCGGTACTTTTCAGCAGCCCCTGCGTGTGATACGGCACCGTATCAACACCGCCTTTTGAAATGTGTCGAGCACGCAAACGGAGGCTGGCATGAAAGAGACCGCACGCGCTGGATGTTTCGCCCTGCTGTGGTCGTCTTTGTTGATGGGGTACGCGGCCGCGCAGCCTGCCAATGCGGGCTGCACAGCATCGCCATCCGCTGCCGGCACGCAGACCTGGCGCTGCGACAACGGCATCACCATCGTTGCGGAAAACGGTGCCAGATTTGAACTTAAGGACGCCAACCGCGACGGACATATAGACTCCGTGGAGTTGAGCAGCAAAGCGCTGCTGGTCGAGGTGCCCAAGAAGCCCGGCGGCAATCCGTTCAAGGTGCTGACGCCGCAGGCGATCGCCGCGGTGCGCGGTACGAAATGGGCGGTCGATGTCGCGGAGGCCAAGACCTCCGTCTTCGTCGCCGACGGCCGTGTCGGCGTGAGCCGCAGGAGCCGCGGACGCGGCGTCGTTTTAGGCCCCGGCGAAGGCGTCGACGTGGAAGCGACCGGTCCTTTGACCGTCAAGACATGGGGCCAGCCGCGCGTCGACGCGCTGATGGCAAGACTTGGTCAATGAGGCTTGGTCAATAAGGCTTGGCAACGAGGCTTGGTCAAAAACTTTTGGACGATAGAGAAAATTGCAACACGACCACATGAGTAGCCGACGCGTTCAGATCCTGGCGGCACTTGTCCTCACCGCACTGTGGGGCGTGGGTATCTATGCCGGCCACGCCAACGGTCATCTGCGCTTTCTCGATCGCCTCGAGGCGACGCTGACGGATTGGCGGACGCAGGTCCGCGGCGTGCAGGTTCCGCCCGATGTCGTCACCATCGTCGCGATCGACGACACCGTGGTGAAGCGCGGCGGCAGCTATCCGCTGCCACGCGCCGATCTCGCCCGTGTCGTCGACACCATCGTGCAGTTCAAGCCGAAGGTCGTCGCGATTGACTTGCTGCTAGTCGACCGCAGCGCTGCGATTGGCGACGCTACGCTCGCAAACACGCTCGCGACCGGTCCCATGGTCCTCGCCGCCGCGGCGATCTTCCCGTCCGCCAGCGAGACCGTGGAGACCAGCGACCAAGGCCCCCTCGCCGTGCTGCCGCAGGCCGAGCGCTTCCTGTTGCCCTTGCCGGCGTTCGCCGATCATGCCGAGGTCGGCGTCGTCAACGTTGCGACCGGACAATCGGGCTCGCCGCTCTCGGTGCCGATGCTGTTCCGGACGAGCGACAAGGTCGAGCTGTCATTTCCGCTGCGCGTCGCGACGCGTGCGCTCGACAAGCCGCTGACGATCGCACCGGACCACCTCCTGCTCGGCGACCGCGCGGTGCCGACCGATACCGACTTCGCACTGCCGATCACCTATTACGGCCCGCGCCGCACCATCCGCACCGTCAGCGCGCAGAGCATCTTCGACGGCACGCTCAATCGCGCGGCGATCGAGAACCGCATCGTTGTGATCGGCGCCTCGGTCGCAGGCGGCGGCGATTTCTACCCGACGCCGTTCGATTCCCTGATGCCCGGCGTCGAGGTGGTCTCGACCGCGATCACCCATCTCGTCGCCGGCGACGGCATCGTGCGCGACCGCAAGGTCCACATCGCCGACGCGCTCATCGCGATCCTGTTGCCAATGCTGCTGGTGGGCCTGCTCGCCTGGCGGCGCAGCGCGCTCGGCATCATGGCGGCGGCCGCGGTGATAATCGCCTGGGCCGGGCTCAATCTGTTCGCGTTCACGCACGGCGTCTGGCTGAACGCTGCGACCACGCTCGCCGCAGCAGTGCCGCCGGTTGTGATCTTTGCCGGCGTGCAATTGTGGGCGGGAGGCCGTCGCACTCAATATCTCGCCGCCAAGAGCCGGTCGCTCGCGCAATTCCAGGCTCCCGCCGTGCAGGAGTGGCTGGCGCGCGATCCAAATTTCCTGTCAAAACCCGTCCGGCAGGACGCAGCCATGGTCTTCATCGATCTCTCCGGTTTCACGGCGCTGAGCGAGCGGATCGATCCGGACGAACTCCAGGACATTCTGAAGGCATTTCACGCGCTGATCGACAGGGCCGCGGTCGATTGCGGCGGCATGATCAGCGGATTTCTCGGCGACGGCGCCATGATCCTGTTCGGCCTGCCCGGCGCGATGCCCGACGACGCCGCACGCGCGCTGAAATGCGCGATCGACCTGCACCGCGGCGTCGAGCGCTGGATCGCGTCATTGCCGCCTGCGATCAGGGATCAGCTCGGCTTCAAGATCGGCGCGCATTTCGGCCCGATCGTCGCATCCCGCCTCGGCGAAAGCCATCAGCACATCACGGCGACGGGCGACACCGTCAACGTCGCGAGCCGGTTGATGGAGGTCGCCGTCCAGAACGACGCGCGGCTCGCGCTCAGCGATACGCTGCTGGATGCGGCCGACTTCCACGGCGCTCCCGACGGCGTTCTGTCGGGCCCCCTGCTTACGCAGGTCCGCGGCCGTTCCGGCGTCGTGACCGTCTGGTTCTGGCGTGACCAGGACAGGTCGAACCAGTATGCCACCAAGGCCGAAATGATCAACTGAACGCTCCGCCGTCGTTCCGACGAAGAGCTACCGCGCTTCCGGCGGCGGCGAGCGATCCAGCACGTCGCCCTTGGCGCCTTCGAGCAGATCGATGCCGTAGGTCTCGACCACGAGCGGGCCGCGCTTGCGCTGCAATTGCGCGACCTGGGTCACCTTCGCAAAGAGGTCGTGGACGGCGGGATTGCCGTCGCCGCGCAGCTCGTCGACGTAGATCAGCTTGCCCGCGAGCAACTTTGGATCTGGCTCGGCCATGTTGACCCAGCGAATGCGCTGGTTCTGCTGCGCCACGCAGCTGCCGCGCGGCAGATAGAAGGCGAGCCAGCCCGTGGTGCCGTAATCCGGCGCAAGCACGCAGGTCGCGCCATTGCGGGCGCGCACCGCTTCGATTTCGGCAGCGAGCTCGCGCCAGCCGACGCCGACGCTACGCACGGTCGCATCGCGGCGATAGCCGGACAGCCACCCAGTATTGGCTTGAACGATCAGCGCGGCAAACATCACGATGCCCACGGGCGCGGCCCAGCGCAGGCAGAAATCCACCAGGCGACGCTGGCGCGGCTTCCACTGCACGAGATTGGCGGCGGCGGCCGCCGCGATGACGAAGGGCGGATAGACTGGCGCGAACCAGTTGGCCTCGACGCGGGCATGCAGTGAATGCCAGACGAAATAGGCGACGACGGTCCAGAACATCGTCTCGACCAGCACGCGCGAGGCCAGCGCGCCGGCCCGGCGCCAGGTCAGCGCATGCAGCCCCATCGCGCCGAGAATAAACACCAGCGGAGTTGCAAACGCGATCTGGGTCGGGATCAGCTCGGCGATGAAGACCGGACGGAAGTCTTCGATCTTCGCGCGCCCGAGCTGCTTTGCGAACGAGACCCATTGATGATCGGCATTCCAGAGGATCACCGGCGAGAACAGCGCCAAGGCGACGAGGCCGCCGAGATACGGCCAGGGCGAGAGAAACCAGTGCCGCAGTTTTGGCACGGCCGCGAGCCAGATCAGGATCGCCAGCCCGAAGAACATCGCGGTGTATTTCGACAGTAGCGCCGCGCCGACGGCTGCGCCGACCGCGAGCCACCAGACGCCGCGGCCGCTCTCCAGCACCTTTGCGAGAAAGAACAGCACGAAGCTGGAGGCAACCAGAAGCGGCGCATCGGGCGTGACGATCAGCGTGCCGACCGAGGCCAGCAGCGTCACGTTGAGCAGGATGGCGCTGGTCGCCGCCACCCGCGCGCCGCCGAACAGGATCGCGGCGGAGCGATAGATCGCATAACTCATCGGCAGCGCGAGCAGGATCGAGACCAGGCGGACGCCGAGCTCGGTGTCGCCGGCGATCAAGGTGCCGGCGCGGATGACGTAGGCAACCATCGGCGGGTGGTCGTAATACCCCCCGGCGAGGTTCTTCGACCACATCCAGTAATAGGCTTCGTCGAAGGTGATCGGCGTGAAGGCGGCTGCGACGAGCCGCATGCCGACCAGCACAAGGATCACCAGCGCCGTATTACGGACGATCCGCGCGTCAGCCCCGCCCATTACCCGTTTCCTTGGCTGTTTCCTTGGCGCGCTATTTCTTGCGCCAGACGAACAGTCCGGACATCGCGTAGTTCCACACCACGCCCATCAGCGCCCCGGCCGCACCCGCAAGCCACCAGATCGGCTCCTGGTCGTAGACCGAGAAGGCGACGCCGACATTGGCGAGCAGGCCGACGCTGCACACGATGTAGAACGCGATCAGGCCGCGCAGCAGCGCAAAGCCCTTCAGTCGCTGGTCGCGATAGGTGAGGAAATTGTTGAGGACGAAATTGCTGGTCATCGCGACGATGGCGCCGCAGGCCTGCGCTTCCGCGAACGGCTCCTTGAACAGCTCGAGCGATATGAACAGGGTGGTGAGATGCACCACGAGGCCGATACCGCCCACCATCGCGAACAGCAGGAAGCGTAGCGAGACAGCATCGTTGGTGAATTTTGCCAGCACCAGGCCGAGAAAATCCAGCGCGACCATGGAGTCGAGCTTGCTTTCGCCGTGCTGGCGCTCACCGAACGTGTAGGGAATTTCGATGGCGCGCAAGCTGCCGTGCGCACTCGCGACGAGGTCGAGCAGGATCTTGAAGCCGTGCACGGAAAGTTTCGGCGCGAGCTGCTCGAAACGGTCGCGGCGAACCATGAAGAAGCCGCTCATGGGATCGGCGATCTCGACCCGCAGCATCTTCCTTGCGACCTCGGTCGCCAACGCACTGGCGCCGGCGCGCTGCTTGTTGAAGCCTTCGCTCTTGTAGCCCTCGATGTAGCGGCTGCCGACCACGAGCTCGGCCTGCCCGCTCGCGAGCAGCGACAGCATTTTCGGCAGCTGCGTCTCGTCGTGCTGGAGGTCGGCGTCGATCACGGCCGCATAGGGCGCGCTGGAGGCCAGGATGCCCTCGATGCAGGCCCCCGACAGGCCGCGGCGGCCGATGCGGCGGACACAGCGCACGCGGCTGTCGCGCTGGGCCAGCGCGCGCACGACGTCCCAGGTGCCGTCCGGCGAATTATCGTCGACGAACACGACTTCCCAGGCGATGCCGGCCAGCGCCGCCTCCAGCCGCCGGTACAGCACCGTGACATTGTCGCGCTCATTGAAGGTCGGGACGACGACCGACAATTCCGGCGACGGGGAAGCCGCCTGCGGGGTCTGCGGCGGGGTGTCGGAGCCCGGTCTGATCGCTTGATTCATGACGGCAGCGTATATCCGCCGCGTCCTGTGCTGCCAAGAACTTGCGCTAGCGAGCCGGGGTTTCTCTGGGGAGCGGCCCAAAAGGGGCCCCAAAATGCCAACGACCCCGGAACGGCGGACCGCGCGTACATCCGGCGCAGCCTGAGCTATTCCAAGGTCGTTCCAGCGCCGGAGTTTTTCGCTCAACGTCGCCGTTAAAAGCTAAATAGGAACGACAAAGCCGCTTCGCAAGGGGCGAAAGACGCCTTTTTTCAGGCCCTTATTGGTTCGGGACTTCCTTGATCACCGGCCCTCGCGGCACAGGCGCGGCAGGGGCCGCAGCCCCGGTCGGCTCGACTTTCGCAGGCTTGGGCGGCTTGCCGTATTGGCCGATCGGCCCGAAGACGACGGCGACCGCAAGCACGATCGCCGCGACGATCGCGCCCAAAATGCCCCCCACCGACTCAGACGACATGGAAGCCTATCCCTGTTCCAGATGCGCCCAGTGATACCATGGATGAGCGCATAGCCGGAAGGGCTTGCGAGACGCCAACGGTCAATGGGCTATTTCTGCGGCGGCTTGTGCTTGACGAAGGCCGTCACGATGTCCTTCTGCGCCGACTCCACCGCCCTGTTCGCGGTTGCGAGATGGGCGCCGGCATCGATATCCGGATATTGCGTGGTGAGATAATCGAGCAGTGCCACCCGGTAGTATTGTCGCTCCGACGGACAGGCGCCGGCGACGGAGCGACCAAAATCCTGTTCCGACTGGCCCTGATTGCCGTCGCGCGAATATTCGCGCGCCAAACAATGCCAGTAATCGTCGCGGCCCTGCATGGCGAGCTTCTGCGCGCCCTTGGCATCGTCATCGCCGGCCATGACTGAAGATATCATGGCAGCAGATGTCATCATGACGAGCGCCGCTCCCATCATCAGCATCCGCATCTTGTTCTCCTTTTTTCGCAGACCCTGCCGCGAGCTTAGACGGGACGTCGCAACTGGCCAATCACAACTGGTTTGATTAGGATGGAGGCCCTCCTCCCGTCATCCGAGATCCTCCCGTGGCCAAAGCAAAAACCGCGTCTAAAAAATCCGGCAGCATCTTCATCGGCATCGGCGGCTGGACCTTCGAGCCCTGGCGCGGCGTGTTCTATCCCGAGAAGCTCACGCAAGCGAAGGAGCTGTCCTACGCCGCCTCGAAGCTGACCTCGATCGAGATCAACGGCACCTACTACGGCTCGCAGAAACCGGAGAGCTTTCGCAAATGGGCGAGCGAGGTGCCCGATGGTTTCGTGTTCTCGGTGAAGGGGCCGCGCTTCGCCACCAACCGGCGCGTGCTGGCCGAGGCCGGGGATTCCATCAAGCGTTTCTATGATTCCGGTGTGCTGGAACTCAGCGATCATCTTGGGCCGGTGCTGTGGCAGTTCGCGCCGACCAAGAAATTCGACGGCGTCGATTTCGGCAAGTTCCTGGAGCTGTTGCCGCGCAAGCTCGAGGGACGCGCGCTACGCCATGTCGTCGAAGTCCGCCACGACAGTTTTTGCACGCCGGACTTCGTCGCGCTGATCCGCGAATTCGAGACGCCTGTCGTGTTCGCCGAGCACGGCAAATATCCGGCGATCGCCGACGTTGCCGGCGATTTCGTCTATGCCCGGCTTCAGACGGGCAATGACGAGATCAAGACCTGCTATCCGCCGAAGCAGCTCGATGCCTGGGCCAAGCGCTTTCAGGACTGGGCCGAGGGAAGTGAACCCGATGACCTGCCGAAGGTCGACAAGACAAAACCGAAGAAGGAGCCGCGCGACGTGTTCGCCTATGTCATCCACGAGGGCAAGGTGCGCGCACCGGCAGGCGCCATGGAACTGATCGCACGGGTGAGCTGAAGGTGTCTCGCTGAAGGTGGTCTCATGGCAAAGGCGAAAAAACTCTTCACCATCGGCTATGAGCAGACCCCGCCCAAGGCCGTGCTCGACGAACTGGAGCAGGCAGGCGTCAAGCTCGTGGTCGACGTGCGTGCGGTCACGTCATCGCGCCGGCCCGGCTTTTCCAAGAAGCAGTTGTCCGCAGGCCTCGATGAACGTGGCATCGCCTATGTCCACCTCGCCGCGCTCGGCACGCCCAAGGAAGGCCGCCTCGCCGCCCGCAGCGGGCAATACGATGTGCTGGAGAAGATCTACGCAAAGCACCTGAAGACACCGCAGGCCAGGGAAGAGATGGACGAACTCTCGGCGCTGGTGAAGAAGGCCGGTCCCGTCTGCCTGCTCTGCTACGAGCGCGACCACACCCATTGCCACCGCCAGATGATCGCGGAGGTCATCGAGGATCGGGATGGCGTGACGGTGAGGAATTTGGCAGGGCGGCAGGTATAGTGTTCCGTCGGGGAAGGACGAGACGACGACTTATCCGTAGCCGTCATCCTAAGGTGGCCGCTTCTTCAGCGGCCCTCGAAGGACGACGGCGTCGCTGAGGTTACACCTCGGCCGTATATCCTTCGAGGCTCGCAAGAGCTCGCGCCTCCAGCGACAATGGCTTCGCCATTGCGCGGGGATGACGGATAGACAGCCTACCCCTCTCCCGCGAGCCGGAACGTTCCTTCCATCATCTGCACGCAGCTTCCGCCGACATGAGCTGAGACGATCTTGCCGTCCTGCTTGCGCACGCGCGTCAGCAGGAGGCTCGGCCGACCCATGTCAAAACCCTGGCCGACCGTGAGCTTCAATTCGCCATCGCGCGTGGCATCGAGCTCGGCGAACAGCGCAGCCGCGGCGACCGTCGCGCTGCCGGTGGCTGGGTCCTCGGCGAGGCCGCCGGCGCCGCGCATGAACATCCGCGCCTGGCGCTCGCAAGGCGCCTCCGCCGCGGCCACATCGCGCGTATAGAACCACGCCGAGAACGCGCCGTCGCACGGAAATACCTTGCCGAAAGCCGCCGCGTCGGGCCTCGCCCGCTTGAGCGCATCGCGCGAGTGCACCTCAATCACCAGAAACGGCGTTCCAACGCTGACGACCTGCGGCGCGTGACGGTCGACCTTGATGTCGTCTGCACTGAGCGAGATGCAGCTCGCGGCATCGGCGGCAGACAATTGCGACAGGCGCGCCAAAGGCTGCGGCGCGGTGAGCTCGGTGCTGATCACTCGCCCCTGCTCTCGCAGAATATCGACCGGCACCAGCCCCGCTTTCTCCTCGAACCGCAGGCGAGGCTTCGGCTCCTTCGCGATCGTCGCCAGCACGAAGGCGGTACCGACATTGGGATGGCCAGCGAAAGGAAGCTCCCTGACCGGCGTGAAGATGCGCACCTCGGCATCATTCGCCTTGTCGCGAGGCGGCAGCACGAAAGTCGTCTCGGAGTAGTTGAACTCGGTCGCGATCGACTGCATTTGCGTGGTCGACAACCCGCCGGCATCGAGCACCACGGCGAGCTGGTTGCCGCCGAAGGCGCGGTCAGTGAACACATCGACGGTGATGTAGCGGCGCTGCATCTTCACTTCCTCATGCAAGTCGCGGCCGCAACCGGCCGCATCGCCGGCAGTCTACAAGCCGGCCGCATCGCTCGTCATGCCCCAATATTCGGAGCAATCGGAGCAATCGCGGAAGAGATTTCAGAAGCGGAAGAGTGGACGCGGCGATGCCAGCACCTGCGCACGCTCGCTTTCGTCGACGATCAGCGCATCGAGAAACTGCCGGTTCTTCGCGTAACTCTGAGCCGCCTCGAATTGCGTGTGCGGCCAGTCGCTGCCCCACATGAGGCGATCAAGGCCATAGGCATCGCGCAGCAACGGATAGGCTTCTTTCGCCAAGCTTTCGCCGACCGCACCGCTGCGATACGGCGCGGAGACCTTGACCCAGACATTCCGCGTCGCGCCGAATTTCAGCACCGCAGGCGCCGCCGCGGACGTTCGCGACGCCGGGCTGGCAGACTTCACCAGCCCGGATTCGTTTGACGCGATCGTTAGTAGGAGTACGTCGTGTTGGGCAGGCAAGGCGGCTGCGTGTAAGGCGCTGAGGCATACGCGCCCTCTGCCGGAGCCCTGACGCAGTAGTCGGCCGTAGCCTGGGTCGCCGCACGCGGTGGGGCGACGTGGCGCGCGGATGCGGCCTGGGTTTGGGTGACGGCGGCGGCGATCAGGGCGGCCCCAACAAGGATCGATCGGGTCATTGGCTTTCTCCGGGTGGCAAACGGAAGCCGAACTGTTTCGGCTTCCGCAGTGCAAGACCCGAAAACTAGCAGGGATATTTCATCACGCGCCTTCAACGGAACGCGACTCCGCTTCAACGAAACGCGACTCACAGTTGAACGCGGGCTACCCGAGCTGAAACACCGCCACCGGCTGCTCATAGCCGCGCAGCTCGACCTCGCCGAGCGCGACGGCGTCGTCGCCGTCCGCGCCAAGCACCTCGCGAACGGCCGCGGAGATCAGGAGCTGCGAGCCGAACTCCTTGTTGAGCGCCTCCAGCCGTGAGGCGAAGTTCACGGTGTCGCCGATGACCGTGTATTCCTTGCGCCGAGGCGAGCCGATATTGCCGGCGACGACCTCGCCGAAATGAATGCCGATGCCGATCCGCAGCGGCCAGCTGGTCTCTGCGTTGATACGGTCCATCGCGGTCAACATCTCGCGGCCCGCGGCAACCGCGCGATGCGCGGCGTCGGAGGCTTCCAGCGGCGCACCGAACAGCGCAAGAAAGCCGTCGCCCAAGAACTTGTTCACGATGCCGCCCTCGCGGTCGAGGATATCGACCAGCACCGCGAAGGCGCCGTCGAGCCGGTCAACCACCTCTTGCGGCGTGCGCGTCTGCGCGCCGGCGGTGAAGCCGCGAAAATCGACGAACATCACGGCGACGCGGCGAAGGTCGCCGGCCGCGCTCGTGCCCTCCGCCATCAGCCGCTCCACCACCTGCGGCGAGACGTGCTGGCCGAACAGGTTCGTCACCCGGTCGCGCGCTGTGGCCGCCGCGATGCTTGCGGCAAATTGCCGCCGCAATCGCGCGCCGACGGCGCCCGCGAGCACGCCGCAGATCAGGATGATGGTGCTGCGCACGGCGTGAAAGTAGATCAGGGGTTCGCCGGCGTCGCTAGCCGAATTGTAGTACAGCGCGACGGCCAAGAGTTCGGCTGCGGCCACAAATCCCGTGAAGGTGGACAGCCAGAAATCGAGCCGCAGCGTCGAAAGAATGATGAAGATGAAATAGGCCAGTGGCAGCACGAAGCCGAGCGCCTGGCTCGCGCCCATGCTGCGAATCTGCAGGATCAGGATGATCGTCGGCAGCGACGTTTCGATTGTTGCGCCGATATAGCGCCTGATCACCGGCAGGTCGCGATCGAGCCTGAGGTTTCGCCTGATCTGGCTGTGGACCCAAACCTCGAAGAGGAGGAAGCCCGCCAAGAGGGCGTATTCGCGGACGAGGCCCTCCGTCCCGCGCCAGACCCGGTTCACGATGGCAGGATCGATCAGGTAGGTTGCGGTGAGGAACAAGATCATGACGCAGCCCGTCGTGATCAGCGCCCTCACCCGCAACAGCTCGGTGCGCAGCACCTCCCGCGTCAGCTCGCGCTCGAAATCCTCCGACAAGACCGCATGCTGCCGCGTCTTTCTGCTCGCAAATCTGACCATTCCGCCCCTCGATTCCGGGGGCATCTTGCCTCAATCCAGCGTGCGGCGGAAGCGCGTCACGGCGATGGTCATGGCGAGCAGCATCAGGGCCGCCAGCGCCAGCGCGTCGAAGCGCAAATTCTGCATGCTCGCGCCCTTCAGCATGATGGCGCGGACGATGCGCAGATAGTGCGTCAGCGGCAGGCCTTCGCCGACATATTGCGCCCAGGCCGGCATGCCGGCGAACGGGAACATGAAGCCCGAGAGCAGGATGCTCGGCAGGAAGAACATCATCGACATCTGCATGGCCTGGAGCTGGTTCTGCACCACCGTCGAGATGGTGTAGCCGATCGACAGATTGGTCGCGATGAACAGCGTCGACAGCAGCGCCAGCAGGAACAGGTTGCCGAGCACGGGGACGCCGAACAGGAACACGCCGATGCTGATGATCAGGAAGGCCTGGACGAAGCCGACCAGCACATAAGGAATGATCTTGCCGAACATCACCTCGACCGGCCTGATCGGCATCGATAGCAGGCTCTCCATGGTGCCGCGCTCGACCTCGCGCGTGACCGAGAGCGCGGTGAAGATCAGCATGGTCATGGTGAGGATGGTGCCGACGAGGCCCGGCACGATGTTGAGGCTGGAGACCGCGGCCGGATTGTAGCGCGCGTGCGCGCGGATCTCGAACGGCATCTCCGGGGGATTGCCGATGTTGAGATCGTGCTTGAGCGCCGTCTGCACGACCATCCCGAGCGAACCGATTGCCGAACTCGCCGCAACCGGATCGGTGGCGTCGGCCGCGACCAGCAGCGCCGGCTTGTCGCCACGCCGCACCGCCCGCTCGAAACCGCGCGGGATCTCGACGCCGAACAGCACCTTGCCGGACTTCAGCAGATTGTCGAACTCCTCGACGTCGTGCACCTCGTAGATGAAGCGGAAATAGGCGGTGTTTTCCAGCGCCTTCAGGATCGACCGGGCGAGATCGGAGTCCTCCTGGAGCAGGACCGCGCTCGGCAGATTGTGCGGCGTGGTGTTGATGGCATAGCCGAACAAAAGGAGCTGCATCACCGGCAGCATCACGATCATCGCGAACGAGACGCGGTCGCGTTTGAGCTGGATGAACTCCTTGACCAGCATCGCATAGGAGCGCCTCCAGAAGCCGAAGCGCTCGCGGATTTCGTGCGGATGATCGACAACACTCATTGGAAATTGTCCTTGGAGCGTCCCATCAGCTCGATGAAGACGTCTTCCAGCGAGGGCGCGGATTTCTGCCAGTGCAGGCCGCCTTTGTCACGCCACGGCGCGATGCTGGCCTCGAGTGCCGGGACGTCGCGCCCCGAGACGTGCAGCGAAGTGCCGAATGGCGCCACCATATCAACCCCGGGCTTGCCGGTAAGTTCGGCTCCGAGCCCGTTGAGGTCGTCGCCCGTGACGGTGTAGGTGGTGAGCGCGGACTTCGCGATCACCTCGTCCACCGTGCCGTGGGCCAGCAGATGGCCATAGGCGATGTAGGCGATCTCGTGACAGCGCTCGGCCTCGTCCATGTAGTGGGTCGAGACCAGCACGGTGAGCCCGTCGGCGGCAAGCGCGTGGATCTCGTTCCAGAAGTCACGGCGCGCCTTGGGATCGACGCCGGCGGTGGGTTCGTCGAGCAACAACAGTTTCGGATTGGGCAGCGTGCAGGCCCCGAGCGCCAGCCGCTGCTTCCAGCCGCCGGAGAGCTCGCCCGCGAGCTGCTCCTCACGGCCCGAGAGCCCGATCCGCTTGATCATGTCGCGGGCCGCACCGCGCGCATCGGCAAGGCCATAGAGCCGCGCAACGAATTCGAGGTTCTCGCGGACCGAGAGGTCCTGGTAGAGACTGAAGCGCTGGGTCATGTAGCCGACCTGGCGCTTGATCTTTTCGGCATCGCGCCGGATGTCATAGCCGAGACAGGTGCCCTCGCCGCTGTCGGGTGTGAGCAGGCCGCAGAGAATGCGGATGGTGGTGGTCTTGCCGGATCCGTTCGGCCCGAGGAAGCCGTAGATCGAGCCGCGCTTCACCTGCATCGACAGATCGTGCACGACCTCGCGGCCGCCGAACGATTTCGTCAGGCCCTTGACGTCGATCGCGATGCCGTTGCCGCCGTTCATCGCTTGTCCGCCACCGGAGTTTTTGGATTGAAATAGACGTTGATCGGCTGCCCGACCCGCAAGGCGTCGGGACGCGAGGGCCGCGCCTGGATCAGGTAGACCAGCTTGTTGCGCTCATCGAGACTGTAGATCACCGGCGGAGTGTATTCGGCCGAGGTCGCGATGAAATAGATCTTCGCGGTGAGATCGGCGGCGCAATTGTCGCAGGCGATCCGCACCGTGTCGCCGATCGCGAGCTTTGGCAGTTCGGACTCGGGCACGAAGAAGCGCAGCTTCATGTTGCCGGGCGGCATGATCGAGAGCACCGGCCGCTGCGCCGCCACCATCTCGCCCTCGCGGAAATAGATCTGCTGGATGGTGCCGGCCACAGGCGCAAAGCCCTTGCGCCGCGCCATCCGCGTCTCCGACGTCGCCACCCGCGCTTCCGCCACGCGCAGCGCGGAGACGGCGGAATCGAGATTGGCTTGCGTGCCCGAACCGGTCTTGCTCAGCGAGGCCGCGCGATCATAGGTTTGCTGCGCGTTCGCCAGCGTCGCCTTGTTCTGGTTGAGATCGGCAAGCTGGAGATCGTCGTCGACTGAATAAAGGTTATCGCCGACCTTGACCTCATCGCCCTCGCGGATGTTCAGCTTCGTCACGCGGCCCGCCTCGTCCGGGCTGACATAGATCATGTCGGCCTCGACCCAGCCCTGGAAGCCGGGATCGCGCTTCTCGTTGCAACCGGTAAGGCCGGTTGCGAGGACTAGAATCGCGATCGAACAGAACCGCGCCGAAAACTGAATCGCGTTTGGCGGCAGCAACGGCTGTCGACCCCTCACCCTGAGGAACCGCGAAGCGGCGTCTCGAAGGGCGAAGGGCCGCAGCCGGGCCTGCATCCTTCGAGACGCGCGTTCCGCGCTCCTCAGGATGAGGTGAGAGATGCTTTGCGACGACCTCATGTCGTCCTCCGTTCGCCAAAAATCAAATCGAGATGGACGCGCAGCATGTCCTGAGCGTCGAGCGGCGCATGCCGCGCAAACAGGCTCTGCCAGATCACCGCGATCATCGCGGGCGCGACCAGGATCTGCGGGTAGCGCGCGAGGTCCTTTTCGCGGATCTCGCCGCGGGCAATGCCGAGCTCGATCAGCGCGCGCATGCCGGCGATCCCGCGCGAGACCACCTCACGGTAATAGAAGTCAGCGACGGAAGGAAAGCGCGGCCCCTCCGCCACGATCAGCCGCACGAGATCGCCACGCCTGGTGCCGATGACCTCTTTCAGGAAATTGCCGGCAAAGGCCTCGACGAGGTCGCGCACCGAGCCTGTCGGCGGCGGCAGCGCGGTCAGCCGCGTCACCACCGGCACGATCACAGTGCGTACCAGCTCCTCGAACATCGATTCCTTGTCCCTGAAGTGCAGGTAGATCGTGCCCTTCGCCACCCCCGCACGCTTCGCAATGTCGTCGAGCCGCGTCGCGGCAAAGCCGCGCGCGATGAACTCCTCCATCGCGGCGTCCACGATCGCAGCACGCCGTTCAGCCGCACGTGTGGCGCGGTTCGAGGCCGGTGCCTCGCCGCTGCCAGCGAGCGCAAAGGCCTTTGCGTTGGCGCGAGCTGCGGACGGCGTGGCGGCCTTGGTGGGCTTCCTTGTCATCTTCAAAATATGACTGACTGGTCAGTCATAGTCAAGGCAGTGCTGCAGACCCAACCGCGCAAACGAATTAGTGTTGACTAATTCATTAGCGTCGACTACTTTAACGCCTATGATCGAAGCCGCCCCAAATCCCGTCACCACCGTGATGCGCGCCCTCGCCGATCCGACCCGGCGCGCCGTGTTCGAGCGCGTCTTCGAGCGCAAGGAGATCAGCGTCGCCGAGCTCACGCGCGGAAGCGGCGTGACGCAAGGCGCGATCTCCCAACACCTGAAGTCCCTCAAGCAGGCCGGCCTCGTCGCCGAGCGCGCCGAGGGCCGCAACGTCTATTACCGCGCCGCGCCGCAAGGACTCGAGCCGCTGGTCACCTGGATGGACCATTACGGCGTGTTCTGGCGCGAGCGCTTCCAGAACCTGCGTGACCTCTTGAAGGAGATCGATCCATGAGTGCAGCCGAGTTGAAAGCCGAGACCCAAGGAAAAGTCCAAGGAAGCGTCCAGGAAGACATCCGGGACATCGTCATCGACGAGGTGCTGCCTCATGCGCCGGAGACGATCTGGAAGGCGCTGACCAGTGCCCAGCTGATCGCGCGCTGGCTGATGCCGCCGACCGGTTTCGAGGCCGTCAAAGGCAACACTTTCACCTACCAAACCACGCCGGGCGGCGCCTGGGATGGCGTCATCCATTGTCGCGTCCTGGAAGTCGTGCCGAACCGGCGACTCGTCTACGCCTGGAAGGGCGGCGACGAGCGCAACACCGGCTACGGCGCGCCGCTCGACACTGTCGTGACGTGGTCCCTCACCCCGGTCGAGGCCGGCACGCGGATCCGTCTGGTTCATGCAGGCTTCGTCCTGCCCAGGAACGAGTCCGCCTACACGGGCATGAGCGGCGGCTGGAAGAAGGTCGTCCGCCAGCTCGACGAGATCAGCGGCGAAGAGTGAGGAGATACTGCGATGGACAAGCCCTATACCGGCGGCTGCGCCTGCGGCGCGATCCGCTATTCGATTCTGAGTGAGCCGCTGTTCAGCAATCACTGCCAGTGCCGGGACTGCCAGCGGGAAAGCGGCAGCGGCCACGGCTCCTACATGACCTTCGCGCGCGCCGGGGTCGCGGTGATGGGCGAGGCGAAGCATTGGGACATGGTCGGCGACAGCGGCAACGCGAAAACACGCGCTTTCTGCTCCGTCTGCGGCTTGCCGGTCTACATGACCTTCGCAGCGATGCCCGACATCTTCACCATCCGCGCCGCAAGCCTCGACGAGCCCGCCCGCTACAAACCGCAGGTGGTGACTTACGCCGCGCGCGGTCATGACTGGGATCGCCTCGATCCGGACCTGCCGAAATTCACCGGCATGCCGCCAGGGTAAGGCGCTAGCCGCGCGTGGGGTGCACTCCCTCTCCTGCTTGCGGGAAGGGGCTGGGGAGAGGGTGTTTCCGCAACGGGACAATCCCTGAGCGGAGAGAGCCCTCACCCGCGCCTTCGGCCCGACCTCTCCCGCAAGCAAGCGGGAGAGGTGAAACCAACCAGCACCTACGTCAACTATGAAATTTTAACCCATCGACGATCTTGTCGATCACCTTGCGCTCCGCGCGCATGGCGAGACCGACGAGGTTGAGATCGGCGCGCTCGACCGCCCTCACCGCTTCGCGATTGGCGGCATCGTGCGTGGTCGTGAACATGTCCTCGGTGTAGACCGCCGCAGCCACATTGCGCGACAACGCGCGGTCGAGCGCGCGCGACAGCGCGGGACCGTCAGCGCCGTAGATCAGGATCGGCTGGCCAATCAGCGCGTGATATTTCGTACCCGAAGCGTCCTCATAGGGCTCGCCGATGCATTCCGGAAAGGCCGCGGCGATGCCGCTGGTGAGGAAGGCCGCGACGTTGAGCTTCTGCCAGGCTTGAAGATCGGTGCGGATCACGACGGCGATCTTGGTATCGAATTGCATGCAACTCCCCGGCTGTCATTCCGGACTCGATGCTACGCACCATCGGAATGACGGCAAGAGAAATCAACCTTTGGCGTCGCAGGCCCAGGCGCGGATCACGCATTCCTTGCCGCCGTATTTGTAGCATTCGCGCGTGGCGGCATTGAGCGAGGCCGAGATCTTCGGCTTCACGGCGTAGCCATAGGCGCCGCAGGGGTTGGCCATATCGACAGACATCGCCGCGCAGGCGCGCTTGATGGTCACGGTCGTGCAGTCGCCCTTGCACTGCTTCTGCGCCGCGGCGCGCGCCTCGTGCTCGGCGCCGTAATCGAACGCCTGGCCATAGGCACCGCACTTGCCGACCGCAAACGCTCCGGCGGCGTGCGCATCCGTGATGTGGCGAGCGCCGGCGATGCAAACCGACAGCGCAAAGAAAAACATCGCGCAACGGCGCGCGACGACGTTCGAAGCCATGGAAAAACCCCTCCCCCCAAGGCAGGTGAAGGCAACTCTAAGCGCCGGTCGTTTCCAGATGGTGAACGGGCGGTGAAATCGGTGGTCGGAACCCGGTAGCGGACCGAGAGCACAGCTTCATAAAGTGGGTTGGCGTAGCGCAACTAACCCACCTTAGGGCATTATCCCCGTCTTGCCGCCTCGAGCGCCTGCGGCGTGTCGATGTCGAGGAAGGCGCTCTCGCCGTCGACCGGCACTTCGGCAACCGCCTCGGTGTGCTTGGCGATCAGGTGACGCGCGCCGATATCGCCGTCGAGTGTCATCAACTCCGCAAAGAAGCGGCGCGACCACAGCACGGGATTGCCGCGGCGGCCGTCGCTGACGGGCACGACGATGAGATTGCCGCGATCCGGCGCAAAGCCGTCGATGAGACGGTCGATCAGGCCGGCATCGATCAGCGGCATGTCGCCGAGGCAAATCACGGCTCCGTCGCTCGCTTCAGATACGGCCGCGATGCCGGCCTTGACCGAACTCGCAATGCCGCCGGCGAAATCCGGGTTCTTGACGACACGCACCTTCAGGCCTTGCAGCGCCTGCTCGACCAGCTCGGTCTGATGGCCGGTGACGACGATCACCTCGGACGCTTTCGAGGCCAGCGCCTGCTCGGTTGCGATCCGCACCAGCTTCTTGCCGTCGAGCTCGGCCAGCAGCTTGTTCGGCCCGCCCATGCGGGTCGAGCGCCCAGCGGCGAGCACGATGGCGGCGACCTGGCTGTTGCCCTCGATCTCCGGCTTGGCGCGCGGCTGCGGCCGCGTCACGATCTCCATCAGAAGGCCGCCGACACCCATACCCATCAGCTCGGAACGCGTCACCTTGATGCCGGCGAGGAGCCGCATCAGCACCCAATCAAACCCGTTCTCGACCGGCGAGCGCGCGCATCCGGGCGCGCCCAGTACCGGCACGCTGCCGGCCCGGGCAATCAGCAACAGATTGCCGGGATCGACCGGCATGCCGAAATGCTCGATCTCGCCGCCGATTTCGGTCACGGCCGCCGGGATCACGTCGCGCCGGTCGGCGATCGCAGACGCGCCGAACACGATGACGAGCTCCGCGTCGAGCGCAAGCAGCTCCTTGATCGCGGCGGACAGCTCCCGCTCCTCGTGCTGGACTCGCCGCTCGGCGATGATGCCGGCGCCGGCCGGCGCCAGCCGCTCGGCGGTGACACGCAGGGTCTTGTCGATCACCTTGGAGGACAGGCCCGGCAGCAGCGTCGAGACCACGCCGACGCGCTTGATGACGTACGGCGCGATCTTCAGCACGTCGCGGCCCGCGGCCTTCACCGCGGCGTCACGCAACTGTCCTTCGACGCCGAACGGGATGATCTTGACGGTGCCGACCATCTCGCCCTCGACCACCGGCTTGAAGGCGGAGAGCGTCGCAAAGGTGATGGCCTCGTCGATATTGTTGATGCGGTCAACTGCGGCGCGGTCGATCACCAGCACGCCCGGACGCGCGGCGAACAGGTTGGCGCGGCCGGTGAAGGCCCGCTCGACATGAATGCCCTCGCCGCCGACGGTGAGCGCGATGCTGGCGGCGGCGGCGTCCTCGGAGACGTCGCCCTCCTCCATCCGCACCACCACAACATCCTTGATACCGGCGCGCGTCAGCGCCTCGACCTCGGTCGGGCCGATCGTCGTTCCTTTCTTCAGCACCAGCGGTCCTTGGCGCAGGGTGTGGACGGTCACCCCGCCGATCGCATCCTTGGGGCTCGCCGGGCCAAATTTCATGCCGCTGCTTCTTTTTCCTTGGGTGGCAAGCGAAGCACTGCCGTGATCTCGGCCATGATCGACACCGCGATCTCGGACGGCGAGACCGCGCCGATTGCCAGCCCGATCGGCGCGTGGATGCGCGCGATGTCGCTCTCCTTGGCGCCCTGCGCGCGCAGCCGGTCGCCACGCTTGGTATGCGTCTTCCGCGAGCCGAGCGCGCCGATATAGAAGCAGCCGCGCTCGAAGGCATGCAGCAGCGCGGGATCGTCGATCTTGGGATCGTGGGTCACCGCGACGAAGGCGGTGTAGGCATCGACGTTGAGCGGCGGCAGCGCCGTGTCGGGCCACTCGGCAACGAGTGGAATGTCGGGGAAGCGCTCGGGGCTCGCAAAGGCCGTGCGCGGATCGACGACGGTCACGTCATAGCCGAGCGAGCGTGCCAGCGGCGCCAAGGCCTGGCTGATATGGACCGCGCCGACGATGACGAGCTTGGCAGTCGGCGCGTAGACGTTGAGAAACAGCTTCTTGCCGCCGGCCTCGACATTGGCGCTCTTGCCCATGCGAAGCTGCTTTTCCAGCTCGGTGCGCAGCGGGTCCTTGGCAAAATCCGCTGATTTCACCAGGCGCTGCTCGCCGCTCTCGGTGTCGGTCACCAGGATCACCGGGCGGCGCGCGGCGCGCTCGGCGTTGAGTTCGTGCAGGATTGCGAGCTTCACGGCTAGCCGACCTTCTCGACGAAGACGCGGATGGTGCCGCCGCAGGACAGCCCGACATTCCAGGCGGTCTCGTCGGCAACGCCAAACTCCAGCATCCTGGGCTTGCCGCTCTGGATCACATCCATGGCTTCGGTGACCACGGCGCCTTCGACGCAGCCGCCGGAGACGGACCCCAGGAACGTGCCCTCGTCGTTGATGACGAGGCTCGAGCCCGCCGGGCGCGGCGCCGAGCCCCAGGTCTCCACCACGGTGGCGAGCGCGACGCCACGGCCGGCCTTCTGCCAGTCCTCCGCCGCCTTCAGAATATCCTCGTCGCGATCGAGCATGGCTACCTCTCAAGCTGCGGAGCGGATCAGGCTGCGGTGATGCGGCGGCAGCGGCCGGGAGAGCGTGGTGATCAGCTCCTGGATCGAACTCAAATTATGTACCGGGCGGAATTCGTCAACGTGCGGCAGCATCATTTTGATGCCCTGGGCCTTGGCCTCGAAGCCGCCGAACCGCAGCAGCGGGTTGAGCCAGATCAGCCGCCGGCAGGAGCGGTGCAGCCGGTCCATCTCGAAGGCGAGCTTGGAATCGGCCTCCCGCTCCAGCCCGTCGGAGATCAGCAGCACGATGGCGCCCTGGCTCAGCACGCGCCGCGCCCACAATTTGTTGAAGTTGTGCAGCGAGGCCGAGATCCGCGTGCCGCCGGCCCAGTCCTCGACCGAGGCCGAGCAGCTTGCCAGCGCCTCGTCAGGGTCGCGCTGGCGCAGCGCCCGGGTGACGTTGGTGAGCCGGGTGCCGAACAGGAACACTGAGACGCGTTTTCGCGCATCCCCTATGGCATGCAGGAAGTGCAGGAACAGGCGGGTGTACTCGCTCATCGAACCCGAGATGTCGAGCAGCGCGACGATCGGCGCCGGCTTCTCGATCCGACCGAGACGATGGATGTCGATGATGTCGCCGCCGGTGCGCAACGAGGCGCGCAGCGTGCGGCGCAGGTCGAGGCGCAGGCCGCGGGGATCGGGCCGGTGCCGGCGCGTCAGAAGCTCGGCCTGCGGCAACCGCATCCGCTCGACGGCGCGGAGCGCTTCGGTGATCTCCGCCGCGCTCATCTGCGCGAAATCCTTCTTCTGAAGGATCTCCTTGTCGGAGACCGACAGGCGCAGATCCTGCTCCTGGTGCTGCGGCGTCTCCGTCATCCGCGGCTGCGACATCGCCTCCTGGACGCGGCGCGAGCCGGCCTGCGGCTTCTTCTTGGCCTGCTCCGGCAGCGGCACCGAATCCAGCATGTGCTTCCACTCTTCCGAGGCGCGGAAGAACAGGTTGAAGGCCTGTCTGAAGATCAGCGTGTGCTCGTGGCGCTTGACGAAAATGGCCTCCAGCGTGGTGAAGACGTCCGTGCGTTTGCCGATGTCGATCACCTGGAGCGCGCTCATGGCATCGATGACGGCGCCCGGCCCGACCGGCATCCCCGACGCGCGCAACGCGCGGGCGAAGCCGACGATGTTGTCGGCGAATTGCTCGGTTTGCTCAGGGGCAAGGTGGTTGATGGCCATGGTCTCGTATCCATCCCCTTGTCGTTCAGCTCGCGATAGGCGCGCCCCGGAATAACAATCTCAATTCTCGCTCGTCGCATCCTTCAGCACCTTCTGCAGGGTGTCGCCCTGCATGCGGGTGATGTCGTCCTGGTATTTGAGCAGCGCGCCCAGCGTGTCGCCGACCACTTGCGGTGTCAGCGAGCGGGCGTCGAGCTCGGACAAGGCGGTCGCCCAGTCGATGGTCTCGGCGACGCCAGGCGATTTGTAGAAATCCTGGTTACGCAGCGCCTGCACGAAACGCACGACCTGCTGCGACAGTTTGGCGGAGATGCCGGGTACGCGCGACTTGACGATCTCCAGCTCGCGGTCGGCGTCGGGATAGTCGACCCAGTGATAGAGACAGCGCCGCTTCAACGCGTCGTGGATCTCGCGGGTGCGGTTGGAGGTGATGATGACGATCGGCGGCTTTGGCGCCTTCACGGTGCCGAATTCGGGGATCGTCACCTGGAAGTCGCTGAGGATTTCGAGCAGATACGCCTCGAACGCCTCGTCGGCGCGGTCGAGCTCGTCGATCAGCAGCACCGGCGGCCCGGCGACGTCGGGCTCCAGCGCCTGAAGCAGCGGCCGCTTGATCATGTAGCGGTCGGCGAAGATGTCGGACGACAATTGATCGCGATCGGTGTCTCCGGCGGCCTCGGCCATCCGGATCGCGATCATCTGCGCAGCGCTATTCCACTCGTAGACCGCCGAGGAGACGTCGAGGCCTTCGTAACACTGCAGGCGGATCAGCTTCCGCCCCAGCGCCGCCGACAGCACTTTTGCGATCTCGGTCTTGCCGACGCCGGCCTCGCCTTCCAGAAACAGCGGCCGGCCCATGCGCAGCGACAGATAGGTCACCGTGGCCAGCGATCGCTCGGCGAGATAGCCGCGCGACGTCAGGAGTTCGTGCATCGCGTCGACCGATGCCGGCAAGGCACCGGACGTATTGGCCGCTGAAGTCATGAAAAAGCCAGTCTCGCTGCGCCCTCACCGGGGACAAGTTTGAGCCGAGGCGTGAGGATCACTCACTCCTTGGCGTTGGCGGCGTCGAGGGCACGCCGCGTCAGCACGCCGATGAGGTGCGCGCGGTATTCGGCGCTGCCATGGATGTCGCTGTTGAGGCCGTCCGCCGGCACCTCGATGCCATCAAGCGCCTTCGCGGCGAAGCGCTTCTTCAGGGCTTCTTCGAACGCGGTGACACGGAACACGCCTTCAGAGCCGGCGCCTGTGATCGCGACCCGCACGTCTGACGGACGCCGCGCCACGAACACGCCGACCAGCGCGTAACGCGAGGCCTGGTTGCGGAACTTGATATAGGCCGCCTTCTTCGGCAGCGGGAACATCACCTTGGTGATGATCTCGTCGGCCTCGAGCGCCGTCGTGAACAGGCCCTGGAAATACTCTTCCGCCTTGAGGCGACGCTTGTTGGTGACGATGGTGGCGCCGAGCGCGAGCACCGCAGCCGGATAGTCCGCGGTCGGATCGTTGTTGGCAAGCGAGCCGCCGAGCGTGCCCTTGTGGCGCACGGCGGGATCGCCGATCTGGCTGGCAAGGTTCGCGAGCGCCGGGATCGCCTCGCCGACGATGGCGGAGCTTGCGACCTCGGCATGCCTGGCGGTGGCGCCGATCACGAGCGCGCGGCCCTTCATCTCGATCGTGTTGAGCCCCTCGATATGGGAGAGGTCGACCAGATGCGGCGGGCTGGCGAGGCGCTGCTTCATGACGGGAATCAGCGTGTGGCCGCCGGCGATTACCTTGGCGTCTTCGTTCTTCACCAGGAGGTTGGCGGCCTGCCGAACGGTCCCGGGGCGATGGTATTTGAAATCGTACATCTGAATGTCCTGATCGCAGAGTGCGCGCGCGGTTTACGCGAGATCGGATTTCGCCATCGCCTTGGCGCCGGCGGAGATCGAGGTGACGATGTTCTGGTAGCCGGTGCAGCGGCAGAGATTGCCTTCCAGCTCCTCGCGGATGGTGTGGTCGTCGAGCTCGTTGCCCTTGCGATGGACGATGTCGATCGCGGTCATGATCATGCCGGGCGTGCAGAAGCCGCACTGCAGGCCATGGTGCTCGCGGAAGGCCTCCTGCATCGGATGCAGCGGCGCGCCGTCGGCGGCCAGTCCCTCGATCGTCTTGACCTCGTGGCCATCGGCCATCACGGCGAGCGTGGTGCAGGACTTCACGGCCTTGCCGTCGAGATGCACGACGCAGGCGCCGCACTGCGAGGTGTCGCAGCCGACATGGGTGCCGGTGAGCCGCAGATTCTCGCGCAGGAACTGCACCAGCAGGGTGCGGGGATCGACATTGGCCGTGACAGGATTGCCGTTCACGATGAGGGAGATTTTTGCCATAAGCACTCTCTATCAGCGCCCCGACGGGTCCCGTCGAAGCGGTTCTTATAATTATTCCAACCCATCATATGGGCCATTATGCCCCGGGGCAACATCACCCGGAACGCAAGGCGCCATGCCGAAAGGCGCAATGCTTAAGGTATTGGCCTTCAGCCCTGTACCGCCTTGGCGAAGTTCGTGAAAAATTCGTCGGCCAGTTTCTTGGCGGCGCCGTTGATCAGGCGTTGGCCAAGCTGCGCCAACTTGCCGCCGATCTGCGCCTCGACCTCGTATGACAAAAGCGTGCCGCCGTCCTTCTCCGCGAGCTTGACCACGGCGCCGCCCTTGGCGAAGCCGGCCACTCCGCCCTCGCCCTCGCCGGAGATCTTGTAGCCGTTCGGCGGGTCGAGATCGGACAGCGTGACCTTGCCCTTGAAGCGCGCCGACACCGGGCCGACCTTCATTTTCGCCGTCGCACGAAAGCCGCCATCGTCGGTCTTCTCCAGTTCCTCGCAGCCGGGGATGCAGGCCTTCAGCACCTCGGCATCGTTGAGCTTGGCCCACACGGCCTCGCGCGGCGCCGCAAGCTGGACTTCGCCGTTCATCGTCATGGCCATGGGGTGCCTCCCGGGATATCGAACTTGGATCGCGCAACTATAATGCTGCTCAAGTAACGCAGGGAGGCGGCAAAAGAAAGGGTGCCCCCCGGTCACGTGCAATGCATATTCGCAACTGCAAAAAGCTTGCGCTGATGGTTTGGGATTGGCACAGGCGGGCCATGGTGGTTAGGTCCCGCCTAATATGAGCACATCCCTCTCCCTCCTGCTCGCGCCGATGCTGTCGAGCGCGGCCATGCGCGCCGTCTGCGACGACCGGTCGACCCTCCAGAACATGCTCGATTTCGAGGCAGCCTTGGCCCGAGCCGAAGCGGCCACGGGCGTGATTCCCGCATCCGCGGTGGGCCCGATCGAAGCCGCGTGCAAGGCCGATACCTTTGACATGGCTGCGCTGGCCGAGGCCGCGACGCGATCCGGCAATCTCGCGATTCCCCTCGTCAAGACGCTGACCGCCAATGTCGGCAAGGCCGACGCAGGGGCCGCGCGCTACGTGCATTGGGGGGCGACCAGTCAGGACGTCATCGACAGCGCGACCATGCTCACGCTGCGCGCCGGCATCGATGCGTTGGACGCCGACCTCAGCCGCGCCATCAAGGGCTTTGCCGCGCTGGCACGGAAGCACCGCAACACCGCGATGGTGGCGCGGACCTGGCTCCAGCACGCGCTGCCGATGCCGTTCGGGCTGAAGGCCGCCGAATACGCCGCAAGCCTTGCCCGCGCCCGCTGCCGCCTGCGGCGGCTCTCCCGCGAGAGCCTCGCGCTGCAATTCGGCGGCGCCGCCGGCACGCTCGCAGCACTTGGCGACAAGGGGCTCGTGGTCGCCGAACGGCTGGCGCAGGAGCTCAATCTGCCGCTACCCGAAGCCCCCTGGCACACCCATCGCGACCGGATCGCGGAAGCCGCATCGAGCTTTGCGATCCTCGCCGGAAGCTGCGGCAAGATCGCCCGCGACGTCTCGCTGCTGATGCAGACCGATGTCGCCGAAGCGTTTGAACCCGCCGGCGAAGGCCGCGGCGGCTCCTCGACCATGCCGCACAAGCGCAACCCGGTGGCCGCCGCAAGCGCGCTGGGCTGCGCGACCATGGCCCCGCAGCTCGCCGCGACGATCTTTGCCGCGCAGGTGCAGGACCACGAGCGCAGCGCCGGTCCGTGGCACGCGGAATGGCCGACGCTGCCGCAATTGATGCTGGTCACCTCGGGCGCGCTGGCCGCCATCGTCGATATCGCGGAAGGACTGGACGTCGATGCCGCGCGCATGCGCAGCAATCTCGATGCGACCCAGGGCCTGATCATGGCGGAAGCCGTGACCTTTGCGCTGGCCGAGAAAATCGGCAAGAGCGATGCGCATCACCTCATCGAAGCCGCGAGCAAGCGCGCGGTCGCCGAGAAGAAGCATCTGCGCGAGCTGCTATCGGCCGATTCGCAAGTCACCGCGCATCTGACGCCCCAGAAAATTGCGGCATTGTTCGAGCCGATGGCCTATCAAGGCGCTTCCCAAGCCCTGATCGACCGCCTGCTCGCTTCACTGGATCTCCCTTGATGTCATTGCCGGGCTTGACCCGGCAATCCATCATCCTGGATAGATTCACTTTCTAGATGGATGCGCGGGTCAAGCCCGCGCATGACGAGGAGTAGCCCATGCCCATGATCGATGCCGACGGTTGCCTGATCAACGTCTCCGTCGAGGGCCGCGACGGCGGGCCGACCTTGATGCTCTCCAACTCGCTCGGCTGCACGCTGCAGATGTGGGAACCGCAGATGAAGGCGCTGACGCAGGTGTTCCGCGTCATCCGCTACGACCGCCGCGGACACGGCAAATCCAACGTTCCAGCCGGGCCCTATACGATGGAGCGCTTCGGCCGCGACGTGCTGGCGATCCTCGACGACCTCAATATCGAGAAAGTGCACTGGTGCGGCCTCTCGATGGGCGGCATGGTCGGGCAATGGCTGGGCGCCAATGCGCCGGAGCGCTTCGGCAAGCTCATCCTCGCCAACACCTCCTGCTACTACGCCGAGCCGACCAAATGGCTGGAGCGCATCGACGCCGTGAAGAAGGGCGGCATCGCGGCGGTCGCCGATGCCGTTATCGCCGGCTGGCTCACCCAGGATTTCCGCGAGCGCGCGCCTGACATCACCGCGAGGATGAAGGCGATGCTGCTGGCCTCGCCGGTCGAAGGCTATCTCGCCTGCTGCGAGGCGCTGTCGACGCTCGACCAGCGTGCGCTGCTGTCGAAGATCAAAAGCCCGACGCTGGTGATCGCCGGCCGCCACGACATGGCGACGCCGATCTCGGCGGGTGAATTGATCCGCTCAAACATTGCCGGCGCGAGCATGACCATCATCGACGCCGCCCACATTTCCAATGTCGAGCAGCCGCACGCGTTCACTGACGCGGTGGTGGGCTTCTTGACGCAGCGATAGTCTTACAGCTCGTCGTTGCAAGCGCAGCGAAGAAATTCAGACCGTCTGCCCGGAAAGATTCTGGATTGCTTCGCTAGGCTCGCAATGACGGAGGGGAGGATAGATATGGACGACCAGAAGCGCCGCGATGCCGGCATGAATGTGCGCCGAAAGGTGTTGGGCAATGCCTGGGTCGACAAGTCGATCGCGAACCGCAATACGTTCAACACCGACTTCCAGGACATGATCACCCGCTATGCCTGGGGCGAGATCTGGACGCGGCCGCATTTTGACGAGCGCACAAGGCGGGTGCTGGTGATCGGCACCATGGTCGCGCTCGGGCAATGGGACGAATTCCGCCTGCATGTGCGCGCGGCGCTCGCCGAGGGCGGCTTCACGCCCGACGACATCAAGGAAATCCTGCTGCAGCAGGCGATCTATTGCGGCGTGCCGGCGGCGAACCACGCCGTCAAGGAAGCCTCAGCGATTGTGCAGGAGCTCGGCCTGCTCAAGACCTAGCGGCGGGGTAGCCTCGACGGTCTTCGGGACCGCTGCCGGCCGCTCGATCACAATCACGATGGCCGCACCGAGCAAGAGCAGGAGCTCGGTGGCATGCAGCCGCAGCGCGGCCATCTCGCCGACCTTCGAAGCCATGATCATGCTGGCAAACGAGATCAGGCTGCCGATTGCAAGCGCAATGCCGAGCGCCTCGTCGCTGCCGCCGTTCTTGCGGATGCGGGGGATGCAGAGTAGCGCAAGGTAGATCGCAAAGAACGCCACCACGGTCAGTCGGCCCAGCGCCAGCAGCCAGGCGGCACGCACGGTGTCCATCCCCGCCATCTGGAGATGGTCGCTGAGGAAAAGAGCCACCGCGACACTCGGCCGCTCGTAGAGGCCGTGCACCGGCGCCACCATGATGTTGAAGGCAACGAGGGTCCAGGCCGGGATGAAATAGGCCGCCAGCAGCACGCCGTTGACCGAGCCGATCCGCCAATTTCCGAACATGCCACTTCCCGCTTCGCTTGGCCCGCGCCTTCGATGGAAGGCTTTGCCGGGAGCTAACTCGCATCAGACTGTGGCGGCAATTTAAACCCTTTGTTTACCTTAACTGCCCCGATGGGCCCGAGCGCCAAGGAACCCGAGCGCCGAAGAAAAAGGCCCCGCCTTCCGGCGGGGCCCTTCTTCACTCCTGGCCTCCAAACTACTGGGCCTCCAAACTACTTGTTGTCCTGACCGTGCTGGCCGCCCTGTTGCTGGCCGGGACGATCGCCCTGGCGCATCGGATCCTTCTGCTGCTGCTGCCCGGGTTTCTGACCACCGCCCTGCTGCTGCCCTGGCTGCTGGCCGGGATTCTGACTCTGCTGACCCGGATTCTGGTTCTGCTGCTTCGTCATTCGGGGAAACTCCCTTGTTCGACGTCAGGGCTGAGATAACGACTGGCATCCACTTTGGTTGCCTTACGGAACCGGGTTCCGCCCATTGCGGGGGAGCCGGAGCGCCAAATGATCTCTGTAAAAGCCTTTATGCGAAGGCGGGGCCGGTTGCAGCCGCCAGTTCCCTCCTGTTACAAAACCATGAGAATGCTCAAGGGCTGCCGGGGCCCGAGAACTCTTCAAAGAGCTCCCTTTGAGCCCGCGTCAGGTTTGGTACGGCAGCCCATGGATTATTTCGCCCAGCAGCTCATCAACGGCCTCGTGCTCGGCTCCATCTACGGACTGATCGCGATCGGCTACACGATGGTCTATGGCATCGTCGGCATGATCAACTTCGCTCATGGCGACGTCTTCATGATCGGCGGATTCGTCGCCCTCATCACCTTCCTGCTCCTGATCTCGACCGGCCTGACCGCGATCCCGGTGATCCTGCTTATCGTGCTTCTGGTCTCGATGGCGATCACGGCACTTTACGGCTGGACCATCGAGCGCATCGCCTACCGGCCACTGCGCCACTCTTTCCGCCTCGCTCCGATGCTGTCGGCGATCGGCATGTCCTTCGTGCTGACCAACTATTCGCAAGTGGCGCAAGGCGCCCGCGTCAAGCCGATCCCGCCCTTCATCACCGGCGGCTACACGCTGCATGAGAGTCAGGACGGATTCGTGATCCAGCTCTCCAACATCCAGATCATGGTGGTCGTCACCACCATCGTGCTGCTGGCGATCTTCACCTGGCTGGTGTCGCGCACCCGGCTCGGGCGCGACATGCGCGCCTGCGAGCAGGACCAGACCATGGCGGCGCTGCTCGGCGTCAACGTCGACCGCACCATCTCCATGACCTTCGTGATCGGTGCCGCACTCGCGGCCGTCGCGGGCCTGATGTACCTGCTCTATTACGGCCTGGTCGACTTCTTCATGGGCTTCGTCGCCGGCATCAAGGCGTTCACCGCGGCCGTGCTCGGCGGCATCGGCTCGCTGCCGGGTGCCATGCTGGGCGGGCTCGCGATCGGCCTGATCGAAACGTTCTGGTCGGCCTATTTCTCGGTCGAGTACAAGGATGTCGCCGCGTTCTCGATCCTGATCGTCGTGCTGATCTTCATGCCGACCGGCCTGCTCGGCCGTCCCGAAGTCGAAAAAGTCTGACGGACCGCCGAGTGACAGCCATTCCGCAAAAAGCCACGCACGCAAGTCGAACCGCCGGCATTCCCGCCCTTCTTAAGACAGCCGTCATCAACGCGCTGATCGCGCTGGTGCTGTTCTCGCTGATGATCGGCATCCGCACCGAGGCGGGTTCCGACGGCCAGCTCACCTATTGGACGCGATTCGGCGAACTCGCATCCATCGTCGCCGCGGTGTTCGGCGGCTCGATCGTGATCGAGCTGCTCAGGCAATGGATCGGCCCGACCGGCGCCGAGAAGCTGGTGCCGCCTGCGTTGCAAAGCGGCATGTCGTTCGTCGGCCGCTATCTCGCGCCGGCGCTCCTGATCTTCACGCTGCTGGTGCCTGTGATCTTCTATGACCAGCGCTACATCCTCGACCTCGCAATCCTCGTGCTCACCTATGTGATGCTGGGCTGGGGACTGAACGTCGTGGTCGGCCTGGCCGGCCTGCTCGATCTCGGCTACGTCGCCTTCTATGCGGTGGGCGCCTATTCCTATGCGCTGCTCGCCACCAATTTCGGCTGGTCGTTCTGGGTCTGCCTGCCGCTCGCCGGCATCCTTGCCGCATTCTGGGGCGTGCTGCTCGGCTTCCCCGTGCTGCGCCTGCGCGGCGATTACCTCGCCATTGTGACGCTTGCCTTCGGCGAAATCATCCGCCTCGTCATCATCAACTGGCAGGAGCTCACCGGCGGCCCCAACGGCGTCTCCAGCATTCCGCGCCCCTCCTTCTTCGGCATCCCGCTCGACAACAGCGACAACGGGCTCGCCGCCAGGCTCGGCATCGAGTATTCGCCGACCCACCGTATCGTCTTCCTGTTCTATCTGATCCTGGCGCTTGCGCTCCTCACCAACTGGGTGACGATCCGGCTGCGCCGGCTGCCGATCGGCCGCGCCTGGGAGGCGCTCCGCGAGGACGAGGTCGCCTGCCGCGCGCTCGGCATCAACACGACGACCACCAAGCTCACGGCATTCGCGACCGGTGCGATGTTCGGCGGCTTTGCCGGCGCGTTCTTCGCGACCCGCCAGGGCTTCATCAGTCCGGAATCCTTCACCTTCCAGGAATCTGCGCTGGTGCTCGCCATCGTCGTGCTCGGCGGCATGGGCTCGCAGCTTGGCGTGGCGCTCGCCGCGCTCGCCATGATCGGCGGCTTCGAGCTGTTCCGCGGCCTCGAGACCTACCGCATGCTGGTGTTCGGCATGGCGATGGTGCTGATCATGATCTGGCGGCCGCGCGGCCTGATCGGCCATCGCGCACCGACCGTGTATCTGACCAAAGCGCAAGCGATCTCCTCCGACCTCGTCAAGGAAGGGCACGGATGAGCGCCGACAAGATTCTCAGCGTCGACCGGCTGACCATGCGCTTCGGCGGCATCGTCGCGGTGCACGACCTGTCGTTCGCCGCCGAGCGGAAGAAGATCACGGCGTTGATCGGGCCGAACGGCGCCGGCAAGACCACCGTCTTCAACTGCATCACCGGCTTCTACAAGCCGAGCAGCGGCACCATCCGCCTCACCCATGACGACGGCACAATAATCGCGCTGGAGCGGCTGAACGATTTCCGCATCGCCAAGCGGGCTAAGGTCGCCCGCACCTTCCAGAACATCCGGCTGTTTCCGGGCATGACGGCCCTGGAAAACCTGATGGTGGCGCAGCATAACGCGCTGATGCGCGCCTCCGGCTTCACCTTCCTTGGGCTCATTGGCGCGCCCGGCTACCGCGACGCCGAGAAGCACGCGATCGATCTTGCCACCGACTGGCTCAAGCGGGTCAATTTGCTCGAGCGCGCCGACGATGCCGCCGGTAATTTTGCCTATGGCGACCAGCGACGGCTCGAGATCGCACGCGCGATGTGCACCGAGCCCGCGCTTTTGTGCCTCGACGAACCCGCCGCCGGCCTCAACGCGCGCGAGAGCGCCGCCCTGAGTGAGCTCCTGCTCTCGATCCGCAACGAGCTCGGCACCTCGATCCTGCTGATCGAGCACGACATGTCGGTCGTGATGGAGATCTCCGACCACATCGTGGTGATGGACCATGGCGTGAGGATCGCGGAAGGCTCCCCGCGCGAGGTTCGCGACGATCCTAAGGTGATCGCCGCCTATCTCGGCACCGATGAGGAAGAAGCCGTGGCCGTCATGGAGAGCGGGTCGTGACGCCGGCACCGACGCCCCTGCTCGCGATCCGCAGCCTTCGCGCCGCCTACGGCAAGATCGAGGCGCTGAAGGGCGTCGACGTCGAGATCAACGCCGGCGAGATCGTGGCGCTGATCGGCGCCAACGGCGCCGGCAAGTCGACGCTGATGATGACAATCTTCGGCAAGCCGCGCGCCCGCGCCGGCCAGATCCTTTACGAAGGCCGCGACATCACCGAGGTTCCCACCCACGAGATCGCGCATTTGCGCATCGCGCAATCGCCGGAAGGCCGCCGCATCTTCCCGCGCATGAGCGTGGCGGAAAACCTCCAGATGGGGGCGGACGCCACCGGATGCACCGACGCCGAACGCGAGGCGAGCCTAGAACGCGTATTCACGCTGTTTCCGCGGCTGAAGGAACGCTACGCCCAGCGCGGCGGAACCCTGTCCGGCGGCGAGCAACAGATGCTGGCCATCGGCCGCGCCCTGATGAGCCGTCCTCGCCTGCTCCTGCTCGACGAGCCTTCGCTTGGGCTGGCGCCGCTGATCGCGCGCCAGATTTTCGATGCGATCCGCACCCTGAACCGGCAGGACGGCCTGACCGTGCTGATCGTCGAGCAGAACGCCAACCATGCGCTCAAGCTCGCCCATCGCGGCTATGTCATGGTCAATGGCCTGATCACGCTGGCCGGGACCGGAGCCGAGTTGTTGCAGCGCCCCGAGATTCGCGCCGCCTACCTGGAAGGCGGCCGGCACCGCTGAGGCCGGCCAAGAACGAACCCCGCGCGCCCCACGTGCTGCCGAATGTGGCGAGATATCTCCGCCAATGCCCGTATTTTGCCGGTGACTTCTCCCCAAATTCATTCGAGAATGGCGCCGGTTTGGACCGGGCGTGCCCGGCAACTTCCACAGGCGACCACCTCGAGGTATCTCATGAAATCACTGAAGCTCATCGGTCTGGCATTCGGCGTATCGATCGCGCTGTCGAGCGCGGCATTCGCGCAGGATGTCACCATCGCAGTCGCAGGCCCGATGACCGGCGGCGAGTCCGCCTTCGGCCGCCAGATGAAGAACGGCGCCGAAATGGCCGTGACTGACATCAACGCCGCCGGCGGCGTCAACGGCAAGAAGCTCGCGCTCTCCGTCGAGGACGATGCCTGCGATCCGAAACAGGCGCGCTCGGTCGCCGAGAAGATCGCGGGTGCGAAGATGCCATTCGTCGCCGGGCACTATTGCTCGTCGTCGTCGATCCCGGCCTCGGAGGCCTATGCCGACGGCAACGTGCTCCAGATTACCCCCGCCTCCACCAATCCGAAGTTCACTGACAGCGGACTGTGGAACGTGGCGCGCGTCTGCGGCCGCGACGACCAGCAGGGCTTGGTCGCGGCGCAATACATCGCCAAGAACTTCAAGGGCAAGAACATCGCGATCCTCAACGACAAGACCACCTACGGCAAGGGTCTCGCCGATGAAACCAAGAAGGCGCTCAACAAGGCCGGCATCACCGAGAAGATGTACGAGTCCTACAACAAGGGCGACAAGGACTTCAACGCGATCGTCTCGCGCCTGAAGCGCGACAACATCGATCTGGTCTATGTCGGCGGCTACCATCAGGAGAGCGGCCTGATCCTGCGCCAGATGCGCGACCAGGGCCTCAAGACCATCCTGATGGCCGGCGACGCGCTCGCCGACAAGGAGTACGCCTCCATCACCGGCCCGGCCGGCGAAGGCACGCTGTTCACCTTCGGCCCCGATCCGCGCAACAAGCCGACCGCGAAGAAGATTGTCGACGCCTTCAAGGCCAAGAACATCGACCCCGAGGGCTACACGCTCTACACCTACGCGGCGATGCAGGTCTGGTCGCAGGCGGCCAAGAAGGCCGGCACCACCGACGCCAAGAAGGTCATGGCGACCATCAAGGCCGGCAAGTGGGACACCGTGATCGGGCCGATCGAGTATGACGCCAAGGGCGACATCAAGCAGCTCGACTACGTCGTCTACAAATGGGACGCCAAGGGCGGCTACACCGCTATCAGCGGCAGCGGCACGTAAGCGCGCTTGCCGGGCCTGAAGGCCTCGTCCAATCATCACCGCGCCCCGGCTTGCCCCGGGGCGTTTCTTCCTGCGTCAGGGTCAGACGGCTGCCGGCAGCTCGCCGTCCGCCGCAGCTTGGGCCTTCCGCAGTGCTTGAAGAAGATCGTTCGGCCGAAACGGCTTTTGCAGGCAGATCACGTTGGCGAGGTGGGACGATTGTTCCATGAAGTCCAGCGCCGTCATCCCCGACACGGCAACGACCGGGAGCCTCGGTGCAAGCTCGCGCAGGGTCGCGATGACCTCGACGCCGCTGGTGTCGCCGAGGAAAATGTCCACGATTGCTGCGTCGAAGCAGGTCTCGGTGAAGGCTTTCACCCCGGCCGCGCCGCTGTCGGCCTCAACGACGTCGTAACGGTTGACGCGCAGCACGATCGCGACCATCGCACGGACGTCCTTCTGGTCGTCGATGATGAGAACGCGGGGCATAGGGAACAACTCCCGGATCCTGAAATCAAAATGCCCGATTCAAACCTGGAACCCGTAGCGGCGGGAGGGCATTATGGCACCGTCCAGTAAAGGCATCAAATCCGCTCCCTGGTGCTCGTTCCCACTAAAATTAAGTAAACTGTAACCTTCGGTTGAGTCGCGGTGGGTTTTGTCATGATGCGTGCCCAGAACGCGCTACCATGGACGAAAATTGGGCCAAATGAGATTGGCAAAGATGCTCAAGACCGATCTGCGAGAGCTAAACGTGTCCGCGACGACCGATCGAAACACATTCCTTTCGACGTTGCCGGCCACCCCGACAGACCGCACCGCAGCATTGGCGATCGTGGGCGTCTCCTCGATCCTGTTCGCAGTGGCCGTGCCCTTCGCAGGTATCCCGCTGCTGCCTGTGCCAGCCTTCGTCGCGAGCTATCAATCCGCCCTCGCCGTCGCAGACATCGTCACCGCGGTCCTGCTGTTGTCGCAGTTTGCGGTGCTCCGGACCCGCGCGCTGCTCGTGCTCGCGACGGGCTATCTGTTCACCGCCGCGGCGGCCATAGTGCATGCCCTTACCTTCCCCGGACTTTTTTCCCCGACCGGGTTGCTGGGTGCCGACCGGCAGACCACGGTCTGGCTCTACATGGTCTGGCACGGCGGCTTCCCGCTCTGCGTATTGGCCTATGCCTGGCTGAAGGAGGCCGACGGTGGCGCCCGGATCGCAGGCTCAGCAAGCAAGGCGATCCGCGTCAGCGTGCTCGGCGTCGTTGCGGTCATGATCGTCCTGACCTGGATCGTCACTGCCCAGCACGACCTGCTTCCGGTCCTGCTGCGCGATAGCCATTACACGCAGATCATGATCGGCGTGGTGTCCTTCGTCTGGTCCTTGAGCTTCGCCGCGCTGGTCTCGCTGTGGTTCCGGCGTCCGCATTCGATCATCGACGTCTGGCTCATGGTCGTGATGTGCGCCTGGCTGTTCGACATCGCGCTGTCGGCGATCGTCAACGTCGCGCGCTTCGATCTCGGCTTCTACGCCGGCCGCCTCTACGGCCTCTGCGCAGCGACTTTCGTGCTTGCGGTGCTTCTGATCGAAAATGTCCGCCTCCAGGCCCAGACGGTGGGCCTCGTCGGCCGGCTGCGCCAGCAGTCGGCATTGGATCGCGACTACTACGGCAAGCGCCTCGCCCTGTACGGCGCCGTTGTCGAATCCGCCAATGATGCCATCATCACCAAGACGCTCGACGGTGTCATCACGGGCTGGAACAAGGCCGCCGAACACCTGTTCGGCTATACCGCCGCGGAGGCCATCGGCCAGCCGATCGACATCATCGTGCCGGAGGACCGCAAGGCCGAGGTCAGGGGTATCCTGAACCGGGTCGGCGGCAACGAAGCCATCGCCCAGCACGAAACGGTCCGCATGCGGAAGGACGGCCGTCCGCTCGACGTCGTCCTCAATATTTCTCCGCTGAAATCAGCCAACGGAGAGATCATCGGCGCCTCCAAGATCGCCCACGACATCACGGAAGAGAAGCAGTCACGGGAAAAACTGCGCCGCGAGGTCGAGGAGCGGCAGCGCATCTTCGAGACCTCGCAGGACCTGATCCTGGTCACCGACGGTTTTGGCAATTTCATCCAGGTCAGCCCGAGCGTGAAGACCATCCTCGGCTTGAGCCCGGACGACATGATCGGGCACAGCGCCACCGAGTTTATTCATCCTGATGACCTCCAGAAGACGCGCGACGAGATGCGCGCGGCACGGCGTGGCGCGGTCAAGCGGAGCTTCGAGGCGCGCTACTACCACTACGATGGTCACGAGGTCACGCTGAACTGGATGGGCACCTGGTCCGAGCCGGTCAAGCGCCATTTCTTCATCGGCCGCGACCTCACCGAGAAGCAGGCCGCCGAGGCCCAGTTCAGGCACGTCCAGAAGATGGATTCCATCGGTCAATTAACCGGCGGTGTCGCTCACGACTTCAACAATGTGCTGACCGTCATCACCGGCACGATCGGCATTTTGGCGGACGCGGTCGCTGACCGTCCCGAGCTCGCCGCCATCACCAAGCTGATCGATGATGCCGCCGAGCGCGGCGCGCAACTGACCAAGCATCTGCTCGCCTTCGCCCGCAAGCAGCCGCTCCAGCCGCGCGAAATCGACGTCAACGCATTGACGCTCGAGGCCGCAAAGCTCCTGCATCCCACCCTCGGCGAGCAGATCACCATCATGCCGCAGCTCACCGAGGATGCGTGGCCGGCACTGATCGACCCGGGTCAGCTCTCCACCGCGATTCTCAATCTCGCGCTGAACGCGCGCGATGCCATGCCCGACGGCGGCACGCTGGTGCTGGAGACCCGCAACATCTTCCTCGACGACGGCTATGCCAGCATGAATCCCGACGTGGTGGCCGGCAATTATGTGATGATCGCGGTCAGCGACACCGGCTCCGGAATCCCGCCGGAGTTGATCGACCGGGTGTTCGACCCCTTCTTCACCACCAAGGAGGTCGGCAAGGGCACCGGCCTCGGGCTCAGCATGGTGTTCGGCTTCGTCAAGCAGTCCGGCGGCCACATCAAGATCTACAGCGAGGAAGGCCACGGCACGAGCGTGAAAATCTACCTGCCGCGCTCGAGCGGCGTGCAGGAGACCGAGTTCGAGGCGCTGCAGAACGTACCCATCACCGGCGGCGACGAGAAGATCTTGATCGTCGAGGACGACACGCTGGTGCGGCAATACGTCGTGACCCAGATCAAGAGCCTCGGCTATGCCGCCCTCGAAGCCGCCAACGCGGCCGAAGCCCTCATCATCATCGACGCCGACAAGGACATCGACCTGCTGTTCACGGACGTCATCATGCCGGGCAGCATGAACGGCCGCCAGCTCGCCGATGAGGCGGCCCGCCGCCGCCCCGACTTGAAGACGCTGTTCACCTCGGGCTACACCGAGAACGCCATCGTCCATCACGGCCGGCTCGATTCCGGCGTGCTGCTGCTGGCCAAGCCCTACCGCAAGTCCGAGCTTGCCAAGATGCTCAGGACCGCGCTCGCCGGTTGAGCCTGCGGCGTCCCTGCGATATCGCTGAAGCGGACGCCTTTCAGCCTGCGGAGCCGCCTTGAAAAACCTTCTCACCGATATCGCCGGCGTCCGCGTCGGCCATGCTCACGATGCGAAACTCGCCTCGGGCGCGACCGCGATCATCTTCGATGCCCCCGCGGTTGCGGCAATCGACGTTCGCGGCGGCGGACCCGGCACGCGCGAAGACGCGTTGCTCGACCTCGCCAGCACCGTCGATCGCGTTGATGCGATTGCGCTGTCCGGCGGCTCCGCCTTTGGGATCGAGGCCGGTGGCGGCATCCAGGCCTGGCTCGCCGAACAAGGCCGCGGCTTGCGGATTCGCGAGGCGGTGATTCCGATCGTGCCGGGCGCGATCGTATTCGACCTGCTCAACGGTGGCGACAAGGCCTGGGGGCGCTTCGCGCCCTATCGCGATCTCGGCTACGCCGCAGCCTTGGCCGCAAGCCACGATTTCGCGCTGGGCAGCGTCGGCGCAGGCCTCGGTGCCACCACCGCGACCTTCAAGGGCGGACTCGGGTCGGCTTCCGCGGTCCTGGCCAACGGCGTCAAGGTCGCCGCGATCATGGTCGTCAACGCGGTCGGCAGCACGACCGTCGGCGAAGGGCCGTGGTTCTGGGCTGCGCCGTTCGAGGAGAACGGCGAGTTCGGCGGGCGCGGCCTGCCGTCCGCGTTCACGCCGGACATGCTGGCGATGCGCATCAAGGGCGGGCCCGCCGCGAGCGCGCGTGAGAACACCACGATCGGCCTCGTCGTCACCGATGCCACGCTGACCAAGGCCCAAGCCAAGCGGCTTGCGATGATCGCGCATACCGGGTTTGCCCGTGCGATCTATCCGGTGCATGCCCCGACCGACGGCGACGTGCTGTTCGCCGCCGCGACTGGCGAGAAGCCGATCGAGCCGCTGGTCGGCCTCACCGAGCTCGGCACAGTCGCCGCCAACGTGGTCGCGCGCGCAATCGCACGCGGCGTCTACAATGCGACGGCCCTGCCGTTTGCCGGCGCGCAGCCGGCGTGGAAGGATCGGTTCGGCTAGAAACGAAACGGCGGACACGGCGTTATCCTGACGGACCAAGGTGCACCGCCATGCCGTCTTCCGTGATCCGCTTTTTCCGCTACGGGCCCGACACGCGCGAGCTGAAGGTGACTTTCGTCAGCGGACGCCTCTATGTCTACGAGGACGTTCCGCCCGAGGTCGCCGCCGCGTTCAAGAATGCGCGCTCAAAGGGTACGTTCTTCAACCACGAAATCCGTGATCGGTATGTCTTTCGTGACATCACTCACGAATATGCCGGCTAGCAGTGGGCACGGCTACACGCTCATCGACATCGATGAAGCCGTTGATCCCGCCGAAGCCTGCGCCTGGCGCTGCATCATCTGCCCGAACCAGTCATAGGGTGAATTGCCGGCGCCCGTCCCGTTTGAAGAGCTGGAGGCGCCCGGGACCGTCGTCGACATCTTGAAGCCGTCGGCATAGGTGACGGTGGTGGTGGTCGAGCCGTCGGCGCCCGTTGTCGAGGTCGAGGTCGAGCCGCCGCTGGACTGCGAGGAGGAATCCGAACCGCTGCCGGAGGCGTCGCCCGCACCTTGCGCGTGATGGTGACCGCGATGGCCGCTCTTCAGCGCCTTCGACATCTCGTCGAGGTTGACGCTACCGTCGGAGTTCGAATCCAGCTTGGAGAACACGTCGTCAGCCTGCGCCGTGTTGGTGCCACCAGCCCCCAGCGCGTTCTCGAATTCGGACTTGGTGATCTTGCCGTCGCCGTCCCCGTCGATCTGCGAGAACAGATCCTTCAGCGCGGCGTCGCGGCTCGTCGACGTCGAGGACGTGGAGTTCGACGAGGTCGAGCTGGCTACGCCGCTCATACTGTCCGAAGACTGGCTCTGCGCGGCGAGCAGCGCGCTCATCGTCTCCGGCGCGATCTGCGGGCGATTGCCTGAATTGACCGACGAGGTCGCAGCGCTCGTCGTGCTGCTGCTGCTGCTGCTGTCGATCGCGAACGGATTGGTCGCGCCTTGCGAAGACCCGGTCTTCTGGGTCGACGAGGACGATTTCGACTTCGTCAGCGACTGGATCGCGTCGAGCGCACTCGATACGGCACCAAGGGCAAACAACATTGCAACAACTCCAACCGATGCGGCATGCCGCGGCCAATGTCCTGGAGGTGAAGTCAGCAAGCGCCGTGCCAGCGCAAAAAGCTCAATGAAATCCGCCTTCACGGCGCTTTACTCGGCTCGGGAACACCGGCAATTCATGCCGGTCGCGGCAGAAATTTCCGCCCACAGGAAGCACGCGGCCCCTGCATTGCCCGGCTGAGAGGCCCATGTTAGGCGAGTCCATCTTTCACGGCCGCCACGGGAAACCGCGCCATGACCCAAGCCTTCGCCCCCCGCTCCCTGGCAATCGCGCCCTCGATCCTGGCCTCGGATTTCTCCAAGCTTGGCGAGGAGGTGCGCGCAGTGGACGCCGCCGGCGCCGACTGGATCCACCTCGACGCTATGGACGGGCACTTCGTTCCCAACATCTCCTATGGCCCTGACATCATCAAGGCGATGCGCCCGCACACCAAGAAGATCTTCGACGCGCATCTGATGATCTCGCCCTGCGACCCCTATCTCGAGGCCTTTGCGAAAGCCGGCTGCGACCACATCACCGTGCACGCGGAGGCAGGTCCCCATCTGCACCGCTCGCTCCAGGCGATCCGCGCGCTCGGCAAGAAGGCCGGCGTTTCGCTCAATCCGGGCACGCCGATCAGCGCGCTCGAATACGTCCTGGACCTGGTCGACCTCGTGCTGGTGATGTCGGTCAATCCCGGCTTCGGCGGCCAGGCCTTCATCCCCTCCGCGATCGGCAAGATCCGCGACATCCGCGCGATGACGGCAGGCCGGCCGATCGACATCGAGGTCGATGGCGGCGTCGGCCCGGACGTCGCGGGTCCCTTGGCCGCGGCCGGCGCCAACGCCTTCGTCGCCGGCACCTCCGTGTTCAGGGGCGGCACGCTGGAGGCCTACAAGAGCAACATTGCCGCGATCCGCAACGCGGCCGCAGGCGCACGCGGCGAAGCGATCTGAGGCCTCTCGCGCAGCCTTTCGCAAAGGTGCGGCTTCTACCGGTGTTGCGACGCGCAATGCCTAAACTTGCAACCTTGATCCGTACTCCTCCGGACTTCCCTGATTCGCGCAAATCACCGCTAGTGATTCTTGCAAGTGATTCTTGCCTGTTTTCGCGGGAGCACATCATGACGACGACCCTGGTTTGGACTGGCGTGGCGTTGTGGCTTGGTTTCAGTGCGTTTGTTGTGTTTGGTCCATCGGCCGGACCGGTGAAGGTCTCGGCAGGTTCGGCCCGCATCGCCCGTCGCGACTGGTATCGGGCCTGAACCCATGCAGATCGCGCTCGTGAAGCGTCAGCCGAGGCGCAGGTGCCGCATCCCGCGGCGCCCGCATCCTGACCTCGACTATTTCTTCGGTCGGCTCGAACGCACCGAAGGCGAGATGCGCGACCACACCGGGCCCGAGACGGCGGACCGGGATCACCCGCTCCGGTCACCGCGCCGGCATTGAATTCTTTTCTGGACTAAGCTCATGAAGCCGCAATGCCCGAACTGCCTGAAGGAAATGACCAAGGCATCAGCGTCGCGTAACCTCTTCAACTGCGAGCCCTGCCGCGAGATCATCCAGTTCTTCGGCGGCAGCGCGGACCACGGTGAGCCCGGCCCGCAATTCTCCTGGCCGATCCGCCGCAAGCGCTCCGTCCACACCGCCCACGCGGCCTGAACCTTCCAGGATTCAGAGCGCGGCCCTATCCGGCAGCCGCGCCGGCATCCGCGGCCATTCGCGGCGGCCGCACCACGGTGACGGTGCAGGCCGCTTCCGAGGCCACCTTGGCCGAGACGCTGCCGAGCAGCATGCGCCTGAACGAGCCCTGCCGCGCGCCGATGATGACATGGTCGACGTGATTGACCTCGCAAAACTCGAGGATGGCCGCGGCGGGATCGACGGCTTCCAGCACGTGAGCCGACAGCCGGCTTTCATCCAGCTTGAGCGGCGTGGCCCAGTGCCTGAGCGCCACCAACCGGTCGATATGCTTGTTGGAGCCCTGCTCATCCAGCGTCCTGTCGAGCGCGATGCGGTTGAGCTTCAGCACGTTGAGACAGGCGAGCCGCGCCGACGGCAGCGTGGCGAGAATGCGTTCCGTCGTCATGCGCAGGGCCTCGTTCAACTCCGGCTCGCCTTCCGCCGTATCGAGCGCGACTGCAACGATCGGACTCGATGCGATCTGCTCTGCGACATCTGCTTTGGCGCGCGGCTGCATGACACCCTGGTTGAACCGGCGGCGCCAGGCGACGCTGAGAGGATCCCGCTTCAGCCGCTCCGAACGCGTGGTGAGCTTGACCTGGCCCGGATGGGCGAGATCGAACGCGAGCTGTGACGCCGTCGGATAGCGCCACACCGGCTCGATCTCGAGGCACCGCAGCACCACCTCCTGGAGCCAGGGCGGATAGTCGGCGCGCAAGCGGCGCGGCGGGTACGGATCGCGCCACAGCCTGCGCCGCATCGCACGCAGCGTCTCACCCTCGCCGAAGGGACGATCGCCGGTCGTGAAGAAATAGAGCAGCACGCCAAGCGAGAACAGATCGCTGCGCGGATCGTCGCGCACCCCTGACAGCCGTTCCGGCGCCATGTAGGGCGCGGTGCCGTAAGGCAGGCGGAATTCCTCCTGCAGCAGGTCGGGCAGATGGTTGTGGTGCGACAGGCCATAGTCGATCAGCACCGCCTCGCCGCTCTCGCGGAACATGATGCTGCTCGGCTTGATGTCGTGATGGATCACATTCTGCCGGTGCAAATCCGCGAGCCCCGTCGCGATCCTGGCGACGAGTTGCCGCGCCTCGTCATACGGCAGCGGCAGGTCGGGCAGCCGCTTGTAGAGCGTGGTCCCGCAGATGCGCTCGATCACGACATAGGCCTGGTGGGCGAAATCGCCGGTACCGAAGCATGCGGGCACGTGCGGCCCGGCAAGCCGCGGCAGGATCATCATCTCCATCTCGAAGGAAACGATCGCCGCGGGGTCCTCGCCCTCCGACACCCGCGGAATCTTCATCAGCAGCGGCACGTCGATGCCGGGATGGGTGACCGTCCACAGCGTCGCCATGCCACCGGCATGGACGCATTCGCCGATGGTGTAGCCGTCGATCTCTGCGCCTGATTTGACGAGGGGTTTCGGCATCGGCCTCTAGCGCCCCTGCGACAGCCGGTCGGCGAGCCAATGCGGCAGGCCGTTTTCGCGGATCCGGTTCGCGGCCGTCTCGACATCGTAGGGCGCGCGGCAATAGGTGATCTGACACGAGACCGTGTCGAACAGAACGAAAGCCGCGGATGGATCGCTATCGCGTGGCTGGCCGACCGAGCCGAGCACCGCAAGCCATTGCCGCCCGCGCAGCAGCGGTACGGAGACGTCGGTCTTGGGCACGAGTCCCGTCATCTTCGCCGTCACCGACATCGAATAGATCGCCGGGCGGTGGATGTGGCCACAGAACGTGACATGGGCTGGCGTCGCGATCAGGCTTTTGGCGGCGTCCGCCGTCGATCGGACATAGTGCCAGCTTCGGGGGCTGGAGGCTTCCGAATGCACGAACAGGCGATCGCCGTCCTCAACCAGCATCGGCAATTCCGCCAGGAACCGCCGCTGCGCCGTGTCGAGCCGGCCGCGCGTCCATTCGATCGCGACTTGCGCCTCGGCATTCATCGTCTCGGCCGAGGAATTCACCGCCTGGTCATGATTGCCGCGGACGGCGACGGCGCCCTGGGCAACCAGCTCCATCGCGGTATCCACCACCCATTCCGGATCGGCGCCATAGCCGACGAAATCGCCGAGCAGGATGAATCGCTCGGCGCCACGCGCCCGCGCGACCTTCAGGCACGCCTCGAACGCCTGCCGGTTGCCGTGGATATCCGAGAAGACAGCGAGAAGCACGCACCCTCCACCCCAAAGGTCTTATCGGAAGCCGATAAGGCCAAATTGAGGGACGTCAAGATGCGCCGGCGCGGGTCCGTTTTCCAGCGGGGCCCTACGGCGATGGTGAACGGCCTATTGCTCGTCCTTCGGCGGCATCCGGGGCGGCGGCAGCGGCGTGAACACGGCGCCTTGCGCGCCGACCGGCGGCGCAGCGAATTCGCCGGTCGAGGAATCGCCTCCGCTCGTCTCCATGATGGTCTTGGGGGTCACATATTCCCGGACCATGTCGATGAGGCTGCCGTCGCCGCCGCCGAAATCGGCAGCGCGCCCGCCCTGAAGATGTCCCGACGCGATCTCGTTTTGTGCGGCATGGGTCTTGTCGGCCAGCCTGTCGTTGTAGGGCATGCGGAACGCCCGGGGGATGCCGCTCGGGCGATTGTCCTCGTCGAGCTGTTCGACCCACAGATAGATCGAGCCGGGATCGCCCTCCAGCGAATGCGGCTCGACAATGCGGGCCTGGAGCAGCTTGAAGGAGGTCGGCAGCCGGTCGGCGCTGGCCCAACCGAGCAGCCCACGCATTTCCGTGAAGCTGACGACATAGAAGGCGCTGGTCACGACCACCGCAACCGCCTTCAGCGACCAATGCAGCCGCGCATAAACCAGCACGACCAGCAATAGCGCGCCGATGACGGCGTAGGCGACCGACAGCGTGAGGATGACCGTTTGCAGATTACTCACGGCGCACCCTCACCCCGGTCTTCGGGTCCAGATCGCCGCCGTTGCGCCAACTGCTGCGAAAGGTCTCCAGCAGCGATTTCGGCCGCTGGTCCACATTGACGACCTTGCCCTCGGCGTCGAGCCGGAACCGTACCGCGGTCTTCTCGTCGCCGGTGTGATCGACCGTGAACTTGTTGTCGAAGATCACCTGCGCGGTCGGATTGAGCTTCTGCACCTTCACGTTGGCCTGGACCGGCTCGCCGGTCGTGGCCACGAAATGTGAGACATTGACAGTGTATTCGCCGGCGACGATGCCGCGCACCGTGACGATCTCCTCGCGGATCGGCGAGGCGATTTTCTTGCCGTTGACCATGATGAAGTCGTTGGCCCCGCCGCGGTCGTCGCGGTCGAGCGTCAGGAAGCCGGCCTCGCGGTGGCGATACCAGGCGATATTGCCCACGGGATCCTGCACGAACAGGTCGAGATCGTCGGGATGGCTGTCCGGCCAGTCCAGCGTGATCATGAACTCGGCCTTGGAGTCGATCTTGCCGTCCTTGGCGTCGGGCGAGACCGCGAGCAGCGCGAGGAAGAACAGGAAAGCGATCACCTGGAGCGCCTTGAACAACATCACGCCCAGGGGATCGAACGGCTCCTCGCGCGGATAGAGACCGAAATCATCCATCATGACTGAGTTCCGGCACCCATGATTCCAGAACCCTTGATTCCAGAACCCTTGCGCTCCAGCACCGGCGTCACATAGGTCTCGGTCAGCACCACCGCGTCCGAGAACACCCGCTGGGTCGCGGCGTCCAGCATGTAATACTGGATGCGGACCAGGATCGAGCCGACCAAGCCCGCCAGCGTCGTGTACATCGCGACCGCCATGCCGTCGCTCATCAGCCCCATCGAGGATCGCATCGCGACCTTGTCGGCGGCATCGAGCCCCGCGATCGGCGCCAGCATGATGATGAAGCCGACGATGGTGCCGAGCAGGCCGAGCTTCATCAGCGTGTCCGAGACGAAGGCCCCGAAGCCGTTGGAGCCGCGCAGCCGGTCGGCGAGCGTCCGCAGCAATAGCGTCTGGTCGACCGGGCGGTAGTCCTGCGCCGTGGCCTTGGTCACGAGGCTCTCGATGTGGTCCCGCACCAGCCCGCGCGGCAGCGCGGCCCCGCCGGCGTCGAGCGCCCTGCCGCCCTCGGGCGCCGCGAGCACCGCGCGGCAGCGCCGGGCTGCCGCGCCCTCGCGGGCAATTGCCCGCGTGCGCAGGAAGCAGTGACCGCAGGTGAGGACATAGAGCAGCGCGATCACGCTGGAAATGTAGGTCCGATCCGAGGTCAGCATCAGACGGATCAGGCCGAAGCGCCACAGCAGCACGACGGCGAAGATCGAAAGCCCGGTGAAGATCATCCAGAACAGGAGCGCGCTACGCTCGGATGGGTCGGCAGCAGGCCCTGCGATCGGTCCAATCGTCATCGAACTCATGCTGCACTGCTCCTGGCCTGTAAAGATTGGCCTGCCGCGATTTCCCGCCCATTAGATCAAAGCCGCCGCGCCCGGTCCAAAGAGCCATGCCCAATCCGGCTTGGGAAATTTGCCCGAGCTGCCGTCTTGGCGAGCCTCGCAATTGGCAAGGCGCGGCGGCGTTGTTAGGCTGACCTTATCAAACTTTGGGGTGATCGCATGCGCCTTGTGCTTCAGCTTGTCGCCCGTCTGTTTCTCATCGTCGCGCTCTGCCTAGGCGCGGCGACCGTCTGGGCCACGTTCGACGCTTATCGCAGCGTAGACCGGGCGACTGCGGCCTCGGCGCAGCGGGTCGCCCAGGCGCTTCAGGCGCTGTACTGGCATGAATTCTTGTTGCGCAGCAGCAGAACACGCGAGCAGCTTCTGCCGGTTCCGGAGTGGCGCACGCTGGAGACGATGAAGCTGATCTCGCCCGGCGTCTGCGTCGAGTTCCAACCGGCCATCGCATTCGAAAAGCCGCTCTGCGGCCAGAGCGAGGGGCTGGGCAAGACGCCGCCGCGCTGGTTCGCATCGATTGTGCCGACCTTCCTCGGCAGCCACGCCGAAGTGATACGGCCGGTCAGTCCCCGCGCGGCGACCGCCGGAACGGTGGTCGCGACGCCGGATGCCGCGGCCGCCATCTCGCTCGCCTGGGAGTACATCCTCAACGTGATCGACATCGCGCTTTTGATGGCGGCGGCGATCGCGCTGCTGGCTTCGCTCGCGATCGCGCATGCGCTGGCGCCGGCGCGCACGATCGTGACCGCCTTGCAGCGCATGGCGCGCGGTCAGTATCGCACGAAACTGCCGCGCTTCCGGTCGATGGAGCTGGCGATGATCGGCAGCGCCGTCGGCGAGCTCGGCGGCCGGCTGGAGGAAGCGACCGAACAGCGCGCGGCGCTGACGCGGCGCCTGATCGAGATCCGCGACGACGAGCGCCGCGCGCTCGCCCGCGAGCTGCACGACGAGTTCGGGCAGAATCTCTCGGCCATCCTCGCCTTCGTCAACACCATCGAGACGGCGAGCACGAAGGGGGACAAGGACAACGGCATCGCGCAGGACGCGCGGATGATCTCGCAGGCCACGCATCATCTGATGGCCTCGCTGCGCGACGCGCTGAAGCGCCTGCGCAATCCCCTGCCCGCGGAGCTTGGACTGGAGGCGAGCCTCGTGAATTTGGTGGATAGCTGGCGCTCGCAGAGCGCCGCGCGGCCGACGATCCAACTCGATCTCAGGGGCGACCTCACCGACATCAGCGGCCCGGCCGCCACCACCGCCTATCGCGTCGCGCAGGAATGCCTGACCAACGCGTTGCGCCACGGCGCGGCACGCGAGATTTCCCTGCGCATCGAGCGGCGCACGGGCGACGACGATGCATTGCTGATCCGTGTCGAGGACGATGGCGGCGGCGATGCGGCTCGCGTGGCGCGGTCGGCCGGCTTCGGCCTCACCGGCATCCGCGAGCGCCTCGCTGCGGCCGGCGGATCATTGTCGATCCTGCCGGCCAATCGCGGCCTCAGCGTCGCCGCCACCATTCCGCTCGCCTCGTGAGGCCGGGATGATCGAGATTGCGGCAACAGGAATCTCCGTGCTGCTGGTCGACGACCATCCGATCGTGCGGCAAGGCTACCGGCGCCTGCTGGAAAGCCAGGGCGATCTGCATGTCGTGGCGGAAGCCGACAACGCCGCGGATGCCTATAGCGCCTTCAAGGCGCGCGATCCTGATGTCGTCGTGCTCGATATCTCGATGCCCGGCGCGAGCGGGCTGGAGGCGATCCGCAACATCCGCGCGCGCAGCCCGCGGGCGCGGATCCTCGTTTTCACCATGCACAACGAGGCCGTGCTGGTGAAAGCCGCCTTCAGTGCCGGCGCCAGCGGCTTCGTCACCAAGAGCAGCGAGCCGTCCGCGGTCGTGTCCGCGATCCGCAGCGTTGCGCGCGGCGAACGCGCCATGAGCGACGACATCGCGCATATTTTGGCAGAGGACAGCCTGTCGGCGGGTTCGGCGCTGGATCAACTGGGAGAACGCGAGATCGAGATCCTGCGCCAGTTCGCCGGCGGCGCCACCACCGAGCAGATCGCGACGCATCTCAATCTCAGCGTCAAGACGGTGCAGAACTATCACTATCTGATCAAGACCAAGACCGGCGCGCGCACGGATGCGCAGCTGGTACGGCTGGCAGCCAGTTGTGGGCTGACGAAGATCTAGAGCTTGGTGGCAAGCCGTTTAATGCGCCGAGAATATCTGGTTCCCGGCTGGCCACCCCAATGAAGATCTCCAAGTCGCTCTCAGATTGTGCTAGGCTCCATCACAGGCACGGCATCCAGCACCAAGCCGCCAGTGGATGTGTGTCCGGCTCCGATCTTTCAACGTGAGCCAGTTTGGACGGCTCCCGAAGGCCGCCCTCGTTCCCGTTGTATGTCTTGCACGACAACAGGAGACGCTTCCATGAACATCAGGGACAGTCTTCTTGCAGCACTGATCGCCTTCAGCGTTTTCGCGACCGGACCCACCGAAAGCGCGGCAACTGAGGCGAAAGACCAGATCACCATTCTTTATGACGCCTTCGGCACAAATGACGCGATGACAAAGGACTGGGGTTTCTCCGCCCTGGTCGAAATCGCGGGAAAACGCATCTTGTTCGATACGGGTAACGACCCCGAAATCTTCGCGGCGAACGTGAAGGCCAAGGGAGTTGATCTCTCGGACCTCGACTTTGTCGTTCTTTCGCATCGCCACTCCGATCATATGGCGGGTTTGTCCTACCTCCTGAGCATCAATCCGACCGTCAAGATCTACGCGCCAAAGGAAGGATTTGGCGTCTACGGCTCGTCTCTGCCTTCCGGCTTCTACCGGAAAGACGAGGGCTTGCCGCCGGAGATGCGGTACTATGCAGGCAAGCCTCCCGCGGTGATGAAGTTCGGCACGGCGTGGGCCCACGCAAACTTCGAACTGATCGATCAAACGACCGAGATTGTTCCTGGTATCACGCTTATTTCGCTGATCTCCGACACGCCCGGGACGAGAGAACTCAAGGAGCTGTCTTTGGCCGTCAACACGGCCGACGGCGTAGTTCTTCTGGTCGGTTGCTCGCACCCCGGGATCGAGCGCATCGTCGAAGCGGCGACCGGTATCAATCCCAGGATTCATCTCATCGCGGGAGGATTTCATCTCGTCGTCGCGCCTGACAAGGCTATCGCAAAAGTCGTCACCGCTCTGAAGGACAGGTTCAAGGTCGACAGCATAGCCCCGGGACATTGCACCGGTGAGCCGACCTTTGCCGCGCTCAAGAAGGCTTTCGGCGACAACTATCTCTACGCAGGCCTCGGCACGTCGATTCCGGTTGGAGCGATTGCGGGCGCGAATGTCAGACGCGGCGAAGGTCCGACGCTTGACGACCTTGCGACATATCGCAAGCTGGCCCGGCACGAAGATCCGTTCGGCATATTGCAGTTGCGCAGCTTGCGGTTGAGATCGGCGCTCTAGCTCGCCGGCGCGCAGTTCGCACTTATCCACCGCTGTAGCCGAGCACAATGGAACCGACACCATCGCAATGTGGTTAGTTGCGAAGTGAAGGAGTTACGCCATGAGTAAGGCTATGCACCGTACAATCGTCGATCCTCCGCTCATCACCGTAGGCGAGCTCATCGACGAACTCTGCCGCTTGCCGGATACGGCCGTCGTCCATTTCCGCTGCCCCGTGCTTGATCAGGAGCTTACATTCTACCGCCTTCGGAGACGGTCAAAGGACGCTGTCGAGATCGCGGTCAATGCATACCCGGAGAGCCCGCCGGTTGTCCCATCGTCCGACGCCGCTTTTCACGCGCGGAGACAAGCGACTTCCTCGCCGTCCCTTCGCGGGGACGCGCTTTTGCGCAAGGCAAAAGCCTGAATTGGCGGTTACGCGCTTTGCAGGGGCGGTGTCGCGCTAGGCCGCCTTCAATCCGCGCAACAGCAGCGCCAGCGTCGCATCGACGCGCGCGGAGAGATCTGCGTCTTTCCACTCGTCGGCGTGGGCCGGATGGTGGAAGCGGACGGTGGCATCGAAGATGGCACGCGCGGTGGCCTTGACGTCGCCCACCTCGAACACGCCCTGCTTCACGCCGTCGGTCAGGATCGACGCGATCTGGTCGATCATGGTGTCCTTGTGACACCTGACGGCTGCGCAGGCCTCGCGCGCCAGGGTCAGATAGGTCTCGAACATCTCGGGGTCGTCGAGCACGCGCGAACGCTTGGCGGCGAACAGGGTGCGCAGCCAGCGGTCGAGCCGCACCGGCGCCGGACCCTGCTCCCCGGCGATCGCCCGCAACGGCGCGTCGATGCGGTCCAGCCAGCGTTTGGCGACGGCCTCGCGCAGCGAGGCCTTGCTCGGGAAGTGGCGATAGACGCTGCCGTGGCTCACATCGAGCGCACGGGCGACGTCGACCACGGTGGCCTTGGCGAGTCCGTAACGCCGCAGCACGTCCTCGGTGACTTCGAGGATCCGCTCCGGCGTCAAGATAACGGCTTCGTTCATGCCAGCACCATGTTCCCGTTGAGGGCTCAGTTACCCGGCGATGGAGCTGCTTCCGAAGCGCCCGTGCCGGTCGTTTCGGAAAGCTCTCGCCTTAATGAGGCAGTTTTGCAGCCTGCGCCGCGATCTGGCGCGCCACCAGTAAATTGAGCCAGTGCCCAATCGTCCCGGTCAAATTGATGATTTCGGTCGTCATTGTCGTAAGTCTCCATTCGTCGGCGGTGCCCATTGTTCAATTACGACCCTCGATCCGCGCTTGTTTCGGATGTCGGGTGCTAGGGCTGCCGCCAGACGCCCAATCGGAGCGTCCGAGGACGGATATACACGTCCTGATGACAGATTTCAATATCTGTCAGTCAATGATCCGTGATTGACAGTTAATATTTGGGCCCCCTTGGGACCGGCCGACCATCGCCCCGCCGCGGGCCGGGCCGATGACGCGGTCCAATCCAATCATCCCCCGCTACCTTGCCCCGCCGTTTGTTTCGCCCTCACCGCTCTGCTAAATCACGGCGTAAAAAGCATTTTGGCTAGCGCCCTCTTGGGTCGCCCGCCCACCTTTCTGGAGTCGCCAGATGATCTCCCGCTATACCCGCCCGGAAATGGCCTCGATCTGGGAGCCGCAGACCCGGTTCAAGATCTGGTTCGAGATCGAGGCGCATGCGGCTGACGCCCTCGCCGAGCTCGGGACGATCCCCAAGGAGGCCGCCAGGACGGTCTGGGCCAAGGCCAAGGACGCCACTTTCGACGTCGCCCGCATCGACGAGATCGAGCGCGAGACCAAGCACGACGTCATCGCTTTCCTCACCCATCTGGCCGAGATCGTCGGCCCCGAGGCCCGCTTCGTGCATCAGGGCATGACCTCCTCCGACGTGCTCGACACCTGCCTCAACGTCCAGCTCACCCGCGCCGCCGACCTGCTGCTTGCCGACCTCGACAAGGTGCTGGCGGCACTGAAGAAGCGCGCCTTCGAGCACAAGATGACGCCGACCATCGGCCGCAGCCACGGCATTCATGCCGAGCCTGTGACCTTCGGCCTCAAGCTCGCTTATGCCTATGCTGAATTCACGCGCGCCAAGGAACGCCTGATCGCGGCGCGGAAGGAGGTCGCGACCTGCGCCATCTCAGGTGCGGTCGGCACCTTCGCGCAGATCGATCCGCGCGTGGAAGAGCATGTGGCGAAGGCCATGGGCCTCGTCCCCGAGCCGATCTCGACGCAGGTCATCCCGCGCGACCGCCACGCGATGTATTTCTCGACGCTTGGCGTGATCGCCGCCTCGGTCGAGCGCATCGCCGTCGAGATCCGCCACATGCAGCGCACCGAGGTGTTGGAGGCCGAAGAGTTCTTCTCCGAGGGGCAGAAGGGTTCTTCCGCGATGCCGCACAAGCGCAACCCGGTGCTGTCGGAAAACCTCACCGGCCTGTCGCGCATGGTGCGCGCCTATGTGACGCCGGCGCTGGAAAACGTCGTGCTCTGGCACGAGCGCGACATCTCGCACTCCTCCGCCGAGCGCATGATGGGCCCCGATGCGACCGTGACGCTCGACTTCGCGCTGGTGCGCCTCGCCGGCCTGATCGACAAGCTGCTGGTGTACCCCGCCAACATGCAGAAGAACCTCGACCGTCTCGGCGGCCTCGTGCATTCGCAGCGCGTGCTGCTGGCGCTGACGCAGAAGGGCGCGAGCCGTGAGGACGCCTACAAGCTGGTGCAGCGCAACGCCATGCCGGTCTGGCGCGGCGAAGGCGACTTCCTCCAGCTCCTGAAGAAGGACGCGGAAGTGAAGAAATATCTCACCGACGCCGAGATCGAGGAGCAGTTCGACCTCGGCTATCACCTCAAACACGTCGACACGATCTTCAAGCGCGTGTTCGGGGAGAGCTGAGAGTCACGTCCGTAGCCCGGGTGAGCGCAGCGATACCCGGGGAGCCACCACAAAGATTCCGAACAACAACAGAGACGGAGCCCTCATGCCCATCGTCAACCGCGTTGCCGCCCTCTCCGACGAAATGGCCGCCTGGCGCCATGACTTCCACGAGAACCCGGAGCTGCAATACGACGTCCACCGCACCGCCGGCATCGTCGCCGACAAGTTGCGCGAGTTCGGCTGCGACGAGGTGGTGACGGGCATCGGCCGCACCGGCGTCGTCGGCGTGATCCGAGGCCGCAAGTCCGCCTCGGGCAAGACCATTGGCCTGCGCGCCGACATGGATGCGCTGCCGATCATGGAGACCTCCGGCGTCGCCTACGCCTCCAAGGTCCCCGGCAAGATGCACGCTTGCGGCCATGACGGCCACACCGCCATGCTGCTCGGTGCCGCCAAATATCTCGCCGAGACGCGCAACTTCGACGGCAGCGCGGTCGTGATCTTCCAGCCCGCGGAAGAAGGCGGCGGCGGCGGCAAGGCGATGGTCGAGGACGGGCTGATGACGCGCTGGAACATCCAGGAGGTCTACGGCATGCATAACATGCCGGGCCTGCCCGAAGGCCATTTCGCGACCACGCCGGGTGCGATGCTCGCCTCCTCAGACAACATCCAGATTACCGTCCATGGCAAGGGCGGCCACGCCGGCGCGGGTCCTCACAAGTCCATCGACAGCGTGCTGATCGGCTCACAGATCGTCAACGCGCTGCAATCGATCGTCGCGCGCAACGTCGATCCGCTGAAGTCAGCCGTCATCTCGATCACGCAATTCCACTCCGGCACGGCCTTCAACATCATCCCCGAGATCGCCGAGCTCGGCGGCACCGTTCGCACGCTCGATCCTGAAGTGCGCGATCTCGTCGAGCGCCGCATCGGCGAGGTCGCCGACAGCGTCGCGCGCGCCTATGGCGGCTCGGCGGAGACCAAATACACGCGGATGTATCCGGTGACGATGAACCACGCGCGCGAAGCCGGCCTTGCCGCCGACGTCGCCCGCGACATCGTCGGCGCCGAGCGCGTCAACGACAAGTTCATTCCCATGATGGGCGCCGAAGACTTCTCCTTCATGCTGGAAGCGCGCCCCGGCGCGATGATCCTGGTCGGCATGGGCGAAGGCAACGAGTGCCATCACCCGGCCTATGTCTTCAACGACAACATCCTCGGCCACGGCGCGTCCTACTGGGCGCGCCTGGTGGAGACGCGGATGCCGGCGGGGTAGCGTCGCATGTCGCCATACTTGTAGCCCGGGTGAGCGAAGCGACACCCGGGAACGCTCGCGCCAGACTCGCAGCAGGGTCCCGGATATCGCTCCGCTCATCCGCGCTACAATTCCATGGTGGGTATAGCCAACCCACCCTGCTCCGCTCATCCCTGATATTGCAGCACGTGCATGCCGGCGTTCCAGTCGGAGACGAACATCAGCCCGTCGGGCCGGACATAAGCGTCACAGGTCTTGGCTGCGAGCGCGACGTTCGGACGGGGGTCGATGAGCTTTTTCGGTGTCGGCGGCACCCAATACGCGATCTCCTTCGGTGCGAAGGCATCCTTGACGTCGAACACCCTGACGCCGCATTGTTGTAGGTCGCAAAGATGTCTCCTCGCTCTGGAACGCGCCCGGGCGGTTCTCGTGCAGATTATGCGGCCCGAAGGTGCCGTTTGTGCAGAACGCTGATGTCATGGATGGTGAAGCCGCCATCGCGCCAGGCGGCATAGCCGCGATCACCCGCCGTGACCATGTGATGGAGCGCAAAAGCGCTTGCCCTTTGGCGTCGCCGGCTCGCCGGCCGCGCGGTTCATGCCCAGTGGGTTATTCGGCTGAGGGCGCAAACGCACCACTCTCCAAGGTTCAGTGGCACACCTCCACCTGTGACATGCCGGCGCTCCCGGGCCTTGGATCGCGCTCGATGCGACAACCCTTAGCAACCGGCCTACATCCGGCGCTGTTGCAAATCATCTGCCCGGATGCCTGTGATTTCGGCGCAGCAGATTCTGCTTCCTTCCGGCCTTGGTCGCGCTTCCTGGAGTCCTCGCGCGTCGCAACAGGCTTCTTCTCCGGAATTTTCTCGCACTCATTGTCATCACCGACGTGATAGCCGGCGCGGCAGGTGATCTTCACGCATTGATCGCCATCGGCCTTGAAGCCGAAATTGCAAACGAGCGGGCAGACGCGGCCCGGCTTTGCTTTCAGCGCATCGAGCGCGTCGACGCTCGCAAGCTTCGCGTCGAGCTGGGTGCCGGCATATTTGTTGAACAGCGTCAGCGAGCGCTGCGAGGCGGCGCTCCAGTCGCCGTCGGCGGCGGCCGAAAGACAGCCGACACGGCGCAATTCACTCTGCACGGATTTCGTGAGGTCGCCGGCTGGCGGAGCACTTGGCGGCGGCGCCAGCGCAGCGACCTTCTTGCTCTCGGCATCAGCCGCCTGCTTGTCCGCGGCCTGCTTCGCCGCGATCTCGGCCGCCGCCTTCTCGAGCGCCCGCTTCTCCGCGAGCGACTTGGCCGCGGCAGCTTCCGCCGCCCTACGCTCGCGTTCGGCCGCCTCCGCCTTGGCCTGCTCGATCTGCTTGGCCTTCTCGGCCGCGATCCTCGCTTCTTCCGCGGCTTTGGCAGCGACGGCAGCTTTCTCCAGCTCGGCCTTCTGGGCTCGTTCGGCGGCGAGCCTCACTTTCTCCTGTTCGGCCAGACGCGCCTTCTCCGTCGCCACCGTGCGATCCTCCTCGGCGGCAATCTTCTTCAACTGCACGCGGGCGAGGTTGGCGTAGAAGCCGTCCGGATAGGTCTGCAGGAATGCTTCCCAGGCTTCACGCAGGCCGGCCTGAAGAGCAAGCTCGTAGTCTTTGCGCACACTGTCCTGTGGATTTGCCTGCGGACCGGCTGCGGCGGCCGGCCTTGCCGGCACCAGCGGCACGTCGCTGCCGCCCAGGGAGCCATAGACATACGGCTCCTGCTTGTTGCCGGTCTTCCTCAAGACGTCGTCACGGACAAACCCGAACGCCTTGCGCAGGTCGAGCCCGGGCTTTGGCAGATGATCGGTCAGCGCGACTGCAAACGGGCTGTTGCGGGAGTCGCCATCGGACGCCGTCGACCCCGCTTTGGCCGCAAACGCGATCATCGTGTTCGGACTGGTCGGCTCGACCTTGGCAAGCCCGCCACCAATCGCGCGCGAGGCCAGGGTGCGCTTCATCGTCTTGGCAAAGGGATTGTCGCGACAGGCATCGAGGATGACGAGCCGAAGCTGCTTGGCCGGTTCGACCGCATACAGCGCGCGGTCGAGCGCAATCGTCTCGTCGAGCACGTCGCCGTCGGTTTCCAGCATGGCATCGGTCGGAACGAGGTAGTTACTGCCGTCCAGCTCGATGCCGTGGCCCGCATAATAGATCACCGCCATGTCGGCATCGCGCGTCCTGGCCGCGAAATCGCGTAGCGATCGCCGCATTTCGCTGGCGTTGAGGTCCAGCCTGATCTCGACCGTATCGAAGCCCGCATTCCTGAACATGCCGCCGACCAGCCCGGCGTCGTTCACCGGGTTCGCGAGCCGCGGCGCGTTCTTGTAGGCGGAATTGCCGATCACGAGCGCGACGCGCTTGTCGGCGACAGCCGGGCTGCAGCCGAGCCAGCTTGCAAGAACAAGAGAAGCAAGAGCTCTGAGCCCGATGGCGGAAGTCCGAAAATTGTGTTTCGTCATCAATTGCATATTTCGGCGGGTATCTTGACCGTAGGAGTGGCTGGATGATTGGCCGTCCCGAGCCGGCATCCCTTGGCGATCGGCCTGCATCCGGCGTTGTTGCAGATCATTTGCCCGGAGGCCTGCGGCGTCGACGGCGCGGACTCTGTTTGCTTCCGGTCCGTATCCCGCCTCCTCGAATCTTCGCGCGTTGCGACCGGCTTCTTCTCCTGAATCTTCTCGCATTCATTGTCATCGCCGACGCGATAGCCGGCGCGGCAGGTGATCTTCACGCATTGATCGCCGTCTGCCTTGGAGCCGAAATTGCACACGAGCGGGCAGACCCGTCCGGGCTTGGCTTTCAGGGCATCGAGTGCGTCGATGCTGGCGAGCTTCGCGTCGAACTGGGTGCCGGCATATTTGTTGAACAGCGTCAGCGAGCGCTGCGATGCGGCGCTCCAGTCGCCGTCGGCCGCAGCCGAAAGACAGCCGACACGGCGCAATTCGCTCTGCACGGATTTCGCCAGATCGGCTGCCGAAAGCGTGGATGCCGGCGCGGACGAAAGCGCGGCCACCGTCTCGGTCCCGGCCTGCGGCAGCTGTCGATCGGCTGCTGGCTTTGCGGCCGGCTCCGCCGACGCCCTCTCGGCGGCCTGCTTGGCGGCAAGCTCGGCCTTGGCCTTCTCCGCCGCCTGCTTCTCAGCCTGCGCCCTTGCTGCGGCGGCCTCGGCTACCTTGCGCTGCTGCTCGGCCGCCTCAGTCCTCGCCTGCTCGATTTGCTTTTGCTTCTCCGCCGCGATCCGCGCCTCTTCGGCGGCCTTGGCCGCCGCAGCCGCCTTGTCCTGCTCGGCCTTCTGGGCGCGTTCGGCAATGAGCCTTGCCTTCTCCTGCTCGGCCGCCTTCGCCTTCTGCTCAGCCGTCGCGCGCGTCTCCTCGGCGGCGATCTTGTTCAACTGACCCTTGGCGAGATTCGCATAGAACCCCTCGGGATATTGCGCCAGGAAGGCTTCCCAGCCGTCCCGCGTGCCGAGCTGGAGCGCAAGTTCATAGTCTCGCCTGAGCTCGGACTGCGGATTTGCCTGCGGACCGGTTGCGACCGGCTTGGCAGGAACCAGCGGCACGTCATCGCCGCCCAGCGAGCCATACACGAAGGGCTCCTGCTTGTTCGCGGTGCTCTTCAGCACGTCATCGCGCACGAAGCCGAACGCCTTGCGCAGGTCCAGGCCGGGCTTTGGGAGGTGGTCTACAAGAGCCGTGGCGAACGGGCTGTTTCTGGAATCGCCATCGGACGCCGTCGATCCCGCCTTGGCCGCGAAGGCGATCATGGTGTTGGGGCTGGTCGGCTCGACCTTCGCGAGCCCGCGCCCGATCGCTCGCGAGGCAACCGTGCGCTTCATCGTCTTGGCAAACGGATTGTCGCGACAGGCATCGAGAATGACGAGCCGAAGCTGCTTGGCAGGCTCGATGCTCACCAGCACGCGATCGATCGGCAGCGCCTCGTCATAAACGTCGGTATCGGTCTCGAGAGCGGCATCGATCGGAATCAGGTAGTTGGTGCCGTCCACCTCGAGGCCATGGCCTGCGTAGTAGATGACCGCGACATCGGCATCTCGCGTCCGCGCGCCGAACTCGCGCAGCGCCTTGCGCATCTCGGGCGCGTTCAAGTCCTGCCTGACGTCAACCGTGTCGAAGCCGGCCTTCTTCAACATTCCGCCGATCAAGCCGGCATCGCTCACCGGGTTGGCAAGCTTCGGCACGCTCTTGTAGGCCGAATTGCCAATGACGAGCGCGACCCGCCTCTCGGCATGAGCCGGTCCACAGGCCAGCCAGAGACCGAATATCAATAATGCAAGGTTTCGGAAGACAATCATGAAAAACGCCCAGCCTTATACGGCCATTCCCTTGATACCCTAATTACAGACTTCGTAGTTGCCGCCGGTCGCGCCATTTGGGCTGGCCCTTCCGGGGATTTGCCCGTTGACGAGCCTGCATCCCTTCTGCACCGGCCGGCATCCGGCAGAACTGCAATAAATCTGTCCCGAGGCCTGCGGCGTCGATGGCGCAGCTTCCGTTTGTTTTCGATCCGAATCCCGCCGCCGTGAATCCTCGCGCGTCGCCACCGGCTTCTTCTCCGGTATCTTCTCGCATTCATTGTCATCGCCGACGCGATAGCCGGCGCGGCAGGTGATCTTCACGCATTGATCGCCGTCTGCCTTGGAGCCGAAATTGCACACGAGCGGGCAGACCCGTCCGGGCTTGGCTTTCAGGGCATCGAGGGCGTCGATACTGGCGAGCTTCGCGTCGAACTGGGTGCCGGCATATTTGTTGAACAGCGTCAGCGAGCGCTGCGATGCGGCGCTCCAGTCGCCGTCGGCGGTGGCGGACAGGCAACCGACGCGGCGTAATTCGCTCTGCAGGGACTTCGTGAGGTCAACCGCGGACAAGTTCGATGTCGGCGCAGGCGAAAGGGCGGCGACTTTCTGATCCGCTTCGGGCATCTGCCGCTCGGCTGCCGGCTTTGCGGCCTGCTCCGCCTTCTCGGCGGCCTGCCTGGCGGCGAGTTCAGCTTTGGCCTTCTCCGCCGCCTGCTTTTCGGCCTGTGCTTTTGCCGCGGCAGCCTCGGCCACCTTGCGCTGCTGCTCGGCCGCCTCCGTCCTCGCCTGCTCGATCTGCTTCTGCTTCTCCGCCGCGATCCGCGCTTCTTCGGCGGCCTTGGCCGCCGCGGCCGCCTTGTCCTGCTCGGCCTTCTGGGCGCGTTCGGCAATAAGCCTTGCCTTCTGCTGCTCGGCCGCATTCGCTTTTTGCTCGGCCGACGCGCGCGTCTCTTCAGCGGCTATCTTGTTCAACTGGCCCTTGGCCAGGTTGGCATAGAAACCTTCGGGGTATTGCGCCAGGAAGGCTTCCCAGGCGTCGCGCGTGGCGAGCTGAAGCGCGAGCTCGTAATCCCTGCGAATAGCATCCTGGGGATTTGCCTGCGGCCCGGTCGCGGCCGGTTTGACCGCAACCAATGGCACGTCGTCGCCGCCGAGCGAGCCGTAGACATAGGGCTCCTGCTTGTAGCCGGTGCTCTTGAGCACGTCGTCGCGCACGAAGCCGAACGCCTTACGCAGATCGAGGCCCGGCTTCGGAAGATGCTCGACCAAAGCGACGGCGAACGGGCTGTTCTTGGAGTCACCGTCGGACGCGGTCGAACCGGCCTTCGCGGCGAAGGCGATCATGGTATTGGGGCTGGTCGGCTCGACCTTGGCGAGCCCGCGTCCGATCGCGCGCGACGCCAGCGTGCGCTTCATCGTCTTGGAAAACGGATTGTCACGGCAAGCGTCCAGGATGATCAGGCGCAGCTGCTTGGCAGGCTCGACCGCGAACAGCGCGCGCTCCACCGGAATGGTCTCATCGAGCACGTCGCCGTCGGTCTCCAGCGTCGCGTCGGTTGGTATGAGATAGTTGGTGCCTTCGAGCTCGATGCCGTGGCCGGCGTAGTAGATGACCGCCACGTCGGCATCGCGCGTCCTGCCGGCAAACTCACGCAACATGCGCCGCATCTCGCTGGCGCTGAGATCCAGCCTGACGTCCACGGAATCGAAGCCGGCCTTCTTGAACATGCCGCCGACGAGGGTGGCGTCGTTCACGGGATTGCCGAGCTTGGGCGCGCTCTTGTAGGCGGAATTGCCGATCACAAGCGCGACCCGCCGATCGGCATGTGCCGGTCCGCAGGAAAGGCCAATGGCAAAAATCAACAAAGCAAATAGCCGAAACGGAATCACTTGCGTCCCCCCGGATGCAATTCCACGAGACTATTCGGACCATCGCTCAATTGCCAATTCTTCCTATGTGATGTCTGTCACATAAGCAGCTTGGACAGCTTTATTTTCAGTGCGGCGAAGCGTCACCCCTCAGTCGAGATGAGCCCAAGGCCTGATGCTCTCGGGTTGTCTACGCGTCACCAACGGCACGAGCAGCGTGTGCACCTCATCTGCTACTACCTCGCGTTGGTCCGCCTGCGGGTTCGCATGCGTGACGGTGGCAATCGAGCCGTGGCTGCCATGGGCGCCGACCCTCACCTTGCAATCGATACCGGCCTCGGTCAGAGGCGCGGGCACTGCAGAGCCGTCATCGAGCCGCAGAGCGTAGACCCATTGGCTCATCCGCCCTGATCGGGCGAGATGTGGTCTGCTCTGACGCGAGAGGCAGGGTGAACTGGAAGACGGCGCCCCGAGGCTCGTTTGCGCCGGCCCACATCCGTCCGCCATGCGCCTCGATGATCGAGCGGCAGATGGCGAGGCCCATCCCCATACCTGTGGGCTTGGTGGTATAGAAGGCTTCGAACAGGCGCTCCGCGTTCTTCGGATCCAGCCCTGGACCGGAATCCCGCAAGGTGACGTGCACGCCGTCCGATGCATCCCGACCGGTGCTGATCAGCAACTCGCGTCCCCCCTCGCCGACGGCGGCCATCGCCTCGATCGCGTTGACAATCAGGTTGAGCACCACTTGCTGAAGTTGAACCCGATCTGCCTGAATGGGCGGCAAGTCCTCGGCAAATTGCGTTCGCACCGAGACGCCGTTCTTGAACGCTTCGCTACGGGTCAGAGCGATGACGTCAAGCACCGCCTGGTTGATCTCCAGATTCTCCTTTTGCGGGGGCGCGTTCCTGATAAGCGCCCGGATCCGACTGATGATATCGCCGGCTCGCGTGCCGTCACTGGTGATCCAGTTGAACGTCTGTCGAACCCGCTCCAGATTTGGCGGTTGGGCCTCCAGCCAATTCAACCCGGCCTCGGCGTTCGCCACGATCGCGGCGATCGGCTGGTTGACTTCATGGGCAATCGAAGCGGTTAGTTGCCCCATCGTGGTGACGCGATTTGCGTGCGCGAGTTCCATCAGGGCTTCACGGTAGCGCCGCTCGTTTTCGCGGGCTTCGGCTTCGGCCCGCTTGAGAGCCGTCAGATCAAGGACAAAGCCGACGCCATTATCCGTAGCTTCCCCAAACATGGTTCCGCCGACCAGCACCGGCACACGGCTTCCGTCCTTCCGCACATACTCCTTCTCGAATGGTTGGGCCGTCCCGACCCGCTTCAATTCGGCCACGGTATGCAGGTCGCGGTCGCGCCATTCCGGCGGCGTGAGGTCGGTCCGATGCAGGCGCCCTGAGGCGAGATCCTCCCGGTCGTATCCCACGATGCGCAGGAATGCATCGTTGGCCTCGAGAATGCGCCCCTCGACTTCCCAGATGATGATGCCGATGATGTTGGCATCGAACAGGCGCCTGATCTTGATATCTCGTGCAGCAAGGTCACTGTGGAGCTGGATGTTCTCCTCGGTCGCCTTTCTCCGCCGTTTCGCTTCGAGCCGCGCGAGCGCCAGCGCCGCTCCGGCCAGCGCGACGACGAGGACGACGGCGCCGGCGATCAGCCAGGTCCAGCGTCGCTCGAATGCTTCGGCGCGCGCCTCCCGATCGGCGAGCCGAAAGCGCTCGTGATCCACCATTTGGTCGATTTGCGAGCGGATCTCGTCCATGCTGCGGATCATTGCCAACGCGGCCAGCCCGGACGTGCCGGCCGACTTCAGCAGCTCGTCGATCTCTCGCAGCGTTGCTGCAACGGTCAGTGCCAGATGTCCGGCCCGAAGGCCCTGCAACGGATCGTCCGCGACCAGTATCTGCAGTGCCTGAGCGTCCCGTCGTACACCTTCATCCGAGACGCCGTAGGCCTTGAGATAGGCGGGGTCGCGGGTCATGAGATACCCGCGCCTTTCGGTCTCCAGCTCCGCGACGATCGCCCGCAGCCGATCGAGCGTTTCGAGTACCTGGCGGCTATGCTCGGTGAAGTGATGAGCTGCTTGCCGCTCCTGCCAATACTGCAGGCCGAGGAGGCTCGTCGCGGCAAACAAGGCCACGAGCACTGCGACCGCAAGGATCAGCGGACGAGCAAACCATCGCACAGACAGGGCCGGAGCAGGGGCTGACATTTGCCTAGGGTCATGCTCGCGTGACCGGTGCGTCTTCTGGTGCCGAGGCCAGAGCATTGCTAGGATGATAGCATGGATAGGCCCGCATGGGTGAGCCGGGAAACTGACTAGGTTACATCGGCTTCGGACCCCGTAAGTCGTCTGGCGAAGGCCACGATGTCGCAGGGTGCGGCCCCGCTCACGTGTCGTGAATGACTACCTTGGTGAAGGAGCATTAGCATGGCGCAGGATGAGAACTCACCGAACCGTCAAATGCCGGCCAGCCGGCGCAGTTTCGTCAAGGGATTGGGCGCGGCGGGGGCGGTGCTGCCGGCCCTTTGCGTGCTGTCGCGGTGGAGTTTTGCCCAGGATGCCTCCGCGATCGACTGGAAGCAATTTGCGGGACAGACGATCGCGCTTTCGGGCGCGATCCATCCATGGTCGAATGCGATCGCGCCGCTGTTGCCGGAGTTCACCATACTCACCGGCATCAACGTCACCATCGATTTCCAACTGGAAACCACGTATCTCGGCGTGCTGCCGATCAGGCTCGCCCGCGGCAGCAGCACGCCCGACGTCTTCATGTTCACGACCTATGGCCAGGGCATCTCGAACGGATGGCTGGAGCCACTGAATGGCTATTATTCCAACAGGTCGCTGACCGACCCTGTCTGGTATGACGAAAGCGACCTGCTCAAGACGGCCCGAGCCTTCCCGCTGTGGTCGGACGGCGAAAGGTACGCCGTCCCGATTACCTCAGAGGCGATGACCCTGTTCATCAACAGGGATGCGCTGGCAGCCAGGGACCAGCCGATTCCCCAGACTTTCGACGAGCTGCTTGTCGCCGCCAAGGCGGTCAAGACCAACGGGATGTCGGGGATCGCCATGCGGGCCCAGGCCGGCGGCAATTCCTCCCCACCGGCCATGGGCTTCGTGTTTTCCTACGGTGGGGCCATGGTCGAGCACAACAGGGTCGCTTTCGCGAGCCCGGAGGCGATCGCGGCCATCGAGATGTACGGACAGCTGCTCAGCCAGGCCGGGCCTGCCGGCGTCGGCAGTTATGAATGGTACAACGTGCTGGACGACTTCCTGCAGGGGCGGACGGCGATGGCAATCGACAGTAGCAACTTCGCTACCGACATCTCCAATCCAGCGAAAAGCCGTGTCGCCAAGCAGGCTGGGTTTGCAACCTTTCCGCATCTCGCCGGGCGCAGACCCGTCCCCTTCATGTCGCACTGGCAGGCGTGCATCAATTCCAGATCCCGAAACAAGCGGGCGGCTTTCCTGTTCCTGCTCTGGGCGACGAGCAAGGCGACCTCGTTGCGGACTGCTGCAGCGGGGCTGGCGACGACACGCGTGTCGGCCTGGTCGAGCGAGAGCTTCAAGAAGGCGTTCGGCTCGCAGGCAGCAGAGGCGGCGCTGGCCAATTTGCAGGATGCCGATGTCGACCGCGCCAAGGCGATCCTTTTCCATCCGCAATCGAGATCGATCATGGACGCCTTCATGATCGGCGTGAATGAAGTGGTCAACGGTGCGAGATCGGCGAAGGATGCGATGACGGGCGCCGCCGAAAGGGCCAATGCGGCGATCCGCGGGTAGCGGCGATGCGCTGTCCGATCGGAAGAGATGGGACCGCGCCGTGCGCGGCCCCATCGGGCTTACCCCGGTTTAGCCGAAAACCACCTCATGCCGCATCACGAATGGGTCGAGCAGCTTGTGCACCTCGTCGGCAACCGTCCCCCGCTTGTCCTCCGGCGTGCCCACAACCGTCACGGTTGCGATCGAGCCGTGGCTGCCATGGGCGCCAACCCTGACCTTGCAGTCGATGCCGCGCTCGGCGAGCGGTGTCAGCACCTTCGTGAACACGCGCTGGGCTGCGTCCCAGCGCAGCTGCGGCTTGAACACTTTGCCGACGCCCGTCACCGGCATCGGATTGATCGGGATGACCTGCACCGGGACAGCCGCGCGCTCCGGCGTACGCTCGCGCACCCATGTCTCCAGCTCACCCGGTTCGACGGTCGCGCCCGGCTTCAGCTGCACGTAACCCACCGGCAGCTCGCCGGCATAAGCATCGGGCTGGCCGACCACCGCAGCAAAACCGACGGCGGGATGGCGGAACATGATCTCCTCGATCGGCGCCGGATCGATGTTGTGACCGCCGCGGATCACGAGATCCTTGGCGCGGCCGGTGATCCAGAGATAGCCGTCAGCATCAAGCCGGCCGAGATCGCCGGAATTGACCCAGACCTCATCGACGAAAGCACCCTGGTTGTGCGCGTCGTTGAGATAGCCGCTGAACACGCCGGGCCCGGCCATAATGACGACGCCGATCTCGTCCGGCGCGCAGTCGCGGATCAGGCCGCCTTCGGCATCGAGCTGGACGATGCGGACCCGCGCGTAAGGCATGGGAAGGCCGACCGAGCCGAGCCGGATCGGCCGCGATGGATAGGCCAGGGTGTGCACGCTCGAGGTCTCGGTCATGCCGTAGACCTCGACGACCGGCAGCTTGAGCTTGTCCTGGATCGCAGACCCCACCGCGACCGGGATCGCCGAGCCGCCACCGGCTGCATATTTCAGGCTGGAGATGTCGGCATTGCCGCGCGGCACCGCGAGCGTTGCGGCGAGCACCGTCGGCACGCTCGACAGCGCCTCCGGCTTGAAGCGCTCGACCAGTTGCCAGATGTTCTTCACCGCATTCGGATTGCGCCAGCCGCTCGGCGACAGCACGACCAGCGAGCCGCCGGCAGACAGCGTCAGCAGCACCTGCGTCAGCGATCCACCGACGTGAAACAGCGGCATGCCGAACAGCATGTTGGCGCCGGGCTTCGACCTCAGCAGCAGATTGAGCGCCCAGGCCTGATAGACCTGATTGGCGTGGGTGTGCCGCACCAGCTTCGGCGTGCCGGTGGTGCCGCCGGTGTGGAAATAAGCGGCGATGTCGTGGCCTGCGATCTTGCGCCCGCTGATCAGCCGGTCGGACGGCTGCTGCTTGATCAGGTCGCTGAAGGCATAGATGCCGTTCGCCGGATCGCCGCCGCCGAACACCTGCACGATCGCCTTGAGGTGCTTGAGTTGCGGGCGGATCTGTTCGACCTTCTGCCAGATGTCGGTGCCGGGCATCGGTCCGAGCGCTACCAGGATTTTCGTGTTCGCGGCTTCCAGAATCTCCACGATCTGGTGTGGCTCGAGCAGCGGGTTGACGGGGTTGGCAATGCCCGCGGCCTCCGCGCCGAACAGTGTCACGAAGGCGTCGGGCACCAGCGGCAACATGAAGCTGATGACGTCGCCCTTCTCCGCGCCAAGCGCGTGAAACATGTTGGCGGCTTGCGTCACGCGCGCGATGAAGTCGCGGTAGGTGACGACGACTGGCGTGTCGGCTGGATCGGCGTTTTGCAGGAACTGGATCGCCGCCCCGTCGGGGTTACGCGCCGCACCGAGCCTGATGGCGTCAAAGGTGCTCTCGGCCGCGACGCGATCGGCGTAGGGGACCTGTTCGAAGGCACGAACCTCCGCGTCCGTCGCCAGATCCGGATAGTCGTCGCCGATGAGCCGATCGAGCGCGTGGATGCCCGCCATGGAATTCCGTCCTCCCTCAGATGCATGTCCCCGCGCCCTGTCTTTTGACTTTTTGGGTTGGCGAGGCCTCGACCGATGGCCGGTCGAGCACGGACAGAATGATGGATGATTTGGCGTTCGTCCATGACCTAACGGCTACGGTCGTAGCACTTGGGTGCGCGGCCTTTGAACCTACGCGGCCGATCCGGGGACCAAGAACATGCATCGGATTCGCCTGCCAGCGTCCTGCCGCAAGACTTGAGGTGATCATGACTACGCCCCCGCAGGACCGTGCCACACGGCTGATCGTCGCACTCACCATGACGTCGGCGATCATGACATCGGCGTTCGCCTTGCCCCGCGCGGCACACGCGGAGGACGGCCAGTTCGACAAGATGCGCGCCAAGATCGCGGCCTTCGTCGCCGACAAGATGGAGAAGCTCGGCGGGTCACGCATCGTCTACAAGGTGGACAGCTCTGGCCTGCGCGAGAGCGTCGTCACGGATCTGCGCGACGACGTCTACAAGAACCTGCGCGAGGGCAAGATCGCCTTCTCCAATCTTGCGATCCGCGACGGCGGCGTCGATGTAAAGATCGCGGACGCCAAAGGCCGCGATCAGCTCGCGCGCAAGCTCGCCGCAGCCGCGGACGGACTGCCCTCGCATGCGCTCGCCGTGACCGACGGCAGCGACGGAGCGGTCAGGCTCGCGCCGACCGATGCCGCATCCGCGGCACGGCTGAATGAACTCGTCGAAGATTCCATCGCCATGATCGAGCAGCGCCTCAAGGATTCCAGCATCAAGCTTGTCAGCGTCGTCCCTGACGGGACCGACCGCATCCGCATCTTCCTGCCCGGTGTGACCGACCCCGAGCGCATCACCGCGATCTTCGCCCGGAAGGTCAAGGTCAGCTTCCGCCCGGTGGATGCTTCGATGTCACCGGAGCAGGCGCAATCCGGCACGCCGCCCGAGGGCTCCGAAGTCCTGCTCGGCTTCAAGGACAAGCGGCCCTATCTGGTCGCCAAGGACAGCGTACTCGACGGCGAAGACATCAATTATGCGGCGCCCGGCTTTGCGGCCGGCACCAAGGATCCGGTCGCCTCGTTCCGCTTCAACGGACGCGGCACGCGGCGCTTCGCCCACGTCACGGAAGAGAACGTCGGCAGATCCTTCACCATCGTGCTCGACGACAAGGTGATCTCCGCCCCCGTGATCCGCGAGCCCATCACCGGCGGCTCGGTCCAGATCTCCGGTAATTTCACCCTCGAGGAGGCCAACAGCGTCGCCATGCTGCTTCGCGCCGGCGCGCTGCCCGGACACCTGTCCCTCGTCGAGCAGCAGGTCATTCAGCCCGCCGCCAAGCCCTGAGGCGGAGATAGCCCCGCGCCCCCGCCGTGCCGGGGCGCCCAAGTCCGTCCAAAGTCCGTTCGCGACGCCCAAGCCTGCGCCCCGGCGGCCCGAATCACGGGCCGCACCGAGGCCATCCGGGCAACCAACGGGCAATTGCCGAAACGCCCGATCAGGCTAAAATTTGCCTCTTGCGGCATGACGGCCGGAGGCTTCATTCAAGCGGTCGTCATTCGATTTCGGTTATACGTGTCGAGAATACCGACCAGGACTGAAGGCCTTACGCGGGGATAGTACCATGCCGTCCGGCAGCGCAGACATTTCGTCGATCCTCGACCGCATTCTCGATGCGGCGACGGATAACCTCAAGATCGCGAAGATCCTGGTCCAGATGGGCCTAGATCCAAACAACGTTACCTACGACGCGATCTTCAATCGACTGCTGGAGATCTTTGTCCAGAACATCACGCTGGCCAATATGTTCGCTGCGGTCGGCGCCGGCTTCTTCGTCGCCACCCTCTTGATGCGGACGATGGTGCCGCTGCGCGTCGCCAACATGGTCGGTTGCGCGTTCTTCGCCGTTTTCGGCGCGCTTTCGGCCAACGTCTCGACGTTCCTACTCTATCTGCTGCTGCTTCCGATCAACGCCGTGCGGCTGCGGCAGATGCTCAAGCTCGTCAAGAAGGCGCGCCATGCGGCCGAAGGCGACATGTCGATCGAATGGCTCAAGCCGTTCATGACCGAGCGCAAATATCGCCGCGGCGACACGCTGTTCAAGCTGGGCGATCCAGCCAAGGAGATGCTCCTGACCGTCACCGGCAAGTTCCTGGTCAAGGAGATCAACGTCGAGATCGGGCCCGGCGCGCTGATGGGGGAGCTCGGCTTCCTGACGCCGGACAACCGGCGCACCGGAACGATCGAATGCATCGAAGACGGTCAGGTGCTGACGATCACCTATGACCGTTTGCTCGAGATCTACTTCCAGGATCCGCAATTCGGCTATTACTTCCTGGTGCTGACCAGCCAGCGCCTGCTGCAAAACATCGATCGCTTGCAGAAGCAGCTGGCGACGGAGCGTGGCGCCACCACGAACAGGATCGCGTGATCGATTGCACGGCTCAGTTCAAGAGCAGCGCCATGCCCGGGTCGCCCTTCTCCATCGCACGCCGATAGGCCGCCCGCGCGCCGATGCGGCCGAGATAGTTCACCACGTTCGGGCAGCGCGAGAGATCATAGGACTGGAAATAGCGCATCGTGGTGAGCGAGAAGCCCATCATGATGTCGGCGGTGGTGAAGGTGTCGCCAGCAAGATATTCGGCGTCGCGAAGGCGCGCATCGACCAGATCGAAGGCGCGGTCGATGCGCCCGCTGGTCGCGACCAGCATCGGATTGTCCTCGGCGAGCTTGAGCCGGTTCAGGATCATCAGCCGGCCCATGCCCGCTTGCAGCGTGCCGTTGGCGAAGTGAAACCAGTACAGGAACTGCGCGAAATCAGGATCATCAGGGCGGAGCACAAGACGGCCCTCGCCATATTTGGCCATGATATAATCGACGATCGCGCCGGATTCGGCGAGCACGAGATCGCCGTCGGCGATGACGGGCGCCGCCCCGATCGGATGCAGCGCCTTGTATTCGGCCGGGGCCAGCATGGTGACGGGATCGCGCGTGTAGCGCTTCAACTCGTAGGGAATCCCCAGCTCCTCGCACAGCCAGACGATACGCTCGGACTGCGACTTGCCGAGGTGATGGACGGTGAGCATGGCGTCTCCTGCGAGTCGTGAGTTTGATCAGTCGTGGCGCCGCATCATACTCCGTTATTGCGAGCGCAGCGACGATGTGGAAGCGATGGCATATCCATCACCGCCACCCTGAGGTAGCCGCTTCTTCAGCGGCCCTCGAAGGGCGACGGCCAGCCTGCATCCCGGCCGCTCATCCTTCGAGGCTCGCCGCGCAGTGAATCTGCACTGCGCAACTCGCGCCTCAGGATGACGGAATTAACAAGAGAGCGGCGCAAGACGGCCCCTACCCCGCCTCGTCCGTCACCATCCGCGCCACGACGCGGTCGCGACGGATGAAGTGGTGCCAGAGGGCGGCGATTACGTGAACCGCGATCAAGGCGAGCAGCACGTAAGCGAAGAGGATGTGGCGATCCTCATAGGCGCCCGCGGCCGCGCGGTCGGGAGCCGTGAATTGCGGCACGTGAAACAGGCCGAAGAAGTCCGAATAATCAGGCGCGTGCGCACCGGAATGCGCCCAGCCGAGCATGGTGACGACGATGACGGCGAGGTAGAGCGCGCCGTGGCTGACATGGGCCGCAACCTTCTGCCAGCGCGAGGTCTCGGCCGGAAGGGCCGGTGTCGGGTTGATGAGGCGCCACACCAGGCGCAGCACGGTGAGCAGCAGGATCACATAGCCGATATCGGCGTGGATCGAGCGGTAGAAGAAGCGGTCGGGACGCGCCGGGATGTGGTTCATCCACCAGCCGAAGCCGATCATGCCGATGATGGTCAGCGCCAAAATCCAGTGCAGCCACCGGGAAACGCTGCCCCAGCCGTTACTGGCGTTTCCGATCATGTCGGCTCTCCGGAGTTTTGCGGGCCTGTCCCTATCCCCACCGCAGTACGGCAGCTGATACCGGCAACATGCGGCAATCGTGAAATTGAATCGTTCCAAATTGGCCCCAGGCGCCCCTGCCGCAAAACCGCCCCAAAAACCGAATGGTAACCATGGCGGGCTAGAGTAACGACGTGACCAATTCCCCGACGATCCTGGTGTTCGATTCCGGCCTTGGCGGGCTCACGGTCCTGCGGGAGGTCGTGGCCGCGCGCCCCGATGCGCATTACATCTATGTCGCCGACGACGCCTTTTTCCCCTACGGCCACCACGGCGAGGACGAGATCATCGCCCGCGTGGTGCCGCTGATGGGGGAATTGATCGGCACGCACGATCCTAACCTCGTCGTCATCGCCTGCAACACGGCGTCCACCCTGGTCCTATCGCATCTGCGCGCCGCTTATTCCCTGCCCTTCGTCGGCACGGTGCCCGCGATCAAGCCGGCCTGTGCGCAGTCGAGGAGCCGGCGCGTGTCGGTGCTCGGCACCAAGGGCACGGTGAAGCGCGAATACACCAAGGCGCTGATCCGCGATTTCGCGCTGGGTTGCGAGGTGACACTGGTCGGCTCGCCCGAGCTGGCGGCGCTGGCTGAAGCCGAGCTCAGCGGCTCTTCCGTCAGCGACGACGCCATCCTCGCCGAGCTCGCCCCGTGTTTCGTCGGCGATGCCGGGGACGCGGGCGCGCGCACCGACACGGTGGTGCTTGCCTGCACGCATTATCCGCTGCTGCTCGACCGGCTGATAAAGCTCGCGCCCTGGCCGGTGGACTGGATTGATCCGGCGCCCGCGATCGCCCGCCGCGTCTCGGATCTGCTCGGCCCGCACACCGGTGGCATCGCGCAATCCGGCGCCGAGATGATCTTCACCTCGAACCGCGTGCATGGCCTTTCCGCCACGCTGACGCCGTTCTTCGGTGGCCGCATTCCCGCCTGACCTTGCGCCTCGACGGAGCGCTGCTAGGCTCCGCCGTCGTCATTATCGCCAAGATTATCGCAAGGCTTCCCATGTCGGTCCCCGCAACGCCGCTCAACCGCCTCCGCCAGCTCTGGCGCGAGGGTCGTCCCGCTTTCGGCGCGATCGCGACGATCCCGAGCGTGCAGACCGTGCAGATCATGGCCCGCTCGCTCGACTGGATCATCGTCGATCTCGAGCACGGCCCGATTGGATTGACCGAAGCGCATGCGATGATCGCGGCCACCACCGGCACACCGTGCACGCCATTGGTGCGGATCGCGGCGAACGAGCCGTGGCTTGCGAAGGCACCGATGGACATCGGCGCCTTCGGCATCAATTTCCCGATGATCACCAATCGCGCCGAAGCCGAGAAGGCGGTCCGCAGCGTGCGCTATCCGCCGCGCGGCGATCGGCTCTGGGGTCCGTTCCACGCGCCATTCCGCTGGGGCCAGTCGATGCCGGACTACATGGCGAGCGCCGACGACGAGATGATCTGCATGATCACCATCGAGCACGTCGACGCGGTCAACCGCATCGACGAGATCATGGCGACGCCAGGCATCGACGTTGCTGTGATCGGCCCCGGCGATCTCGCCACCTCCATCAACAAGCGCGGACAGATGGACGATCCGGAATTGCTGGAGCTGGTGGCGCGGGCCGAGGCCGGCATCCTCAGAAGCGGTGTGCCGATCGGCGGCGTGGCCCGCACCGCCGACCAGGCCAATGCTCTGATCAACCGCGGCTACCGCGCGATCGCGCTCGGCTTCGACTGGTCGCTGTTCCAGCGCGGCATCGTGGCGGCGTTCGAAGGGATCAAACGTTAGCCATTGAGCCTTGCCATTGAGCCTTGCCGGGAACCGCGGCGCTGCTAGGGTCGGCCGTTCCAGGGAGGAAAAACCATGCTCAGAAAGACTTTGCTCGCTCTCGCCTTCACCGCCATCGCTTTCACGGCCTTCGCCCAGCAGCCCGGCATCAAGCGCACCCCGCTCCAGAAGATCGAATTTCCGGACGGCTATACGACCGTGACCGCCATCGCCGAGATAGCTCCCGGCGGCGCCGCCGGCCGCCACACCCATCCCGGAGTCGAGACCGGCTATGTGCTGGAGGGTGAGGTGGAGCTGCTCATTGACGGACAGCCGGCAAAGCAGTTGAAGGCTGGCGATTCCTACGTGATCCCGGCGGGCGTCGTGCACGACGCCAAGACCCATGGCGATAAATCGTTGAAAATCATGGGTATTTACATCTTCGACAAGACCAAGCCGCTGGCCTCGCCGGCGCCCTGATGCGGCGAACCGACCGGCCTCAAGCGGGTTGGTTCGTGCTAGAGCAGGCGGCGAGCGGGAACCGCTCGCTGCACATACTTCAATTCGCGGGAACCGGACGGCGATGCGCGGGAAAGCAAAGACCATTTCGCTGCCGCGGCGCATGATTTGCGACATGATGCGCGCCTCGATGGACGTGCCGTTCGTCTCGCTGTCCCGTTCGCTCAATATTCGCCCCCTGCTGGAGGCCCGCGCGGGCGCGATGGCGCCCGCCGGCTGGGCGGCCATGTTCGTCAAGGCTTTTGCCCTCGTCGCCAGGGACGAGCCGGTCCTGCGTACCGTCTACGCCAAATGGCCCTGGCCGTCGCTCTACGAGCTGCCGAAGAGCGTTGCGCTGGTGGCCATTGCCCGGGTCGAGGACGGCGAGGAATGCGTGATGCCGCAGCGAATCGCGGCTCCCGAGGCCATGGCACTGGCCGCGGTCGACGCCGAGATCCGGCGCGCCAAGACCGCCCCGATCAACGACGTCCCCATGTTCCGCAAGATCATGCGGGCGACCCGCCTGCCGCTGCCGCTGCGGCGCCTGTCCTGGGCGATAGGGCTGAATTTCGGCCGGCAGCGCGGCAACTGGTTCGGCAGCTTCGCGGTGAGCTCGGTGGCCGCTTACGGCGGCGGTGAGCTTCACCCCATCACGCCCGGCCCTTTCATCGTCAGCTACGGGGTGGTCGGGCCTGACCAGACCATCCATGTCGTGATCCGCTGGGATCACCGGGTGACCGACGCCGCCCCGATCGCCCGGGTCCTGACCCGGCTGGAACAGGTCCTGAACACTGAAATCGCTACCGAATTGCGCGCGGCCGGCCCCAAGCCGATCCGGGCGGTCAGAACGTGATCCCCGGCCATTCGCATTGACAACGGCCCCCAAATTCCCCTAAAAGCCGCCTGCTCGCGGGCCGATTTCGGCCCGCGAAGCGTTTCGCGACCCGTGGTCCTGTCCTCTATGCTTTGGGGATTGGACCTGTCAGTGCCGGGCTAGCCCGTCACACAGGAGGGCGCGTTTCCTCAAACCATGTACCTGAAAGAGGACGCGATGACTAAGCGCAGTGAGGCGAAGTACAAGCTCGATCGCCGTATGGGCCAGAACATCTGGGGCCGCCCGAAGAGCCCCGTCAACCGCCGCGAATACGGCCCCGGCCAGCACGGCCAGCGCCGCAAGGGCAAGCTCTCCGACTTTGGCGTGCAGCTGCGCGCAAAGCAGAAGCTGAAGGGCTATTACGCCAACATCTCTGAGCGCCAGTTCCACAGCATCTATGTCGAGGCCAGCCGCCTCAAGGGTGACACCGGCGAGAACCTGATCGGCCTGCTCGAGCGCCGTCTCGACGCGGTCGTGTACCGCGCCAAGTTCGTCTCGACGATCTTCGCCGCGCGCCAGTTCATCAACCACGGCCACGTCAAGGTGAACGGCCGCAAGGTCAACATCTCGAGCTATCAGGTCAAGATCGGCGACGTGATCGAGGTCAAGGAAGCCTCCAAGCAGCTCGCCCACGTCCTCGAAGCCAGCCAGCTCCCCGAGCGTGACACCCCCGACTATCTCGAGGTCGACCACGGCAAGATGACCGCGAAATACGTGCGCATCCCCCACCTCTCCGACGTGCCGTTCCCGGTGCAGATGGAGCCGCATCTGGTCGTCGAATTCTATTCGCGCTGATAGTTCGGCAGATCAATCGCTCAAAGGCCCCGGTTTCCGGGGCCTTTTTTGTTTGATAGCATGCCTTCGATGTCTCGCACGGCCGACCAGTTCACCAACACTCTGCCTTCGGCAGCACCGACTGAAGCGGCGCTTCGAGCATGGGATGCCCTCTCTCGCGACGAGCAGATCTGCCGATATCAGGGGCTGTTCGCTCTGCCCAATTGCAATATCTTTACAGCCGACACGCCAGACGAAATCCTCCTCGCCGCGCGGCAGCGCGTCGCTCAACGTTCTCGTGGCTAGTTCACGTCATTGGGAAACGCACGTAATACGTCGCAATTATTCGACTAGGTGAAATGACGAGAACAGCCATGCTCTATACCCCTCCCCCGATCGATCCCAAGGCGCCGCCGGTGCGCATCAATCTGCTCTCGGACACGCAGACCAAACCGACACCTGCGATGCGCGAGGCGATGGCGCGGGCGGAGGTCGGCGACGAGCAGGTCGGCGACGATCCGACCGTGAACGCGCTGTGCGAGCGCGTCGCCGAGCTGCTCGGCAAGGAAGCCGCGGTCTACATGCCGTCAGGCACGATGTGCAACGTCACCGCAACGCTGGTGCATTGCCGTCCCGGCGACGAGATCCTGGCGCACGAGAGCGCGCACATCATCGCCCGCGAAGGCGGCGCGCATGCTGCGATCGGCGGCTTCCAGGTCACGCAATTGAAGGGACCCGACGGCCAGTTCACGCCCGAGACCTTCCGCAGGGCCCTGCACCCGCGCACGCGCTACCAGCCGCCGCAGACCGTGGTCAGCGTGGAGCAGACCGCCAATATCGGCGGCGGCACGATCTGGAAGAAGGCCGCACTCGACGAGATCGTCGCGATCGCCAAGGCCAACGGCCTTATCACCCACATGGACGGCGCGCGCCTGCTCAACGCCACCGTGGCGAGCGGCATCTCCCCGCGCGACATGACCGCGGGGTGGGATTCGGCCTGGATCGACTTCTCGAAGGGCCTGGGCGCGCCGATCGGCGGCGTGCTCGCAGGATCGCGCGCCTTCATCGACGCGGTGTGGCAGTGGAAGCAGCGCCTCGGCGGCTCGATGCGGCAGGCCGGAATCTGCGCGGCCGCCTGCATCTACGCGCTCGACCATCATGTCGATCGCCTTGCCGACGACCATGCCAATGCGCGCGCGCTCGCCCGCGGGCTGTCGCAGATCCCAGGCGTCGAGGTGCAGGAGCCCGAGACCAATCTGGTGTTCTTCAAGCCTGATGGCGCCGGCATTCCCGGCGACAAGATGGTCGCGGCGCTGCGCCAGCGCGGCGTAACGCTCGCTATGATGGACGGCCGCATCCGCGCCTGCACCCATCTCGACGTCAATGCGAGCCAGATCGAGGAGACAATCGGCTACGTCCGCGAGATCGTGCGCGGGGCGTAAGTCCCGCGAACCGCCGCAATCACCGCCCCATCGCCTGATAGATCAGTGTCTTCAGCGCCAGTTGAATCCGGCCGCGCTGCGACGGGGTCTGCACCATGAAGACGCCGAACAGATCGTCTTCGGGGTCGATGAAGAAGAAGGTGCCGCCGACGCCGTCCCAGCGATATTCGCCAAGCGGCCACGAGGTAGCAGGCGGCACCGAAGTGCGCACCGCAAAGCCGAGGCCGAAGCCGGAACTGCCGCCCGGATAATAGTTCTGGTCCCTCGCGATCTTCGTCTCGGGCCCGATGTGATCCGACGCCATCAGCGCAATGGTCTCGGGCTTGAGATAGCGCCGGCCGTCATAGGTGCCGCCATTCAGCAGCATCTGTGCGAAGCGGGCATAGTCGCCGACGGTACCGACCATGCCGCCGCCCCCCGATTCCCATGTCGCGGGCCGCCTGATGTCGCGGACCTGCGTCGTCGGATTGATGTTGCGATCCTCCGGCATCGGCTCGGCGATGCGCGGGAATTTGGCGGGATCGGCGACGAAGAAAGCCGTCTCGGTCATGCCGAGCGGATCGAGCAGCCGCTCCTTCTCAAACTGAAGCAGCGTCTTTCCCGCGATGACCTCGACGACGCGGCCGAGCACGTCGGTGGAATAGCCGTAGTCCCACACCGTGCCGGGCTGCTCGACCAGCGGCAGCGTGGCGATCTTCGCGGCGAAGTCGGCATTGCTGAGGTTGCCTTGGAAGAGATTGGCCTCGGCGTAGAGCTCGCGCACCATGCCGCCGCCATGATAGCCGTAAGGCAGCCCCGAGGTGTGGCGCAGCAGGTCCTTGATCGTGACCGGACGATTGACCGGCTCCAGCGCCAGCGCGACCTTGCCGTCCTCGGCCTTCGTCTCGACGCCGACCTTCATGCCGGCAAAGGCTGGAATATACTTCGAGACGGGATCGTCGAGCGCGAGCTTGCCCTCCTCGACCAGCATCATCGCCATGACTGACGTGACCGGCTTCGACATCGAGTAGAGACGGAAGATCGTGTCCGCGCTCATCGATATCTCGGTTGCGACGTCGCGGACGCCGAAATTCTCGTAATAGGCCGGCTTGCCGTGCTGCTGGAGCAGCAGGATCGCGCCGGGAAACGTGCCAGCGGCGATCTCTTTCCGAATGTAGTCGGAGACCTTTGCCAGGCCTTCGGGCGAGAGATTGCGCGCGACGCGCTCGGAGCCGGCCTTCGCACCAACGACGCTGAACAGAAGAACGAGCGCCGCGATCAACGCGCGGCGCTCGAACATGTCAATTTTCCATGGCTTCATAGACCAACTGCTTCAATGTCCGCTGCACGCGCTGGCGCTCGGTCGGGGTCTGCTCCAGCAGCACGAAGAACATGTCCTGCTTGGGATCGATCACGAAATAGCAGCCGGAGGCGCCGTCCCACTTCAATTCGCCGAGATCGCCGGGCGGCGGCGGCTTGGCGTTGCCGGGATCGGTGCGGACCGCAAGGCCGAGGCCGAAGCCAAAACCGTCGCCGGGGAAGTAGAAATAATCGCGGTCGACGCCCGACCTGGGGCCGATCTGGTCGGTCACCATCAGCTTGAACGTCTCGGGCTTGAGGATGGTCTTGCCATCGAGGGTCCCGCCGTTGAGCAGCATCTGCGTAAAGCGCTCATAATCGGCCATGGTCGTAACCATGCCGCCGCTTGCGAACTGGATCTTCTTGGCGACCGTTGGATCGTTGATCCGCCCAACCCGGAAATCACTGTCGTTCGGCACCGGCTGCGCGAGAAGCTTCTGCTTCTCGGGATCGGTGACGAAGAAGCCGGTGTCGACCATGCCGAGCGGGCCGAGCAGCTTCTCCCGCTCGATCTCGATGAGCGGCTTGCCTGCCGCGATCTCCATGACCCGCGCCAGGATGTCGGTAGAATGGCCGTACTGCCAGAGCGCGCCAGGATGGTTGTGCAGCGGCAGTTTTGCGATGCGCTCGGCGAACTCGGCGAGGTCGAAATCGCCGGCATAGATGTTGGCGTCACGGTAGGCCTTGCGGACCAGGCTGTCGCCATAGAACCCGTAGGTGACGCCCGAGGTGTGAGTCATCAAATCGTGCACCGTCATGGGCCGGCTTAGTGGCACGAGTTCGAGCGACTTGGTGCCGTCCTCGGCCTTCTTCTCGACGCCAACCTTCAGATTGGCAAAGGACGGAATGTATTTCGAAACGGGATCGTCAAGCTTGATCGTGCCATCCTCGATCAACTGCACCGCGACGACGGAAGTGATCGCCTTGCTCATCGAGAACAGGCGAAAAATCGTCTTGTCGGTGATCGGCGCCTTGCCGACTACGTCCTGCACGCCGAAAGCTTCGTGGTAAACCGGCTTGCCGTGCTGCTGGATCAGCACGGTTGCGCCGGCGATCTTGCCGGTCGCGACCTCGTTCTTGAAGAACTCACTGACCTTGGCGAGCTTGTCCTGGTTGAAATGCGCGCCGGCCGGAATCTCGTAGGTGCCCTCCGCCCGCGCGAACGAGATTGCGCCGAGCGACACCAGCGCGCCGCAGAGCAACGCACGCAGTCCAGACTGTGAAATCATATCCCCTCCCCGGAACATGGTCCGGCGGAGTGTACTGACCGCGTCATCAGGCACAAGGGCTGCTGTGCCGCACAAGTGCCTCGGCATGGACGTTCGCGCTTGGCTCCGAAAAGCAGCAGAACACGACACGGCCAACGGACGGCGCTACGGACAGCATTTCAATTGTCACGCGTACCGCGATATCGGCCGCCCGGTCGGCAGGAAAGCGGAAAATGCCGGTCGAGATCGCGGGAAATGCCACCGAGGTCAGCTTGTGCTTCCCGCACAGCTCCATCGAGCGTCGATAGCAGGAGGCAAGCAGATCGTCCTCGCCAAGGGTGCCGCCATTCCAGACCGGCCCGACGGTGTGGATCACATGGGCGGCCTTGAGCCGGTAGCCCTTGGTGATCTTGGCATCGCCTGTCTTGCAGCCGTGGAGCGTGCGGCACTCGGCGACCAGATCGGGCCCGGCCGCCCGATGGATCGCACCATCCACGCCGCCCCCGCCAAGGAGCGACGTGTTGGCCGCGTTGACGATTGCGTCAACGCTCAGCGTGGTGATGTCAGCAACGACGACCTCAAGCTGAGCGCCACCGATCCGGCGCGTCAGCGTGCTCAAGCGTCAGGCCGCGACAGCGACGCCCTTCTCGGAGAAGAGCTGCTGCAATTCACCGGCCTGGAACATCTCGCGGACGATGTCGCAGCCGCCGACGAACTCGCCCTTCACATAGAGCTGCGGAATGGTCGGCCAGTTCGAATAGTCCTTGATGCCGTTGCGCAGTTCGGCGGATTCGAGAACGTTGAGGCCCTTATAGCCGACACCGATATGGTCGAGGATCTGGACGACCTGGCCGGAGAACCCGCACTGCGGAAATTGCGGCGTACCCTTCATAAACAGAACCACGTCGTTCGACTTCACTTCGTTGGCGATGAATTCCTCGATGCTCATATCCGTGTCCTTATGGGGCGGAGCCCACTCCAATCGCTTCGGGCTGGCTCAGCCGATTTAACCCGATACCCAGCTATATATGTAGCCCAAACCGTTGTGCATCCAAAGTAAAATGGCGGCGAGCGGCCCCTGGGTGGACCGCTCTCGGCAACGCCGGCCCATTGCATGATGGCACGAATATCATCGCCAGGGAGGACTTTCATACCGTAACGGAGCCCCTATCTAGGACGAACCCGGCGTTTTGGAACCGGACAACGCCAACAACGTTCTCTTGTCCTGTCTGGAGAAAAACGTGACGAAACAAGCCTCCGCTACGGCCCCCGCTCCGCTTTCGTCACCGTCGGCCGATCTGGGCGGCCTTGCCCAGAGGCTGGAAGACGCGTTTCTCACCGTCCGCGACGAGACCGAGCGCCGGGCCGCGCCGCTGTCGCCGGAGGACCAGCAGATCCAGTCCATGCCGGATGCGAGCCCGACGAAATGGCACCGGGCGCACACCACCTGGTTCTGGGAGCAATTCGTGCTCGGCGAGCACTGTGCGGGCTACCGGCCCTTTCACCCTGACTTCGCCTTCCTGTTCAATTCCTATTACGTCAGCGCCGGCCCGCGCCATTCCCGCAATCACCGCGGCGATATCACCCGCCCCAGCGCCGATCAGATCGGCGCCTATCGAAAATATGTCGACGCTGCCGTCGTGAAATTCTTCCGCGACGCCGGCGAGGACAAGCTTCGCGAGATCGCGCCGCTGGTCGAGGTCGGCCTCAACCACGAGCAGCAGCATCAGGAATTGATGTTCACCGACATCCTGCACGCCTTCGCGCAGAACCCGATCCCGCCGGCCTATGATCCGGACTGGCACTTCCCGACCGCGACGCCGGCCAGTGAGGATTGGCTGACGCTGAACGAAGGCATCCACACTGTCGGTCATGTCGACGACAGTTTTCATTTCGACAACGAGAAACCGGCGCATCGCGCCCTCGTCGGCCCGGTCAAGGTCGCACGCAACCTCGTCACCAGCGGCGAATGGCTCGCCTTCATGCGCGACGGCGGCTACCGGACCGCAACGCTGTGGTTGATGGACGGTTTTGCGGCCGTCAACAACGAGGGCTGGGACGCCCCCGGCCATTGGCGCGAGATCGAGGGCCAATGGCATATGATGACGCTGGCCGGCCTCAAGCCGGTCGATCCCGACGCGCCCGTCTGCCACATCAGCTACTACGAGGCTGACGCCTTTGCGCGCTGGGCCGGAAAACATCTGCCGACCGAGATGGAATGGGAGGTCGCGGCCCGTGCAGGCGAGCTCAACGATGCCTTCGGCATCGTCTGGCAGTGGACGCGATCGTCCTACTCGCCCTACCCCGGCTATCGCGCCATCGAAGGCGCGCTCGGCGAATACAATGGCAAGTTCATGGTCAACCAGCTGGTGCTGCGCGGCTCCTCGCTTGCAACTCCGGAGGGGCACAGCCGTATCACCTATCGCAACTTCTTCTATCCGCACCACCGCTGGCAATTCACGGGATTGCGGCTCGCCGATTACGACTAAAAATCTTCCGACGACAACCGCGCGCCGGACAGCGCGTTCAGGAGAGTATCATGAATGTGCACGCCAGCGCTTTGGCCGAAGCCCATCTTCCCGACGAGCAGACCACCGCCTTCGCCCGCGAGGCCATCGGGGACCTCTCGCAGCAGCCGAAAAAGCTGTCGCCGAAATATTTCTATGATGCGGCCGGGTCTGAACTGTTCGAGGCGATCACGCGGCTGCCGGAATATTATCCGACGCGCACGGAGCTTGCGATCCTGAAGGAGCGCGGCAGCGAGATCGCAAGAATCATTCCGGAGCATGCGGCGCTGGTCGAGTTCGGCGCGGGCGCGACCACAAAAGTTCGCCTGCTGCTGAACCAGTGCAAGTTCGCGGCCTATGTGCCCGTCGACATCTCCGGCGATTTCCTGAAGGAGCAGGCGAACGGCCTGAAGCGGGATTTTCCTTCGCTCGGCATCTACCCGGTGGCGGCCGACTTCACCACGCCGTTCGAGCTGCCCAAGGCGGTGGCGGCCATGCCCAAGGTCGGGTTCTTCCCGGGCTCGACCATCGGCAATTTCGAGCCGCATGAAGCGCAGGCCTTCCTGAAGAGCGCACGCAAGATCCTCGGTCAGGGCGCGCAGATGGTCATCGGCGCCGACCTCGAGAAGGACGAGCGCGTGCTCTATGATGCCTATAACGATGCCGCCGGCGTCACCGCGCGCTTCAACCTCAATGTGCTCGTGCGCATCAACCGCGAGCTCGGCGGCAATTTCGACCTCTCCGCCTTCACCCATCGCGCGATCTACAATCGCGAGCGGCACCGCATCGAGATGCACCTGATCAGCAAGAAGAGCCAGACCGTGCGCCTGCTCGGCACCAGCTTCTCGTTCCGCCCGGGCGAGAGCATCCACACCGAAAACAGCTACAAATACAGCCTCGACCGGTTCGCGACGCTGGCGCAAGGCGCTGGCTGGCAAGTGCGCGAGAGCTGGACGGATGCGGCGAAGATGTTCTCGGTGCACGCGCTGGAGGCTGCGGAGTAAACGCTCCGGCGCCAATGGCGCCGGCTCAATGCTCCTCGACCTCTTCCGGCGTCGATCCCAGCGACACCGACTCCCACACCGCAACCACGATCAGGATCATCGTGGTCGCGACCGACAGCCAAAGCGGCGAGAGATCGGCGGCAAACCACCACAGCGCCAGCAGCAGGATGATGCCGATGCCGTGCGAGAGCTGCAGGAAGCCGCGGATCGCGTGCTTGAACAGGATGGTGCCGACCAGAAACACCAAGGGACCGCCGATCGTGCTCACGATGGTGCGGACGTCGGAATGGCCGGTCGGATGCTTCAACACCAGCTCGTCCGAGACCGCGGTCAGGATGATGCCGGCGACGATCGGCATGTGCAGATAGGTGTAGGCGAGCCGCGCCAGCCGGCCGGATTCGGCGGATTTCGAGATCCGCTCGGAGCCGGCCTCCGCGCCCTTGTGGAAATAGATCCACCACATCGCGATGGCGCCGGTGAGCGCCGAGACGAAGGCGAGAATGTTGTCCGCGGTCCAGTCCAGCTCGGCAAAGGTCGCGCCGTTGACCACGACGGCCTCACCGAGCGCGATGATGATGAAGCCGGCGCAGCGCTCGGCCATGTGGCCGCCTTCGACGGCCCAGGCCTCGACCGACGAGAACCCCAGCCTCGGCACCCAGAAGCGCGCCGCGGGAGAGATGTATTCCCAGCTGACCGCCGCGATCCACAGCCATAGCCGCGTGTCTCCCTCGGAAAGGCCACCCGCAATCCACAACACCGCAGAGACCGAGAGCCACGTCAGGATGCGGATTGCATTGTGCCGGACCGCAGTTCGATGCCGCGGCGTTGCAAACATCCAGAAGGCGGTGCGTCCGACCTGCATCGTTGCGTAGGCGATCGCAAACCACAGGCCCCGCCCCTCGAAGGCGGTCGGGATCGTCGTCGACAGCACGAGGCCGCCGAGCATCATCAAGAAGAGCAGGATCCGGACCGGGGTCAGCTCGGGATTGAGCCAGTTGGTGACCCAGGCGGTGTAGACCCACACCCACCACACCGCGAGAAACAGCACCGTGACGTGCACCGCACCGAGCGCCGTGAAATGGTGCAGCAGTGTGTGCGAGACCTGCGTGATCGCGAAAACGAAGACGAGGTCGAAGAACAGCTCGGCATTGGTGACGCGGCTGTGCTGGTTCGGCAGGATGACGCGAAACATCGCGCCGCGAGGATTGTCCGCAGCCATCGTCATCCCCCGTCACGATCAGATCAAGCGCCCGGCACCCCGGTTTGCAGCGCCAGCGCATGCAGCACGCCGCCCATCTGGCCGCGCAGGGATTGGTAGACGATCTGGTGCTGCTGGACGCGGGACTTGCCGCGGAAGGATTCCGAGATCACGGTCGCGGCATAGTGATCGCCGTCCCCGGCGAGGTCACGGATGGTCACCTCGGCATCGGGGATCGCCGCCTTGATCATCGCCTCGATATCGTGGGCGTCCATGGGCATTCGGGTCGTGCTCCTTATCTCGGCTGCAAAGCAGCCTCGTCGTCGAATCGCTGCCGGGGTCCGGGTCTGCAAAGCCAAACTTGCCGGCAGGACCAAACTTAGCGTGAACGGCCTTCTACGTCACGCCTTCCGGCACTATATCCGTGATCCCATCAGGATACAGGCACGACAAAGTGCCGCGCGCGGCAGATTGATCGAAAAGGCGTGAAATCATGAAGCTTCCAGGGCCCGACCACCCCATCACCATCAGCCAGAACCCCCGGCGCGTCCGCGTCACGGCGGGCGATACCGTGATCGCCGAGACCACCAAGGCGCTAACGCTGAAGGAGGCCAAATATCCGGCGGTGCAATATGTGCCGCGACAGGACGCCAACATGGCGCTGCTGGAGCGCACCGACCGCGTCACCCATTGCCCCTACAAGGGGGACGCGAGCTATTACAGCGTCAAGGCCGACGGCAGGACGCTCGAAAACGCCATCTGGACCTACGAGACGCCCTTCCCCGCGATGACGGAGATTTCCGGCCATCTCGCCTTCTATCCAGACAAGGTGAAGATCGAGGAAGTGGGTTAGCCGGGATGCCCGGGACAGGCCCGGGCACAACGACTGAGTGCTTGGCAAGCAGCCGAGGCTACGCCCTGAATATCGTCAGCCCCAGGATCAGCAGCACCAGGAAGATCACGACGAACACGTAGAACAGGAAGCGGGCGATATCGGCGGAGGCGGCCGAGATGCCGGTGAAGCCGAGCACGCCGGCCACGATCGAGACAAGTAGGAAGATCAGCGCCCATTTCAGGATCGTCATCGCCAGCTCCGAAATTGTACCCTTGTCGCGGCCCTCAAGCCCTTTTGGCGAACGCTAACTTCGCCGCGCGGAACTGGTTCCTAGCGGGGTCGGGACCTCCGGACGTCTCAAACGACCCTTGCTGAATCCGGTTCCCGGCGGCAAAGTCTGGCCGGGACAGAAACGCGACCGGGGCGGCCACGATGACGATGTCACATTCAGCGACGATCGGCGCAGACGTGCACGCGGCGCCGAAGAGCAAGGCGCGCAATTTGTCGCTCGATCGCGCCCGCACCTTCCTCACGCTGGTGGTGCTGCTGCATCACGCCGTCATTCCCTACACCCATTTCGGGCACACCGATCCGGCGTCCTGGATCGGTTTCGACATGGTCGTGCTGGCCACCGATAGCTTCTTCATGGCGATGTTCTTCTTCCTGTCGGGCCTGTTTGCGTGGTCGGGCATCGCCCGCAAGGGCGCGCTGAACTATCTGGCAGATCGCCTGCTTCGGCTTGGCCTGCCATTCGTGATCTGCGCATTCACGATCATTCCGCTCGCCTATTACGCCATCTCGCTCCGACACCATCCCGAGATCGGCTTTTCGGAGTACTGGTGGAATATGGTCACGAAGGGCCCGTGGCCGAGCGGGCCGATCTGGTTCCTTTGGGTCCTGCTCGGCTTCGACGTGGTGGCCTGCATACTGCATCGGCTGTCACCCAACCTGCTCGATCCGATCAACCGCCTCTCGCTGCACGGTCGCCGTCGGCCCGAGTTGTTTTTCGCGGTCATGTTTACCGTCACCGCGGTGTTCTATGTTCCCGGACTGATGCTTTATGGACCAAGCAGCTGGTTCGAATTCGGGCCGTTCTCGGTGCAGCACGGGCGCGTGATGCTCTATGCGAGCTACTTCTTTTTCGGTGCCGGGATCGGCGTCGCGAATATGGATCGCGGCCTGCTCGCGGCAGACGGCCGGATGGCGAGGGTCAGCTGGGACTGGATGGTCATGGCGATCGTTCCGTATTGCCTGCTCTGGGTGCTGATCTTCATCAAGCGCGAAATTCTGGGAAATCCGTCGCCGCTGCCGAACTGGTATGAGGGGCTTTATGCCATCTGCTTCGCTGTCTTCAGCGTGGCCATCATGTTTCTGATCCTGGCCTTTTTCCAGAGGTTCAGACAATCAGGCTCGGCCAAGCTGCTCGATCCGATGCAGGCGGACGCCTACGGCATATTTTTGGTGCACTACCCGATCGCGCTTTGGCTGCAATACTGGCTGTTCGACTATGAGCTGCCAGCGATCGTCAAGGCGACGATCGGCTTCGTGCTGACGGTCGCGTTCAGTTGGGCGCTAACGCGCGCCTTGCGCCAGATTCCCGGGGCAACGAAGGTACTGTGACACTGACGGTCTCCGTCACTGCGAGCGCAGCGAAGCAATCTAGAGTCTCTCCGCGGAGACAGTCTGGATTGCTTCGCTGACGCTCGCAACGACTGAGTTTGCGGACGCGGATTACGCCGCCTTCCCGCCCATGTACTCCGGCAGCCAGCGCTCGAACGATTTGCGCAGCGAGTCGATCGCAACCGGCGTCTCGCCCGCGATCGCGATGGCGTCGCCGCCGGTGGTGCCGATCCGCGCACAGGGCACCTCGCAGCCGCGCATCTTGGCGAGCACGCGGCCGGCTTCCGTTTCAGGCACGGTGACGAGATAGCGCGCCTGGTCCTCGCCGAACCAATAGGCCTGCGGCACCAGCGCGGTCGGCGCTGCGAGCAGCTTTGCGCCGATGCCGCTCGCCATCGCCATCTCGGCAAGCGCGATCAGAAGACCGCCGTCGGAGAGATCGTGCACGGCGGTCGCGGTGCCCGCATGGATCATGCCGCGCACGCAGTCGCCGTTGCGCTTCTCGGCGGCGAGGTCGACCGGTGGCGGCGCGCCCTCCTCGCGACCGCAGATGTCGCGCAAGTAAACGGACTGGCCGAGCCAGCCGTGGGTTTCGCCGATCAAGAGGATCGTCTCGCCCTCGGCCTTGAAGGCGAGCGAGGCTGACTTGGTGAAGTCGTCGAGCAGGCCGACGCCGCCGATCGAGGGCGTCGGCAGGATCGCGCGGCCGTTGGTCTCGTTGTAGAGCGAGACGTTGCCGGACACGACCGGGAAGTCGAGCGTGCGGCAGGCTTCCGAGATGCCCTTCAGGCAGCCGACGAACTGGCCCATGATCTCGGGCCGCTCAGGATTGCCGAAATTGAGATTGTCGGTGATCGCAAGCGGCTTGCCGCCAACGGCGGTGATGTTGCGCCAGGCTTCCGCCACCGCCTGCATGCCGCCTTGATAAGGATCGGCCTCGCAATAGCGCGGCGTCACGTCGACGGTCAGCGCCAAGCCCTTCGGCCCGTCCTGCACGCGCACCACGGCGGCATCGCCGCCGGGACGCTGCATGGTGTTGCCGAGGATGACGTGGTCGTACTGCTCCCAGACCCAGCGCTTGCTGCACATGTCGGGCGTGCCGATCAGCTTTTCCAGCGCAGCACCGAGACCCATCGGCGCCGGCACCTCGCGCGCATGCACGACCGGCAGCGCGACGGAGGGGACATGCGGACGGTCATAGAGCGGCGCCTCGTCGCCGAGCTCCTTGATCGGCAAATCGGCCATGACGTCGCCGCCATGCTTGACCACGAAGCGCTTGCTCGGCGTGGTGTAGCCCACCACGGCGAAATCGAGGCCCCACTTCTTGAAGATCGCCTCGGCCTCTTTCTCCTTCTCGGGCTTGAGCACCATGAGCATGCGCTCCTGGCTCTCCGAGAGCATCATCTCGTAGGCGCTCATGCCGGTCTCGCGCGTCGGCACCGCATCGAGATCGAGGTCGACGCCGAGGTCGCCCTTGGCGCCCATCTCGACCGCCGAGCAGGTCAGGCCAGCCGCACCCATATCCTGGATCGCGATGACGCAACCACTCTCCATGATCTCGAGGCAGGCTTCGAGCAGCAGCTTTTCGGCGAAGGGATCGCCGACCTGCACGGTCGGGCGCTTTTCCTCGGACTTGTCGTCGAACTCGGCCGAGGCCATCGAGGCGCCGTGGATGCCGTCGCGGCCGGTCTTGGAGCCCAAATAGACGATCGGCATATTCACGCCGGAGGCGGCCGCATAGAAGATCTTGTCGGTATCGGCGAGGCCGACCGCCATCGCGTTGACGAGGATGTTGCCGTCGTAGCGGGTGTGGAAGCGGACCTGGCCGCCGACCGTCGGCACGCCGAAGGAATTGCCATAGCCGCCGACGCCCGCGACCACGCCGGACACGAGATGCCGGGTCTTGGCATGCTCGGGCGCGCCGAAGCTGAGCGCATTGAGGCAGGCGATCGGGCGCGCGCCCATCGTGAAGACGTCGCGCAAGATGCCGCCGACGCCGGTGGTCGCGCCCTGGTAGGGCTCGATATAGCTTGGGTGGTTGTGGCTCTCCATCTTGAAGACCACGGCCTGGCCGTCGCCAATGTCGATCACGCCGGCGTTCTCGCCGGGGCCCTGGATCACCCAGGGCGCTTTCGTCGGCAGCCCCTTCAGATGGATGCGCGAGGATTTGTACGAGCAGTGCTCGTTCCACATCGCCGAGAAGATGCCGAGCTCGGTGAAGGTCGGCTCCCGCCCGATCAGCTTCAGGATGCGCTCATACTCGTCAGGCTTGAGCCCGTGCGCGGCGACCAATTCCGGGGTGATCTTGGGTGCGTTCTTCATGGATTCGGGGCTTTCGACGGCGGTTGGCCGTTCTTAGGAACATCGGGGGCTTCCGAAAAGCCCTTTATGGCGCATTTTCCCACTGTCCCACGTTTTGCTGCCGGGGGTCGCGGGAACAGGAATTGCACGGCGCAGACGGATCGGATTTAAGGGCTAGAGACCCGCAATTGAAGGCCCATTTCCTTGCACGAATTGATCAAAGCGCCCCCGCCCCACCGTCCCGGCCTGCACGTTGCGACCGAGGGGGAATTCAAGGGGTGGCAGACCTGGATCCGTGACAGCTTTGAAAACCATATCGGCCCCTTCTGGCACCGGATGGAGGAGGACGGCAGCGTCCGCAGCGCCTTCCGGGTCGAGAAAAAGCACCTCAACGGCTCGGGGAACGTCCATGGCGGCTGCTACATGGCGTTTGCCGACTACTCCCTGTTTGCGATCGCCACCCACGTTCTGGATAGCCGGGCCGTAACGACCAATTTTGCCTGCGAATTCCTCGACGCGGCACGGGAGGGCGAGTTGATCGAATGTACCGGAGAGGTGAGCCGGGCCGGCGGTTCGCTGGTCTTCCTGCGCGGCAAGATGATGTCCGGCGAAAGGCAGCTGTTCACCTTCTCCGGCACGATCAAGCGGGTGAGGCGGAAGCCGCAACCTCAGCCAAACGCATAGCTCGGCGCTTCCCTTTTCCAGCCCCCTCGCCCAGACTTGGCCGAGCGCTATCGCGCCGGGAGCAAGACCAAGGTGCCGCAGAGCACATCGCCGACGGGTCGCGCCACGGCCTCGCCGTTGCCGTCCATGACCGCCACCGGCGCGCGCAACTGGCGCGACTATGCGCTGCTGGTCGCGCTGGCCTGCTGCTGGAGCTCCACCTATCCGCTGGCCAAGCTCGCGCTGGACACGATCCCGCCCGTTACCTTCATCTCGGCGCGCTCGCTGATCGCGGCCGCCTTCCTGTTCGCGATCCTGTGGATGCGCGGCATCCGGATTCCGACCGACGCGCAGGCCTGGAAGCTGTTCGCGACCCAGCAATTGATCAACTCGACCTTCCCGTTCCTGATCATCACCTGGTCGCAGCAATATGTGCCGGCGTCGAACACGGTGGTGCTGGCCTCGACGACGCCGATCTTTGCCTTCCTGATCACCTCCTTGATCACGCGGCACGAGCCGGCAACGCTGTTGAAGCTCGCGGGCGCGATCCTCGGCCTTGCCGGCACAACCGTCATCGTTGGCCTCGATGCGCTGCGCGGCCTCAGTAGCGAGATCGTGGCCGAGATCGCGATCCTGCTCGCCACCATCTCCTTTGCCTGCGCCACGATCTTCGGCCTGCGGCTTTCCGATTACGACCCGATGGTGGTGGCGGCCGGCTCGCTGCTGTTCGGCGGCCTGTTGCTGCTGCCGCCTTCGCTGATCATCGACCAGCCCTGGACGCTGCACCCGACACCGACGGCGATCACAGCCACCATCGTCATGGGCATCGTCTCCAGCGCCTTGGGGCTGATGCTGTTCTACATGTGCCTGGGACGGCTCGGCACGCTGACGACGAACGCGCAGGGCTATTTGCGCATCCCGATCGGCGTCGGCCTCTCCGTGCTGCTGCTCGGCGAGAGCGTGCCGTCGAACCTGGCGCTGGGACTGGTGCTGGTCATGGCCGGCGTTGCCGCCATGACGGTGCCGGCGGAACGGCTGAAGAAGCGCTAGCGCGCCGTTCAGGCCGAGATCTGCTTCTCGGCGATCGACAGCCATTCGGCCTGCGCCTGACGCAGATATTTTGGGGCGCGCCGCATCTGGATCAGGAGCTCGTTGAAGACCAGGCGCGCCTCGGCAGTACGGCCAACCGATTGCAGCAGCATGCCGTAGCGCACCCGCGCTTCGGCGCCCGGGAAATAGCCGGCGACGGGAAGTCAGTCGTCTCAAATGCAACGGAGGTTCACGAGACTGCAGCCAAGGGTGGCCGCTACTTGGCGTCGTCCGCCAGCATCTTCCGGTATTTCTCGACGTCGCGCGTCACCAGCTGCTGGAGCAGCTCCGGCGTGTGCTCATTGTCGTCGGGCGCGACCGTCGACAGATCGGCAAAACGCTTCTTCACCGCGTCGGTTTCCACTGCGGTGCGCGCGGCAGCATTCAGCTTGGCGATGATTGCCGGCGGCGTGCCCTTGGGCGCGAACAGGCCATTCCAGCCCTGCGCCTCGAATTCCGGAAGGCCCGCCTCAGTTGACGTCGGCAGGTCGGGGGCCGTCGCGAGCCGCACATTCGAGCCGACCACGAGGCCCCGCACCAGCTTCTCGTTGATCGATTGCGAGACGGAGGCCGCCGCATCGCAGACGCCGTCGATCTGGCCGCCGATCGAATCGGTGAGCGCGGGCGCGGCGCCGCGATAGCCGACCAGCGTCGCGTCGATCCCGGCGGCGGTGACGAAGCTCTTGCAGATCAGGTAATTCGACGAGCCGACGCCGGCATGGCCGAGATTGATCTTGCCGGGGTTCGCCTTGGCGTAGGCGATGAACTCCTTGAGGTCCTTCGCCGGAAAATCCTTGCGCACAGCGATGATGCCAAACGTCTTCGCCACCATGGCGATCGGCACGAATGAATCAGGCGTGAACGGTAGTTTTGGGTAGATCGTATAGGTCGCGGCGTTGGTACCGGCATTGCCGATCGCGATGGTGTAGCCGTCCGGCTCGGCGCGGGAGGCGCGCGCCAGCGCGGTCGAGCCACCGGCCCCGGCGACGTTCTCGATCACGATGGTCTGGCCGAGCGCGATGCCCATCTGCTCGGCGACGGTGCGCGCGATCACGTCGGAGGTGCCGCCCGCCGCGAATGGCACGATCATGGTGACGGGACGCTTGGGGAAATCCTGCGCGAACGCGGCACTTCCCAACCAAAGTGTCGCGAGCGACACCACCGCGATCGCGACGAGAGCACGCTTCAGCACGAACGAGATCACGCGGCCTTTTCCAGATGCGCGGTGAGGCCGGCGAACAGGCCGCGGCCGTCGGTGCAGCCCATGATGTCTTCGACGTGATTTTCCGGATGCGGCATCATGCCGAGCACGTTGCCCTGGTCATTGACGAGGCCGGCGATGGAATTCGCCGCGCCGTTGATGTTGTGGCTCTCATCCACGACGCCGTCGACGGAGCAATAGCGATAGAGCACCCGCCCCTCGCCTTCGAGCCGCTTGATGGTCTCGTCATCCGCCTCGTAATTGCCCTCGCCATGCGCGACCGGGACGCGGATCACCTGCCCCGCATTGTAGCCGCGGGTGAACGGCGTGTCGGAGCGCTCCACGCGCAGATGCACGTCGTGGCAGATGAATTTCAGCCGCGCGTTGCGCATCAGCACGCCAGGCAGCAGCCCGGATTCGCAGAGGATCTGAAAACCGTTGCAGACACCGAGCACGAGGCCGCCCTTGGCCGCATAGTCGCGCACCGCATCCATCACCGGCGCCCGCGCCGCAATCGCGCCACAGCGCAGATAATCGCCATAGGAGAAGCCGCCGGGGACGACCACGAGATCGGTCCCCGCAGGCAGCGAGGTCTCGGCATGCCAGACCATCGCCGGCTCATGGCCCGAGATCAGCTTCAGCGCGCGCGCCATGTCGCGCTCACGGTTGATTCCGGGAAAGACGAGGATGGCGGCTTTCATGGCAGAGGTTCCGAACGAGGATTGAAATGGGGCTGGCACGGCTGCCAAATCGCCAGCAGACATAACCATTTGACGGGGATTTTACCAGTGCTAGCCTTGCCAGCGAGCGTTGTGCACAGGCCATAGCCCGTCATTCGGCCGATCGACTTGCCCGGGATTGAAGCCATGAATGTCCCGTCGCTGCCCACATCCCTCTCCGAGCCGGTGTCCACCGAGGGTGTCGTCGCCGCCGGCGCCTATGTCGACGGCCGGCGCGTCGCCAACATCGCCATCAGCGAGGCCTCGAGCTGGCGGGCGAAACCCGGCCACGTGGTCTGGATCGGGCTGCACGAGCCCGACATGGCGCTGCTCGGCGCGGTGCAGAAGCAGTTCGACCTGCACGAGCTCGCGATCGAGGACGCCAACAACGCCCATCAGCGGCCGAAGATCGAGCAATATGGCGAGGCCCTGTTCATCGTGGCGCGGACCGCGCAACTGATCGAGGGCCGGATCACCTTCGGCGAGACGCACATCTTCGTCGGCGAAGGCTATCTGGTCTCGGTGCGCCACGGCGCGTCGACGTCCTACACGCCGGTGCGCGAACGCTGCGAAAGCTGCCCGCGGGCGCTCGCGCGCGGCGAGGACTACATCCTCTACGCCATCCTCGATTTCATCGTCGACAACTACTCGCCCGTGCTCGAGAGCATTCACGAAGAGGTCGAGAGCATCGAGGACGACGTGCTCTCCAAACCGATCAGCAAGGCGCAGATCGAGCGGCTCTACATGCTGCGCCGCGATCTGCTGCGGCTCAGGACTGCGATCGGCCCCCTGGTCGAGGTCTGCCGCCGGCTGGAGCATGACGAGCTTGCGATGGTGCGCCCGACGATGCAGCCGCTGTTCCGCGACGTCACCGACCACGTCAGGAACATCCAGGAGCGCATCGATTCCATGCGTGAGGTGCTGGCCTTCGCCTTCGAAGCGAGCCTGCTGGTCGGCCAGGCCCAGGAAACGGCGGTCTCCAAGAAGCTCGCCTCCTGGCTCGCGATCATCGCGATCCCGACCGCGCTCGCCGGCATCTACGGCATGAACTTCAAGCACATGCCGGAGCTGGATTGGGAGTACGGCTACTACATGCTGCTCGGCGTGATGCTGACGGCGTGCGGCGCGCTGTACTGGCGTTTTCGTCACGTCGGGTGGCTGTGACCTCGGGCAACGTCATCGGACCGGCGCATCACTGAGTTCAAGTCGGTGCTCGATGCGGTCGAGCCGCCCTTCATGCCTCACCAGCGTGGCGTGAATTCCGGAGAGCTCCTGAAAGACGCTGGTGATCTCCTGGCGAGCCGCGTTCTGAGAAGTTCGCAACGCCGACATTTCCTGCTTCATTTCATCGATCTTGCCGTCGACCTGCGCCAGCCGCGTCTGGATCGATTTCAAGACCTCGAACATCAGCTCAGCCGGCACGTCGGGCATTTTGCCTACCCTTATGCTTTCATCTCGATAGCATAATTCTCGATCACGGTGTTCGCGAGCAGCTTGTCGGCGGCGTCCTTCAACGCCGCCTCCGCCTTGGCCTTGTCGGCGCCGGCGAGCTCGATGTCGAACACCTTGCCCTGGCGGACGCTGGCGACGCCGTCGACGCCGAGCGACTTCAACGCACCCTCGATCGCCTTGCCCTGCGGATCGAGGATGCCCGTTTTCAACGTAACGGTAACACGTGCCTTCACGTCAAATCCCTCTTAGCTCTTGACCAGCACCGGGCCGGAGCCCGCCGGACGCTCGTTCTCCATGAGGATGCCGAGGCGCTTGGCGACTTCGGTATAGGCCTCGAGCAGCCCGCCGAGATCCCTGCGGAAGCGATCCTTGTCGAGCTTCTCGTTCGACTTGATGTCCCACAGACGGCAGGAGTCCGGGGAGATCTCGTCGGCGACGATGATCCGCATCATCTCGTTCTCGAACAGCCGGCCGCACTCCATCTTGAAGTCGACGAGGCGGATGCCGATGCCGAGGAAGAGGCCGGTGAGGAAGTCGTTGACACGGATGGCGAGCGCCATGATGTCGTCGATCTCCTGCGGCGTCGCCCAGCCGAACGCGGTGATGTGCTCTTCCGACACCATGGGGTCGTTGAGCTGGTCGTTCTTGTAGTAGAATTCGATGATCGAACGGGGCAGCTGCGTGCCCTCCTCGATGCCGAGGCGCTGCGACAGCGAGCCGGCGGCGACATTCCGCACCACCACTTCCAGCGGCACGATCTCGACTTCGCGAATCAACTGCTCGCGCATGTTGAGGCGGCGGATGAAATGGGTCGGCACCCCGATGTCGTTGAGGTGCTGAAACAGGTACTCCGAGATCCGGTTGTTGAGGACACCCTTGCCCTCGATCACCTGATGCTTTTTCGCGTTGAACGCGGTGGCGTCATCCTTGAAGTGCTGGATCAGGGTACCGGGCTCCGGGCCTTCGTAAAGAACCTTTGCCTTGCCTTCATAAATGCGACGCCGCCGGCTCATGGGGATGTACCGTGTTTTGTTGAAATCCATGTATCTGGTGTGCTCCGGTTGACGAGACTACGACCCACAGCGGAGCTGCCGTGAACGGCCTGGAACCCGTGAAAACAGAACGGGAACCCAACCTTAGGCAACCTATCCGATTGGCTGTCCCAGCACAATCGATCCAGCCGTCCGGCATCAAACTTATACCGCCTTGCCTGCGGCTTAACGGCTCGTTGTTTTGCCGATTCGTGCCCCCTATCTAGGCATGCACCGGGGCTCTCGCAACGAGGCCGCCGGGTCCAGTCAGCAGGGAATTGGAAAAGGCATGAGCACGTTGGACAAGCGCGAGGAAGGTTTCGAGAAGAAATTTGCCCTCGACGAGGAGCAGAAATTCAAGGCGGACGCCCGCCGCAACCGGCTGCTCGGCCTGTGGGCGGCCGAAAAGCTCGGCATCACCGGCGATGCCGCCACCGCCTACGCCAAGGAGGTCGTCGCGGCCGATTTCGAGGAGGCCGGCGACGGTGACGTCCTGCGCAAGGTCGCGGCCGATTTCGCCGCCAAGAACGTCGCCATCGCCGAACAGGCGATTCGCGCCAAGATGAGCGAGCTGATCGCGGTGGCGGCGGCCGAGGTGAAGGCGGGGAAATAAGCGAAAAGGAGCGGCGGATGGCCACCGAAATCCCATTCGCCGCTGCTCTCTCGGGCTTGCGGCCAGCCCCCCGGCAATGCGAATAGGGCGGAATGCCCCAAGATCACATTCCCAACGTCCTCGCCGAACGCTATGCCTCGCCCGCCATACGCGCCATCTGGAGCGGCGAAGGCAAGGTTCGCCTCGAACGCGACTACTGGATCGCCGTGCTGAAAGCTCAGCGTGATCTCGGTATTCCGGTGCCGGATGGTGTGATCGAAAGCTACGAGCGCGTGAAGGACCAGATCAACCTGGACTCCATCATGCAGCGTGAGCGCGTCACCCGCCACGACGTGAAGGCCCGCATCGAGGAGTTTTGCGATCTTGCCGGCCATGAGCACCTTCACAAGGGCATGACCAGCCGCGACCTCACCGAGAACGTGGAGCAACTGCAGGTCTACCGCGGACTGCAGCTTATCGAGACCAAGAGCATCGCCGCGCTGATTCGTTTTGCGAAGCACGCAAGACAATTGCGCGATATCCCGTTCACCGCGCGCACGCACAACGTGGCCGCGCAGGTCACGACGCTCGGCAAGCGCATCGCCATGTTCGGTGAAGAGATGCTGCTGGCGCATCAGAGCCTGGTCAATGTGCTGCAAACCTATCCCGCGCGCGGCTTGAAGGGCGCAGTGGGCACGCGGCTCGATCAGATCACCCTGTTCAATGGCGATGCCGGCAAGGCACGCGCGCTCGAACAGCGCATTCTCGTCCACCTTGGCTTGCCAAAGAGCTTCGATGCCGTTGGCCAGGTGTATCCGCGCAGCCTCGACTTCCGCGCGGTCAGCGTGCTTACCGAGCTCGCCAGCGGTCCCGGCAATTTCGCCAAAACCATCCGCCTCATGGCAGGCCATGAGCTCGCCAGCGAAGGTTTTGCGAAAGGCCAAGTTGGTTCATCCGCCATGCCGCACAAGATGAACAGCCGCTCCTGCGAGCGCATCAATGGCCTGCATGTCGTGTTGAAGGGCTACCTCGCCATGGCCGCAGGCCTCGCCGGCGATCAGTGGAACGAGGGTGACGTCTCCTGCTCCGTCGTCCGCCGCGTGATGCTGCCCGACGCCTTCCTCGCCATGGACGGCCTGCTCGAAACCCTGCTGTCCGTGCTCGACCAGATGGAAGTGTTCGAAGCCGTCGTCGCGACCGAGCTCAACCGTTACCTGCCCTTCCTGCTGACCACCACGGTCATGATGGAAGCGGTGAAGAAGGGCGCCGGCCGTGAAGGCGCGCACGAGGCGATCAAGGAGCACGCCGTCGCGGCGATTCGCGACCTGCGCACCGGCAAGATCGTGCAGAACGATCTGCTCCAGCGCCTCGCCGCCGACCAGCGTCTCGGCTTGAGCGACGCCGAACTGCAGCGCTTGCTCGATCACGGTCGCGCCAATTCAGGCGACGCCGGCGCTCAGGTCGATTACTTCGCCGAGCAGGTCGATGCTCTCGCCCGGGCCAAGCCTGAAGCGGCCAGCTACACGCCCGGCGCGATCCTGTGATGTCGAGGCGCGCCCGAACCGCGCGACCTCCTCTCACTCTTCCTTGAATCCATACTCCGGCACATTGCCGCTGGCGCCGTAATATTTATACGGCAGGAATTTGCCGCTCATGGTGAACTTGACGCGGTCGCCCTTCGGGTTGGCGACGCGCTCGATCGCCATGTCGAAGTCGATCGCCGACATGATGCCGTCGCCGAATTCCTCCTCGATCAGGGCCTTCCACGCGGGGCCGTTCACCATCACCATCTCGTAGAAGCGATAGATCAACGGATCGGTCGGCGGCATCGGCGTGCCGGTGCCGCGCATCGGCACCTCGTTGAGCATCGCGGTCTCCGCCTTCGACAGGCCGAACAGCTCACCGGCGTTCGCGGCTTGCGGCTTGGTCAATTTCATCTGGCCGAGGATCGCACCTGTTATCAGCACCTCGGAATAACCGCCGATCTGCTCGCAGATATATTTCCAGCTCCAGCCCTTCTCGCGCTTGATGTCGAGCAGCTTCTCGGTGAGGTCTTCGCGTTTCATGACAGGGTCTCCCTTCAAAAGCATGATCCGGAAAAGTGTGAAGCGGTTTTCCGTAGATCATGCGTCTACAAAAATCAGGCACTCAAGCCGGGACTGGTTCCGGGTATCCAGGCCTGTCGTTGCTCGTCGCTCCCGGACGCGATCGTCAGTCCGGGCTTGCCGATATGCACCACCGGCACATTGCGCGGATCGTGACCGGGGGTCTCGGCCGCGAAAGTCTTGCTGCGCGTCACCAGGAAATCAATGATGTGGTTGCGCAGCGCGTAGTACAGCGGATGGCGGTGCAGGTCGGTGCGGCCGCGATCCCTCGGCAGCGGGTTCTCGACCACTTCCGCCAGCACCGCGCCGGGACCGTTGGTCATCAGGAAGATCTTGTCGGCGAGATAGATCGCCTCGTCGACGTCATGGGTGATCATGAACGCGGTCTGCCCGGTCTCCAGACAGATGCGCCGCACCTCGTCCTGCAGCGTGCCGCGCGTCAGCGCGTCGAGTGCCGAGAACGGCTCGTCCATCAGCATCATCTTTGGCGTGATCGACAATGCACGCGCAATGCCAACGCGCTGCTTCATTCCGCCGGAGAGCTCGGAAGGTCGCTTGTGTTCGGAACCCGTCAAGCCCACGAGATCAATAAAAGTCTGCGCATGCGCCTTCACCTTGGCGCGATCCCAGCTTCGCCATTTCGAGCTCACGGCGTAGGCAACGTTGCCAAGCACAGTGCGCCAGGGGAGCAGCGCGTGGCTCTGAAAGATCACGGCGCGGTCCAGGCTGGTGCCTGAAATGGCCTGCCCGTCGACGATCACCGCGCCCTCGCTCGGCGCATCGAGGCCGGCGAGAATGTTGAGCACCGTGGTTTTGCCGCAACCGGAATGGCCGATCACGCAGCAGAACTCGCCGCGCGCCATCGACAGCCACAGATTCTCGAACACCGTCGTCGTCGCTCCGCCGGCGCCCGGGTAGCGCTTTGCGATGCCTTCGATGGAGATGAATTTTTCGCCCACGGCCTCTACTCCGGAAACGTGACCATGCGCGTGAAGCGCGCGAGGATCTGGTCGAGCAGCATACCGACGATCCCGATCAGGAGGATCGCGATGATCACGTTGGTGATCGACAAATTGTTCCACTCGTTCCAGACGAAGTAGCCGATGCCGGTGCCGCCGACGAGCATTTCTGCCGCGACGATCACGAGCCAGGCGATGCCGATCGAGATGCGCATGCCGGTCAAGATCGTCGGCGCCGCCGCCGGCAGGATCACGGTGAAGGCGCGCCGGAAAGTGCCGACTTCGAGCGTTCGCGCGACGTTGATCCATTCCTTGCGTACGCTCGCGACCCCGAACACGGTGTTGAGCAGCATCGGCCAGATCGAGCAGATGAAGATGACGAAGATCGCGGAGATCGAGGAATCCTTGATGGTGTAGAGCGCGAGCGGCATCCACGCCAGCGGCGAGATCGGCTTCAGCACCTGGATGAAGGGATCGAGCGCCTTGCTGAGCAGCGGCGACGTGCCGATCAGGAAGCCGAGCGGGATGGCGACGAGCACGGCGAGCAGATAGCCGGTGCCGACGCGCGCGATGGAATAAGCGAGCTGGATGCCGAGCCCCTTGTCGTTCGGGCCGTTGTCGTAGAACGGCCGCTGCAGATGCTCCCAGAGTTTTGCGCCGACATCGAACGGCCCGGGCATGGCAGATTTGCCCTGCGTCGCGGTCAGGCCCATCAGCTTGGCGTATTCCGGGCTCATCGTCGCCACCGGTGCCGTCGAGCGCACGGCCAGATGCCAGATGCCGAGGAACGCGACGAGCAGCACGATCGAGACGAGGCCGGCGCGAAGGCGGAGGGAGGTACTCATCTCCCTCTCCCCGTTCTTACGGGGAGAGGGTTGGGGTGAGGGGCATGCTTCCGCATATTCGGTGAGCGACGAACTCGCGGAGAGTCCCCCTCACCCGGATTGCAACTAACGATGCAATCCGACCTCTCCCCGCAAGCGGGGCGAGGTGAAAAGAGAGCGGCGCCCTTCACGACGCCTTCCTGATCTTGAAACTCGCCAGGTAATCCTCCGGCTTGGCCGGATCGAAATTCCTGCCCATCACGGCGAACGATTTGTAGCTGCCGGCTGGCGGCGTCAGGCCCATCTCGGTCATCAGCTTCCTGGTGTCGGTCGCGAGATACACCTGCTCGGCGACCGCCTTGTAGTCGACGTCGCCCTTGATCTGGCCCCAGCGCTTCATCTGCGTCAGCATCCACACGGCGAAGGACTGCCAGGGGAACGGATCGAAATCGACACGCTTGGCATCGGTCTTCACGCCGCCGAGGCCGTCGGCATAGGTGCCGGTCAGGACCTGCTCCAGCACCGTCACCGGCGCGTTGATGTAATTGGCCGGCGCGATGGCTTCCGCAATCTGCTTGCGGTTCTCCGCCTTAGACGCATAGGCGGTGGCATCGACGATCGCGCGGGTCAGCGCTGCAAAACTGTTCGGCGCGGTCGTGATGAACTCGCGGCTGGCGGCGAAGCTGCAGCAGGGATGGCCGTCCCAGATCTCCTTGGACAGCAGGTGCATGAAGCCGACGCCGTCATAGATCGCGCGCTGGCAGATGTTGTCGGGCGCGAGGAAGCCGTCGATGTTGTCGGCGCGCAAGTTCGCGACCATTTCCGGCGGCGGCACCGAGCGGAGCTGCACGTCGGTGTCAGGATCGAGCCCGTGCTCGGCGAGATAATAGCGCAGCAGATAATTGTGCATGGAATAGTCGAACGGGATGGCGAATTTCAGGCCCTTCCAGTCCTTCGGATCGCGCTTGTCCTTGTGCTTGGTCGCCAGCACGATGCCCTGCCCGTTGATGTTCTCGATCGCAGGGACAGCAAAGGGAATGGCGTTGGCCCCCAAGCCAAGCGAGATCGCGATCGGCATCGGCGCCAGCATGTGCGCGGCGTCGTATTCCTTGTTGATGGTCTTGTCGCGGATCACGGCCCAGCCGGCCGTCTTGACCACTTCGACGTTGAGCCCGTGCTTGGCATAGAAGCCGAGGGGAGCGGCCATGATGATCGGCGTGGCGCAGGTGATCGGGATGAAGCCGACCTTGAGGTCCTTTTTCTCCGGCGTGCCGGTTTGCGCAAAGACTTCGGTCGCCGTCTGAAGCGGGAAGAACTGCGACAGCGCGGCGAGCGCCGTCGAGGCACCCACCGATTTCAGGAAGGCGCGCCGCGCCGCGTCCTGCGGAAACATCGCACGCATGACGGCGGAAGCGACAACGCTCTCGTAGCGCTTCTCCTCGCTCTCGACGGGATCGCAGCGCAATGCCGTGGCTTGCTCATGCTCCGCGGCGGTTTGGTGCTGGCCACAGGCACAGCCGGCTCGAAGCTTGCGATCGGGATCAAACGGATTGTCGAACGTGGACATCGGACCTCCTGCGCGCCATTGCGAGGAAGGATTACGCAAGGAGCATGCCACCCCCTGAGGGAGCGGCCAGTGCCTTGATGACGCAGCACTTTCGCTCGCGCTTGGCCATTACGAAAACTCGTGATAAACGAAATCTCGTAGTTCAATTACGAGATTTCGGAATGGCCACGACGCCAATGCATGTCCTGGACGATATCGCCGAGTCCATCGATCCGCGCATCGCGGCCTTCGAATCCTCGGTCGAAGCGACGCTGCTGGTCGATCCCTATGGCGACCAGATCGTTGATGCCAATCCCGCCGCCTGCACCCTGCTTGGCTACGACCGTACGCTGTTGCGGCAGACCAGGGCCAGCACGCTACACGCCGGCGAGCTTCCCGCGCTCACCGTGTTCACGCAGGCCGTGCTGCACAAGGGCGCCTATTGGACCACGGCGCTCAACCCGCGCCATGCCACCGGGCAAAATCTCCGGCTCGAATATGCGGGCTGCGTCCTGCCCCATGACGGGCGCACGCTGGTCCAGCTCACCCTCACCGATCTCGAAACCCGCCGCCGCCGCAATGTCGATGCCGCCGCCGAAGACCATATGCGCAGCGGCATCTCGACATGGCAGCGGGTCGAGCGCGTGTTCCAGGACATCGAGCGCGAGAACCAGTTGATCCTGCGCGCCGCCGGCGAAGGCATCTATGGCGTCAATGCGGAGGGCAAGACCACCTTCGTGAACCCCGCCGCCGAGCGGATGCTGGGCTGGACCGCCGAGGAGCTGGTCGGCAAGGAAATCCATCCCATCGTGCACCACACCCACCATGATGGGCGGCACTATCACAACCATGACTGCCCGATTTACGCGGCGTTCCGCGACGGCGCGGTGCACCAGGTCGACGGCGAGGTGTTCTGGCGCAAGGACGGCTCGCCGGCCTGGGTCGAATACACCTCCACCCCGATCCGCGACCGCGGCGTGGTGGTCGGCGCGGTCGTCGTGTTTCGCGACGTCAGCCAGCGGCGCGAGGCCGACGAGAAGCTGCACGCCGCGCTCACCGAGGTCGATCGCCTGCGCGAGCGGCTCGAGCTCGAAAACGCCTACCTCCAGGAAGAAATCCGCATCGAGACCAATCCGCGCGGCATCATCGGTGGAAGCGAGGCGATCCAGAAGACGCTGCGCCAGGTCAAGCTGGTGGCGCCGACCACCGCGGCGGTGATGATCACCGGGGAATCCGGCACCGGCAAGGAGCTGATCGCGCGCGCCATCCACGAGGATTCCACCCGCAGCGACCGGCCGCTGATCCGCGTCAATTGCGCCGCGATCCCGCGCGAACTGTTCGAGAGCGAGTTCTTCGGCCACGTCCGCGGCGCCTTCACGGGTGCGACGCGCGACCGCATCGGCCGGTTCGAGCTCGCCGACGGCGGCACGCTGTTTCTGGATGAGGTCGGCGAAATCCCACTCGAATTGCAGGGTAAGCTGCTGCGCGTGCTCCAGGAAGGTAATTTCGAGCGGGTCGGCCAGGAACGCACGCGCGCGGTCGACGTCCGCGTCATCGCTGCGACCAATCGCGATTTGAAGCAGGAAGTGCAGCGCGGGCGTTTTCGCCAGGACCTCTATTTCCGCCTCAACGTGTTCCCGATCGAGACGGTGCCGCTGCGCGAACGACGGGAGGACATTCCGCTGCTGGCCCAGCACTTCCTGACGCGCGAGAGCAAGGCGCTGAAGTCCAATCTGCGTCTGTCGGAGGGCGATGCGCGGCGGCTGGCTCGCTACGACTGGCCCGGCAATGTCCGCGAATTGCAGAACGTGATCGAGCGCGCCGCGATCCTGTCGCAGAACGGCCGCTTGCGGATCGATCTGCCCGACCCCTCCGGCGCGCAAGCTCCGACCGGCGCGGCACGTCAGAAGGCCGATGCGAGGCCTTCGGTCATGACGTCATCAGAAATGCGCGAGCACGAGCGCGCCAACATTTTGGCCGCGCTCGAGGCCTGCACAGGGAAAGTGTTCGGTCCCGGCGGCGCGGCCGAAATACTCGACATCAAGCCGACCACGCTGGCATCGCGGATCAAGGCGCTCGGGATTGTGCCCCGTCCGCGTGCCGGCATGAGCGGTTAGCGCCGATCGGAGCCTGATCCACCGGATCAGACCCCGACGCGACGCACTCACGCCGCCTTGGTCGTGACCTCCGATGCGATCGGCAATCCCTGCTCGATCGGCAGCGACGGATCGCGCGACCATTCGTTCCAGGAGCCGAAATACATCCGCACGTCCTTCACGCCGGCGTTCTTGAGCGCCAGAAACGTGTTCGAGGCCCGCGCGCCCTTGAAGCAGTAGAGATAGACCGGCGTGGTCGGCGAGATGCCGACAGTGGCGCATTCCGCCAGAATCTCGTCCTTGGACTTGAAGCGCGGGCCTTCGGCGGTCGGCTTCATCATGCGGTACCATTCCAGCCACACCGCGCCGGGGATACGGCCCTTGCGCGGGCAAAAGTCCTTGCCGTAGGGCGACGAGCTGTCGCCGATCCACTCGTCAACGTCGCGCACGTCGAGAATGGCGACGCCCGGCTTGCCGACCGCGCCGAGCATGGTCTTGGCATCGATCAGGATCTCGCCCGCTTCAGGCACGATCGCGAACGACGCCTTCGCCGGCGCTGGCACATCCTTGGTCACCGGAAGACCCGCAGCCGCCCAGGCATCGAAGCCGCCATGCAGCACCTTCACCTTGGGATAGCCGAGCATGGCGAGCAGGTAGTAGCCGCGGCAGGACTGGCCGAAGCCGGAGTTCATCGACTGCTCGTAGATCACGGCCGTCTCCTTGCCGGAGAGGCCGGCGCCGCCAAAGGCGTCGGCGAACTTCGTCTTCAGCTCGCTGATACCTTCCGGCGTCGAAGTCGCAAGAAACGTGAATATCTCATGCACGTTCACGGCGTTGGGAAGGTGCCCGGCGCCATACGCGTCGGGGTTGCGGGTGTCGATCACGACACAGGGCTCGGTCTTCAAGAGATCGGCAAGTTCGCTGGCAGAGATCAGAACGTCCGTCATTGGCAGCCTCTCCGTTGAGGTTAGGTGGTGGACTTGGGCGGTGGACTTGGGTGGATTCGTGAAAATCAGGAATCGGCAAGCATCTTGCGCAACTGCTTGGTGGCCGGCGTGACGATCGCGACGAAATAGGCCTCGCGCAGGCGCCGCTGCGCGCGGTGGGTCTTGAGGTAGCCGCGCGCGCCACAATGCAGCATCGCCGCATGCGCCGCCGCGACGCTGGCCTCGCCGGCGCGAAGCCTGAGCGCGATCACCTTGCGCCAGTAGGTCTCCTCTTCATTGTAGGGATCGCGCGCCAGCGCCATGGTCTCGGTCTCAAGCTCCGCGGCGAGATCGCGGAAGTGCACCGGCTGTTGCGGCAGGTAGCGGTTGATATGGCCGAGGGGATTATCGACCTCGTCCATGATGTTGATGCAGTCTTTGATGAGCCCGAGCGCCATGCCGGCCTGGAGCAGGATAAAGCCGGCGCGGATCTTCTTGACGAAGGGACCGGCGGGATCGGCCAGGATCAGCTCATCCGGCACGAAGGCATCGCGGAACTGCACGCCATAGGTGCCGGTGCCGTCCATGGCGAGGAACGGCTTGCATGGCGTCAGCGTGATCGCGGGATCGGAGCAGTCGGCCAGGAACATCACAGTGCCGGGCTCGCCACTTGCGATGCCCGGCTCGTCCTCGCGCTCAAAGATGGTGCCGAAATAATGGTCGGGGCCGAGATTGGAGACCCAGGGCAGCGCGCCGCGCACGATGTAGCCGCCTTCGACCTTGCGCCCCTTCAATTTCAGCTTTTCGATGCCGAAAAAGCTCTTCATCGGGTTGGAGAGCCCGGTGCCGCCGAGCACGCGGCCGGTCGAGAACGCATCGCCAAAGCGCTTTGCCAGCTTCATGTTGGTCGAGTTGGCGGCGTACCAGACCAGCGTGTTCTGGCACCACGCCATGAAGGCGGTGCCGCCGCAGACCTCGCCGATTGCCGCCATCGCCTGGATGGCACAGCGCAGATCAGCGGGCCCTTCGTGCGGCATGTGACTGCCCCAGGCGCCGACCGCGCCGAACTTGCGCAGCACCTCGGCCGGATAGATGGTGCCGGCATCGATGCCGGCGGCGAGCGGCGCGAGCTGCTCCCGCGCGATCCGCGCCACCTCTCCTGCAATGGATGGTGCGGGCTGATCTGAAGCTTCGAGCTGCGATAAAGCCAGTGAACCCATGATCGTCTCCCGCACCTGATGTCCTGTTGCCGTCAGCTCAGATGCCGACCTCGAGATTGACCGGGCGGGTGAAGGTGTTGGCGACGGGCGACCATTGCTTCACATGGGCAACCAGCGCGTTGATTTCGTCCTGCGAGACGCCTTCGCACGCCATGTCGACCTTGACGCGCACATCCGTAAATCCAACGGGCTTGTCGGAGACGTCGCCGGTGCCCCAGACCGCGGTGATGTTGAGATCGCCCTCGAGCTCGAGCTCGAGCTTGTTGACGATCCAGCCGCGATGCACGGCGTTGGCGTGCAGGCCGACCGCGAGGCAGGAGCCGAGCGCGGCGAGCGAGGCTTCAGACGGATTGGGCGCGGTGTCGTCGCCGAGCAGACCCGGCGGCTCGTCGACGATGTAGGGCGGCAAATTGCGGATGTAGTTGGCGTGGCGGAATTTTCCTTCCGCGACCGTCTTGCACTTCAAGGTCTTGATGACCTTCGGATTGGCCTTGCCGTTGGCGATCAGTTGCTCGAGGCCATTCTTGTCGATGGGCGCGAGGCAACCCGTCAGCACTGTCTTCTGAACGACGGCAGTCATCATTTTCTCCCTGGCAGAAGTGGAAATCGGCAGGATACCGAACGGTCTGTTTCCTTGCATGGAGCGTGCCAGACCGGGCCAAAAACAAAACGCGAAGCATTGGAGCCGCTTAGGGGGACTGCCTGCGGATTGATCAGCGGCCCCTTGCTCAAAGGCGATGCAGATGGGCTTTCGCTTGCGAATCTTTTCGGCGCAGAACAGTTGCGGCTTGCTGATGCGGTGCGGCTGAGATTAAGTTGGGACTTGAGATTAAGTTGGGACTCATGGCCAAATCCTCGAACAAGTCCTCCTTGAACAAGTCGTCGAAGAAGAATTCCAATTCGCCGCATGCCGGTGCGGGTGACGACGAGTCCGCGCGCGGGCGCCTGCTCAACGCCGCGACACACCTGTTCTGCAAGAACGGAATCAACGCGACCGGCATCGATGCGATCATCGAGGAAGCCGGCACCGCGAAGACCACGCTTTACAAATTATTCGGCTCCAAGACCAATCTCGTCAACGCGGTGCTGGAGAGCGAAGGCAAGCAGTGGCGCGAATGGTTCATCGGCGCCATGGAAGAAGGCGGCGGCGACGCGCAGACGAAGCTCACGCGTATATTCCCGGCGCTGAAAAGCTGGTTTGCCGAAGAGCGCTTCTACGGCTGCCCCTTCATCAACGCGGTCGGCGAGCATGACAAGGACGCCAAGCAATTCCGCAGCATCGCGATGAAGCACAAGAAGATCGTGCTCGGCCATATCGAGAAGCTCGCCGGTGAGCTCGGATCGAACGAGCCCGTCGTGCTCGCGCACCAGCTCGGGCTGTTGATCGACGGTGCGATCGTCGCCGCGATGGTCTCGCGCGATCCGGGCGTGGCGGATACCGCGGCGCTCACGGCAGGTCCCCTGCTCAGCCAGTGGAAGGCGAAGAGGAAGCGCACTGAACAGCTCGTGGCGGTGTGATCGCGCCCATCTCGTAGCCCTCACGAGCGCAGCGACATGCGGGACGACCGATCCCGGATGTCGCTTCGCTCATCCGGGCTACAGCGCTCGCAGCCGCTCGCGCGGTAACCCATCAATGAACCGCCTGATCGCCTCGAGCACCGGCTGCTGATCGCCTGCGAAGAACCAATGATCATGGCCGTCGAGCTCGACGAATTCCGCACCACGGATCCGGCTCGCCACATCGCGGCCGGCCGCGATCCGTACGGCTTTGTCGTCCCGACGATGCAGTACCAATGTCGGCATGGCAATTTGCGGCAAAAGGTCCCGCACATCGGCATCACGAAACGCCTCGAGCACGGCAGAGATGCCGCCCGGACTGGAGGCCGCGCGCAGCAGCCCGGCCCACCAGGCGCGCGCCTGGGGATCGCCGGCAAGGCTCGGCGCGAAGGTTTCGATCCCCACAGGACCTCCCCATTGCGCGATGAGATGCTTGCTCCAGGCGTCGTACTGGCTGGCGCGCAACGCGTGCGGATAGTCCTGTGACCAGCAGCCCTTGGCCAATGCGCCGAACAGAATGAGCCCGGCGACGAGACGCGGCTCATCGACCGCAAATTTGATGCAGGCCGGCCCGCATTCGGAGGCGCCAAACAGCACAACATGGCGCGCATCCGCCGCCCGCAGCACGGTGCCGATATCCTCCGCAGTGACGTCGATACCCGGCGCCGATCCAACCCGGTCGGACAGCCCGATGCCGCGACGATCGAACACGATGAGCCGCCCCAACTTCATCAGTGAGGCCAGAAACGTCCGGCTCGCGGGATGCTCCCAGGCGCGCTCCACATGCGACACGAAGCCGGGCATGACCAGGATATCGAGCGGACCGCTGCCGTAGGTCTGATACGCCAGATGCACACCGGCGCCCTTGACGTAGCGCGTCGTCGGAACGGCGGCGAGCGACGAAGCCGCGCCGGGGTCCATGAGCGCCTCGGTCTCGGCCTCCGGCGCGACGCCAAGCTCGTCGCGCAACCGCTGCGTCAGGGCCGCGTGGTGGCGTTCTGCCGCGCTCCGGTCGCCGGCCAGCAAAAGGCTGCGCAGCAGATGCCGGCCATACACCTCACTCAACGGATCGAGCTCGACCAGGCGCCCCGCATGCACTGTGGCGGCAAAATGGTCGCCGGCGGCATTCTTGTCCTGCACGAGACGCTCCAGCGCGTGCATCAGCCGTCCCCGCAGCGCCTCGCGGCGGAAGAACGCCCAGTCGTCGAATTCGGGGCAATCGTCCAGAGCGAAGCCCGCCAGGAAGTCACCCCGATACATCAGGCAGGCTTCCTCGAAGGCGCCGCCGTTGCAGGCGCTCTCGAACTGATGCGTGTCGACCTTCAACTCGACCGCCGGAGACCATCGCACGCTGCTGCGGTCGGTCTCGAAAACCGGCTGGCCGAGCGTCAGCTCGATGCGATGAAGCAGCCGCCGCAATCGCGCACGGCCGGTCTCGGGCGACGTCTCGGGCCACAGCAGCGTGGCAATGACGTCCCGCGCGACGGCGCCCTTGGCCTCGGCGAGATAGATCAGCAGCGCAAGACCCTTGCGCAGGTTCAGCTTGATCGTGCGGTTGTCGGCATGGACCTCAGGGAACCCGAACGCTCCTAGCAAAAAGGCCGTCATGGAGATCCTCTCTCCCCTCGCGGCGTCCCCCGGGGGACGCGCAGGGGACGGTCCAGCAGTAGCAGTCGGGCAGATCGAGCCCGCTCGCCGGCGAGCAATTCAGGCTCCTGCATGCGGCACCTCTGCCGCCGGCACAATAGGAAAAAACATGTTCGCGCGTCTCCTGATCCTGCTCTACGCCATCGTGAGCTATGCCGTATTCACGGTCTCATTTCTCTATGCGCTCGGTTTCGTCGGCAATTATGTCGTGCCGAAGTCGATCGACACGTCGATTGACGTCGGCAGTCACACGAATCTAGGCGAGGCCATCGTCGTCGACTTGCTGCTGCTGGGCCTGTTTGCGATCCAGCACACCGTCATGGCGCGCCCGGCCTTCAAGCGATGGTGGGCCAAATTCCTTCCCCTCGCCTGCCAGCGCAGCACCTACGTGCTGCTCTCCAGCCTGATTTTGCTGCTGCTGTTCTGGCAATGGCGTCCGATCCCGACCCCGATCTGGCAGATCGGTGGAATCGCGGCCTGGTTGCTGATCGGCGTGCATTGGCTCGGCTGGCTGATCGCGTTCGCCTCGACCCACATGATCGACCATTTCGACCTGTTCGGCCTGCGCCAGGCTTTCGTCGCGTTCCGCGGGACCGAGATACCAGGTCAATCCTTCAGGACGCCGCTGCTTTACAAGATCGTGCGGCATCCGCTGATGCTGGGCTTTCTGCTCGCGTTCTGGGCCACGCCCGAGATGACCGCCGGCCATCTGCTGTTCGCGATCGCGAACACAGCCTACATCCTGGTCGGGCTGCAGTTCGAGGAGCGGGATCTGATCGCCGAGTTCGGCGCGACCTATCAGCAGTATCGCCGGCGCGTTCCCATGCTGGTGCCGCGCATTTTCGGAGCGCCCCGATGAAAGCGGTTCTGTGCACTTCATTCACTGGCCCTGCGGATTTGCGCGTTGGCGAAATCGACGAACCGAAGCCGGCCGGCGACGAGATTCTCATCGACGTCCATGCGGCGTCCGTGAGTTTCATGGACCAGTTGGTGGTCTCGGGCCTCTACCAGATGCGGCCGCCGACGCCCTTCGTGCCCGGCACGGAAGCTTCCGGCATCGTCGTCGCGATCGGCGACAAGGTCACGAGATTCGCGCCCGGCGACCGCGTGGCGTGCAGCGCTTGGACCGGCGGCTACGCCGAACGGATGATAGCGAAGGACTCGAAGGGCGTGCTTCTGCCTGATGGCGTCGCGTTCGAAGCCGCGGCGACGGTCCTGCACAATTACGGCACGGCCTATTATGCGCTGGTCGAGCGGGCACGGGCGCAACGCGGCGAGACCGTGTTCATCACGGGCGCCGCCGGCGGCGTTGGGCTCGCCGCAGTCGACCTCGGCCGTCATTTGGGCCTGCACGTCGTCGCCGGCGTCGGCTCCGACGACAAGGCTGCCCTGGTGCAAAGCTACGGCGCCAGCGATGTCGTCAACTATCGCAGCGAGGATCTGCGCGACCGGATCAAGTCGATCACATCAGGAGAAGGCATCGACATCGGCTTCGACAATATTGGCGGCGCGATCTTCGAGCAGATGGCCCGGCTGATGAAATGGGGCGGACGGCTGATGCCGATCGGCTTCACCAGCGGCGAAATTCCACAACTCCCGATGAACCTTCCGCTGCTGAAGAACTATTCCATCCTCGGTGTCTTCGTCGGCGCCTGGGCGGAAAAATTTTCCACCGATGCCGCGCGCATGAACGCCACGCTGATGCAATTGCTGGCCGAGCGAAAAATCCACCCGCACATCGATCGCGTCCTCCCTTTGGAGGAGGCCGGAGAGGCCATGCGCGCCGTGGCCAACCGAACGGTTCAGGGGCGAATTGTCCTCAAGATCAGGTAAAGTGCACTGGGAAGAGAGAGACCGATGAAACCGATCATCATCGACAAACGCTTTTGCGGTCCGCCAAACTCCGGGAATGGCGGCTATGTCGGCGGCCGGCTGGCCCGCCACATTCCCGGCGGCGCGGAGGTCACACTGCGCGCGCCGCCCCCGCTGGAAAAGCCGCTCGATGCGATCGCGACGGACGACGGCACATGGGAGCTTCGCGATGGCGCGAAAGTCGTGGCGACCGGGCGGCCGGCAAGTGTCGAGCTTGCGCGTCTGGAAAAAGCCAGCTTCGAGGAAGCCCGCGCCGCCGAATTGCTAACCCCGGTCAAGCCGCACGAGCATCCCCTGCCGACCTGCTTCGTCTGCGGTCCCGCAAGGGCGAAGGGCGACGGCCTGCGCATTTTCGCCGGCTCGCTCGGGCGTCCCTCGCAGAACGCCGTTCTCGCGGCAAGCTGGACGCCGGACTCAAACCTGGCCGCCGAGGACGGCCTGATCGCCCCCGAATTTCTCTGGTCGGCACTCGATTGCCCCACCGGCTTTGCCTGCAATTGCGATCAGCAGACCGGCACCTTCGACAAGACGCCGCTCCTGCTCGGACGAATGTCGGCACGGATCGAAGCCCGCCCGCGCCCCGGCGAGCGCTGCATCATCACAGCCTGGCCCACAGGCCGCGACGGCCGCAAGCGCACGGCCGACGCCGCGCTCCACGATGAAGCCGGGAAGCTGCTGGCCGCGGCCCGAACAACATGGATTGCGGTGGAGCGCGAGGTGCAACTCGGACGCACTTCGTAGGGTGGATTAGCGGAGCGTAATCCACCTCTTCAATTTCCCCGGGCACAGAAGTGGTAGGTTACGCCACGCGGACCGTGCTTCGCGCAGTGTCGTAGGGTAGGCAAAGGCGCGTAGCGCCGTGCCCGCCAACTCTGTTTCACCTCGTTGATCGAGACGTTCGCTTTGCCCACCTACGAGATCTATAAATTTACTATTTGGACAGGCTGATTTCGCTCGTCAGGCCAGCAACCGGCGAACTCCAAAACCTCTTCCACCGTCTCATTCGCGTGCGCGCTTGTCGTAACAAAGCGCGTGCCATCCGACCCATCGCCTACCACGAGTTCGTCGATGATGTCCTCTATCCTCGCGGCGCCTTCTCCGACGAGTGCAATAAGAGCAACGTTATCGCGAAGGCACTGCTCGACGAATGCATCCAATACGGACACATTCGATAGCGGCAGCTGTAGAACGACTCTTGAAGTATAGTTCATCTAATTTTTGGCGGCGTGGCGAAACCCTCTCCCCTGATCTCGCGCCAATATTCTTCCGCAACGTCGGGATCGATTTCGATTGGCGCGGAGCATTCAGGATCGAGGCGATCCCCACCATCTTTTCGTGGGCCTGAAATCCAAAACCTTTCTCCGGTTTCAACATCAAAGTAGTTTGCCTTGGAGCCGCTACCTTTCAGGCTTTGGAAAGTGCGTCCTCCATAGCTGATAGGCTTGCCCGTCTTCGAGAATGTGACGCGGCCGATCCGCGCCAGTCCATTCAGCGAACTAGATTTGTCCTCGATATACATGATGCGTGTTTTCTGCATGCTTGGACCTAACGCGCAGACGGCGTGCAAGAGACAAATCATTCTGCCCGATAAAAAAACAATCGAGAATAATTATCAAACGGGAATGCAACTCAGGGAATTTTGTCAGTTAAGCAATCGTAACCGCAATGATATTCCTTGTTGCCCCTTGGCAGACCCGTAAGGGCAAGCCGCCACTGTCCCCTCCCAAGGCAGGGCTATCGCATATGACAGCGGGAGGCCGCCGGACGCGCTCGGCCTGCATGGTTCGAGACGCCCGCTTTGGCGGGCTCCTCACCATGAGGGGCAGATCTCTCTCCGCAGAACGCGACCTCATCCTGAGGGTCCGCCGTAGGCGGGCGTCTCGAAGGATTGGCCGCCGGCAAGCTCCCCAGCCACGTTCTTCTTCATATGCGGTCGCCCTGCCTCCCGAGGGTAGAACGGACACGCCTTAAGCTACCCGCTACGAAGCGCTCGAGCCCTCCGCGATCATCCCCTCCAGCCGCACCAGCTCCGCCTCCAGATCGCGCTCGACATCCGCCGCCCGCATCTCGATCACACGATAATCGCGCGCCTCGAGCCACGTCCGCCGGCCCGCGCGGTCCGCGGCGATGGTCTCGCCCTCGCCCGGGTTGACCAGCTCGATCGCGATCCGGTGCGGGAACGAGACGAAGTCCGGGATGTGGCGGCCGACCGGAGTCTGGCGCTTGAATTGGCCTGCGAAACGGCGATCACGTGTGAGGGCCTGCCACAGCAGGCGCTCGGCGTCGGTCGGGTTGCGGCGGAGCAGGCGGGCGAGGCCGCGCACGGTCGAGCCGCTGTCGGGCACTCCGCCGCCCTGCCCGTGCTCGGCCAGCAGCGCGCGCAGCCGCGTAGCCTGCTCGCCGTCGAGCACGCCGCCCTTGGCCGAGCCCTTGCGTCCCTCGGCGATCGCCATCACCACCCCGTGCAGGGTGTGCATGTCCTGCTTGGTCGGCTCCATCCGGGTGAAGATGTTGCGCAGGTTCACCAGCATGGTGTCGCGCTTCTCGGCCGGGCGCAGGAATTCGACCCGGTCGAGCTCGCGGATGAGATTATCGAAGAAGGCCTGCATCTGGTGTTGCGAGGCGCGCTCGGAGCGCTCCGGCATGGCGTGCGGAAGTTCGCCCGAGGTTGCCCGCTTGAACCATTCGTAGCCGACCAGCAGCACGGCCTGGGCGAGGTTCAGCGAGGCAAAGCCCGGATTGACCGGAAAGGTGATGATGCGGTTGGAGAGCCCGACCTCCTCGTTGGTCAGGCCCCAGCGCTCCCGGCCGAACAGGATACCGGCCTTGCCGCCCGCCGCGACGTGCCCGGAAATCTCGGCCGCTGCGGCTTCCGGCCCCACCACCGGCTTGGCCTGATCATGGGGGCGCGCGGTGGTGGCGAACAGCAGGTCGAGATCGGCGACCGCTTCACCGACCGTGTTGAACAATTCGACCTTTTCCAAAATGTAGTCGGCGCCGGCGGCGGCGCGCTGGGCGGCGATGTTGGGCCAGCCGTCGCGCGGGTTGACGATGCGCAAGGAGCTCAGCGCAAAATTGCCCATGGCGCGCGCGGCCATGCCGATGTTTTCGCCAAGCTGCGGCTCGACCAGGATCACGATGGGACCGTCAAGGGACAGGCCGGCCTTGCTCTTGTCAGTCCCCGACATCTCGTTTCGCTTTCACACTGGTTCTAAAGGCCTTGGAGAGGCACTCTTGAGGAACTGATTCAAGGCCGGCCTTGGCTCCGTCTTGGGCCGGCTGCCCGTCCGCCTGTCGTTTGCCTGTCCTGACAAAATTCTCAAGGGAAATAACGGGTTGGATTCGACTTTTAAATCTCGCCTGAAACTTTATCCCGGCCCCGCGGCAGGGCCGCTTCCCGCCCCCCATCTGCGGAGGTTGGATGAGCTAAAAGTGCATAATCCCTTGGCTTTCGCCCGCTGCAGTCAGATGCTAAGAGGCGGCGGATATTCCCGTGGCGCGCCAAAAGCGCCGTTCCCAAGAGGCTTCCCCGATCATGGCAAAAATCAAGGTGTCCAACCCCGTCGTCGAACTCGATGGCGACGAGATGACCCGGATCATCTGGCAGTACATCAAGGACAAGCTGATCAACCCGTTCCTGGATGTCGAGCTGCAGTATTTCGACCTGGGGATGGAGTACCGCGACCACACCAACGATCAGGTGACCATCGACGCCGCCGAAGCCATCAAGAAGGTCGGCGTCGGCGTCAAGTGCGCCACCATCACCCCGGACGAGGCCCGGGTGAAGGAGTTCAACCTCAAGCAGATGTGGAAGTCGCCGAACGGCACCATCCGCAACATTCTCGGCGGCTGCATCTTCCGCGAGCCGATCATCTGCAAGAACGTGCCGCGCCTGGTTCCCGGCTGGAGCAAGCCGATCATCATCGGCCGCCACGCCTATGGCGACCAGTACCGCGCCACCGACATCAAGTTCCCGGGCAAGGGCACGCTGTCGATGAAGTTCGTCGGCGAGGACGGCACCGTGATCGAGCGGGAAGTGTTCAAGGCGCCCGGCGCCGGCGTCGCCATGGAGATGTACAATCTCGACGATTCCATCATCGACTTCGCCCGTGCCTCCTTCAACTACGGCCTGCTGCGCGGCTATCCGGTCTATCTCTCGACCAAGAACACCATCCTCAAAGTCTATGACGGCCGCTTCAAGGACATCTTCCAGGAGATCTTCGACGCCGAGTTCAAGAAGGACTTCGACGCCAAGGGCCTGACCTACGAGCACCGCCTGATCGACGACATGGTGGCCTCCGCGCTGAAATGGTCCGGCGGCTACGTCTGGGCCTGCAAGAACTACGACGGCGACGTGCAGTCCGACACGGTGGCGCAGGGCTACGGCTCGCTCGGCCTGATGACCTCGGTGCTGCTCACCCCGGACGGCAAGACGGTGGAAGCCGAGGCCGCGCACGGCACGGTGACCCGCCACTACCGCGAGCACCAGAAGGGCAAGGAGACCTCGACCAACTCGATCGCGTCGATCTTCGCCTGGACCCGCGGCCTGTCGCACCGCGCCAAGCTCGACAACAATGCCGAGCTCGCCAAGTTCGCGAACACGCTGGAGAAGGTCTGCGTCGACACCGTCGAGGAAGGCTACATGACCAAAGACCTCGCGCTCCTGGTCGGCGCCGACCAGCGCTGGCTCTCGACCACCGGCTTCCTCGACAAGGTCGCCGAGAACCTCGGGAAGGCGCTGGCGGCGTAAGCCGTCCGCAATTTCGCCCGACTGGGCCGGACATCATCACGGGTCGCGTCGCAAGCGCGGCCCGTTGTTTTTTGAGACCGTTGGAGATGCGACCATGTCGATCAAGCTTGCCGTCGCCTGCCTGCTGTTGCTCGCCGGACCGGCTGCGGCCGCGGACCCGCTCCCCGACGCCATCGCCGCCGCCGGCGAGACCATGGTGCTCAGCGTCCACGCCGAAGGCGCGCAGGTCTATGAGTGCAAGGCCGGCGCCGACGGCAAGCTCGCCTGGGCTTTCCGCGAGCCGATCGCCACGCTGCTGTCCGAGGGCAAGACGATCGGCCGGCACTATGCCGGTCCGAACTGGGAGCACGCCGACGGCAGCGCCGTCGTCGGCAAGGCCGCCGGCAACGCGCCGGGCGCGACCGCGGCCGACATTCCCTGGCTAAAGCTGGAAGTCACCTCCCGCCGCGGCAGCGGCGTCCTCACGCCCGTCACCACGGTCCAGCGCATCGACACCCATGGCGGCAAGCTCGACGGCGCCTGCGACAAGGCCGGCGAGTTCAAGAGCGCGCCCTATTCGGCCGAGTACGTCTTCCTGAAGAAGGGCTGACCGCTCAGCGGTCGGTTGCCTCTTTCTCCGCCTGCGCCAGCTCCGCCGCCGCGAGATCGCCGGTCTCTTCCAGCCGCGCTTTCGCAACTTGGTGAACGTGTGCGGCGAGCGTCGGCATGCGCGCGATCAGGGCGTGAAAATCCTGGGCGTCGAGCAGCAGCAGCCGGGTCTTGCGCGTCGCCGTCACCGTGCCGCTGCGTTTTGTCTTATGCAGCAGCGCGATCTCGCCGAAGAAGGTGCCGTCGCCAAGCCGGACCTGCTGGCTTGGCAGCGCGATCTCGACCTCGCCGGCGGTGATGAAATACATCGACGAGGCGGCGTCGCCCCGCCGCACCAGGATCTCGCCCTGCTCGATCGTGCGCGCCCGCAAAAGGCGCATGATGTCGGCGATCTCGGACGCCGAAAGATGCGAGAACAGCGGCACCCGCGCCAGCATGCCCCAGGTGACCACGAAGTCGCGCCGCTTCATCCCTTCGGCAAAAGCAGAAGAGATGATGGCGACCGGCAGCGCGATCATGGCAAAACCGCTGATGATCGCAAACACCGAGACGAACTTTCCAAGCGCCGTCACCGGCACGACGTCGCCATAGCCGACGGTGCCGAGCGTCACGATCGCCCACCACATCGCGTCCGGGATAGTGCCGAGCTTGCTGGGCTGCACATCGCGCTCGATGGCGTAGAGCAGCGAGGCGAAGGTCAGCACCACACCGAACAGGATGACGATGCAGCCGATCAGCGCCCGCCGTTCGGCATGCACGGCCGCAAGCAGCGAGCGCATTGCGGGCGAGTAGCGGATCATCTTGAAGAACGGCAGCACGCCGAGCGCGGCCAGCGTCGCGTGCCGGCCCGCAGCAAGCACGATCGCGGCAGGCAGGAACGCCAGGAGATCGATGATGCCGAGCGCGGAGAAGGCATAGCCGAGCCGGTCGGACAGTGCCGACGCCTTCCGCTGGGTATGGCCCGCCACCGTCCACAGACGCGCGGCATATTCCAGCGCGAACACGACGATGGAAAGGACAGTGATGGCCGAGAACAGCGCACCGAATTGCGCGTCCAGCTCCGGCACCGAGGCGAGGATCATCGCGACCACGTCGAGCACGATGACGCCGATGATGAGCTGGATGAAGCGCGATCCGACTGAGGAGGCCAGCGGATCGTGCTCCAGCAATTCGTACAGGCGATCCCGTAAGTTGGGATCGCGCAAGCCACGTCCTCGCGGAACGAGGCCCATGGGCCTTTACGCGCCCGCCATCGCTTTTTCGATCGCCGCGAGCGCTTCGGACGCCTTGGCACCGTCGGGGCCGCCGGCCTGCGCCATGTCGGGCCGGCCGCCGCCGCCCTTGCCGCCGAGTGCTTCGGACGCGACGCGCACGAGGTTCACGGCGTTGAAGCGCGCGGTCAGGTCCGCGGTGACGCCGACCACGATGCCGGCCTTGCCGTCCTCGGTGACGCCGACGATGGCGACGACGCCGGAGCCGATCTGCTTCTTGCCGTCGTCGGCGAGGCTCTTGAGATCCTTCATCTCGATGCCCTCGACCGCGCGCGCCATCAGCTTGACGTCGCCGACCTCGCGCAAGCCGCTAGCTGCGCCGTTGCTGGCGCCGGCGCCGCCGCCCATTGCGAGCTTCTTGCGGGCGTCGGAGAGTTCGCGCTCGAGCTTCTTGCGCTCTTCCATCAGCGCACTGATGCGCGCCGGCACGTCGTCGATCGAGGTACGCAGCTCGTTGGCCGCGGTCTTCGCCAGCGCCATGGTGTCGTTGGCGTGCTTGCGCGCGTAATTGCCGGTCAGCGCCTCGATGCGGCGCACGCCGGAGGCGACCGCGCTCTCGCCCGTCAGCGTGATCAGGCCGATGTCGCCGGTGCGCCTGACATGGGTGCCGCCGCAGAGCTCGACCGACCAGCCGAGCGCATTGACTCCGCGCTCGCGCGCAGTCCTGCCCATCGAGACCACGCGGACTTCGTCGCCGTATTTCTCGCCGAACAGCGCACGCGCGCCGGCCTCGCGGGCCTCGTCCACGCCCATGACGCGGGTCGAGACTTCGTCATTCTCCAGCACCACGTCGTTGGCGATGTCCTCGACGCGCGCGAGTTCTTCCGCCGTGATCGGCTTCGGATGCACGAAGTCGAAGCGCAGCCGGTCGGGCGCGACCATCGAGCCGCGCTGGGCGATGTGGTCGCCGAGCACCTGGCGCAGCGCCTCGTGAATGAGATGCGTGGCCGAGTGATGGGCGCGGATCGAGGAACGCCTGCCGTGATCGACTTCGAGCTGCAGCGCGGTGCCGAGCTTCAGCTCGCCACTCTCCACCGTTCCGATATGAACGAAGAGATCGCCGAGCTTCTTCTGCGTGTCGGTGACGCGGAATTTGATGCCGCCCTCGCCTGTCAGCACGCCGGTATCGCCGACCTGGCCGCCGGATTCCGCATAGAACGGCGTCTGGTTCAGCAGCAGCGCGCCGGTCTCGCCGGCCTTGAGGCTGTCGGTTTCCTTGCCGTCCTTGACCAGCGCGGAAACAACGCCTTCGGCGCTCTCGGTCTCGTAGCCCAGAAATTCGGTGGCGCCGAGCTTCTCGCGCAACGGGAACCAGATCGCCTCGCTTGCCGCTTCGCCCGAGCCGGCCCAGGACGCGCGCGCCTTGGCCTTCTGACGCTCCATCGCATCGGTGAAGGAGGCCTGGTCGACGCTGATGCCGCGCGACTTCAGCGCGTCCTGCGTCAGGTCGAGCGGGAAGCCATAGGTGTCGTACAGCGTGAAGGCGACATCGCCGTCGAACATGTCGCCCTTCTTTAAGGAGGCGCTCTTCTCGTCGAGGATGGCGAGGCCGCGCGTCAGCGTCTTGCGGAAGCGGGTCTCTTCCAGCCGCAGCGTTTCCTCGATCAGGTTTTCCGCGCGCATCAAATCGGGATAGGCTTGGCCCATCTCGCGCACCAGCGCCCAGACCAGCCGATGCATCAGCGGCTCTTTCGCGCCTAACAGCTGCGCGTGGCGCATCGCGCGGCGCATGATCCGGCGCAACACATAGCCGCGGCCCTCGTTCGAGGGCAGCACGCCGTCGGCGACGAGGAAGGCCGACGAACGCAGATGGTCGGCGATGACGCGGAACGACGCCACGGTCTTCTCGTCCGGTCCGCTTCCCAAAGCAGACGCGGTCGCGTCGATCAAATGACGGAACAGGTCGGTCTCGAACACGCTGTCGACGCCCTGCATGATGGAGGCCATGCGCTCCAGCCCCATGCCGGTGTCGATCGAGGGACGCGGCAGCGCCACGCGCTCCTCCTTCGTCACCTGCTCGTACTGCATGAACACCAGGTTCCAGAATTCGAGGAAGCGGTCGCCGTCCTCCTCCGGAGAGCCCGGAGGTCCGCCCCAGATGTGCTCGCCGCGATCGATGAAGATCTCCGAGCACGGCCCGCACGGGCCGGTGTCGCCCATCGCCCAGAAATTGTCCGAGGTCGGGATGCGGATGATGCGGTCGTCGGAGAAACCGGCGATCTTCTTCCAGAGGTCCGCCGCCTCGTCGTCGGTGTGGTAGACCGTGACGAGCAGCTTGTCCTTGTTGAGCCCGTATTCCCTGGTGATCAGCTTCCAGGCCAGCTCGATCGCGCGCTCCTTGAAATAGTCGCCGAACGAGAAGTTGCCGAGCATCTCGAAGAAGGTGAGATGGCGCGCGGTGTAGCCGACATTGTCGAGGTCGTTGTGCTTGCCGCCGGCGCGCACGCATTTCTGCGAGGTGGTGGCGCGCTGATAGGGCCGCTTCTCGACGCCGGTGAAGACGTTCTTGAACTGCACCATGCCGGCATTGGTGAACATCAATGTCGGGTCGTTGCGCGGCACCAATGGCGAGGACGACACGATCTCGTGGCCGTTCTCGGCAAAGAAGTTCAGAAAGGTCGACCTGATCTCGTTGACGCCGCTCATGTTCATCCAATCGGGTGTGCTTGGACCCGCTATACGCCATCCAAACCGCGAGTTTGGGCTGATATCTGCGGGCCAAAGCGCTTTTAGACAAGGCCAGCTTCGCTGTCCAGAAACTGTGCAGACAGATCAGTGGGTTGCCGCAGGCGCTCAATCCCGTTGCAATCCCGTTGAAAGCCGCAAGGCCCGCGTTGACAGGCTTGGCCACCCTGTGGTCTGTACCCATTTGTATCGTACGGCCACGTCGGGAGAGACCGGCTTTGGGTAGCCGGCGCCGAAGGAGCAACCGCCCCGGAAACTCTCAGGCAAAAGGACCGCGTGGCTTTGACAGCATCTGGAAAGAGGCGCCGACGGGCTTGAGGTCCGGACAGCGTCCGCCGACGGGATAATACTCTCAGGCACAGCGACAGATGGGGCTTCGACTGGTTGCCGCCGGGGAATCGTTCCCCGGGGAACCGCCGAGGGCCCCTGTGATGCTTACGTGCGACGATCAAGATTCCCTTAAGAGTACACCCCTGCATGGGTTGCACCTGTCGCTCGGCGGCAAGATGGTGCCGTTCGCGGGCTATGACATGCCCGTGCAATATCCCGCAGGCGTGCTGAAGGAACACCTTCATACCCGCAACGCAGCCGGCCTGTTCGACGTTTCCCACATGGGCCAGATCGCGCTCAGGCCGAAATCCGGCAAGGTCGAGGACGCCGCCCGCGCGCTGGAGCGGCTGGTGCCGCAGGACATTTTGGCGGTTGCGCCGGGGCGGCAGCGCTATGCCCAGTTCACCAATGCCGAGGGCGGCATTCTCGACGATCTGATGGTCGCCAATTTCGGCGATCACCTTTTCCTGGTCGTCAACGCCGCCTGCAAGGCCGAGGACGAGGCGCACCTGCGCGCGAATCTCTCGGACGACTGCGTCGTCGAGCAGCTTCAAGACCGCGCGCTGATCGCGTTGCAGGGCCCGAAGGCGGAAACGGCGCTGGCGAAATTATGTGCAGAGGCGCCCGCCATGAAGTTCATGGACGCCGGCCCGCACAAGGTCGCCGGCATCGACTGCTTCGTCTCGCGCTCGGGCTACACCGGCGAGGACGGCTTTGAAATTTCGGTTCCTGCCGGCGATGCCGAGCGGCTCGCCAAGGCGCTGCTGGAGAACACGGACGTCATGCCGATTGGGCTCGGCGCCCGCGACAGCCTGCGGCTCGAGGCCGGGCTCTGCCTCTACGGCCACGACATCGACACCACGACCACGCCGGTCGAGGCCGCGCTGGAATGGTCGGTGCAGAAGAGCCGCCGCACCGGCGGCGCGCGCGCCGGCGGCTTTCCCGGCGCCGGGAAGATCCTCGCCCATTTCGACCATGGCGCATCCCGCCGCCGCGTCGGCCTGCGCACCGAGGGCCGCGCGCCGGTGCGCGAGGGCGCGCTGCTGTTTGCGGATGCGACCTCCAGCGAGCCGATCGGAAAGGTCACCTCGGGCGGTTTTGGTCCGAGCCTGAATGCGCCGGTCGCGATGGGCTATGTGCCCAGCGCATCGAGCGCGATCGACACAAAACTCTTCGCCGAGGTGCGCGCCCAACGCCTGGCCGTGCAGGTCGCCGCCATGCCTTTCGTGAAAAACACCTACAAACGCTGAGGACTGAGAAAATGACCACGACGCTGTACACCTCCGACCACGAATGGCTGGCCATCGACGGCGACGTCGCCACCGTCGGGATCACCGACTATGCGCAATCCCAGCTCGGCGACGTCGTGTTCGTCGAACTGCCCAAGATCGGCCGCACCCTGAAGAAGGCCGAGGCCGCCGCGGTCGTGGAATCCGTGAAGGCCGCCTCCGACATCTACGCGCCTGTTACGGGCGAGGTGACCGAAATCAACGACGCCCTCGCCGCAGAGCCGGCGTTGGTGAATTCGGATGCGCAAGGCGCGGCCTGGTTCTTCAAGATCAAGGTTGCCGACAAAAGCGAGCTCGGCGGCCTCATGGACGACACCGCCTACAAGGCCCACACGGCGTGAGATGATGCAGACTCAACCGATCGTCATGCCCCGCGAAGGCAGGGCATCCAGTAGCCACCGGCAGCACGGATTGAACCGAGAAGCCGCGGCGTACTGGATCGTCCGCCTTCGCGGACGATGACGACGACGGCGACAGATGACCTAAAGCGAGGACCCATGATGACCGCGCACCGCAAATCCAACGGCGACACCGCCAGCTTCGTTCGCCGCCACATCGGCCCGTCGGCACGCGACGTCACCGCAATGCTCGAGGCCGTCGGCGCGAAAAGCGTCGACGCGCTGATGGCGGAGACGCTGCCGGCGTCGATCCGGCAGGCCGCCCCGCTCGATCTCGGCAAGCCCTTGAGCGAGATCGAGGCGATCGCACATATGGGCGAGCTCGCCGCCCAGAACCAGGTCTTCGCCTCGCTGATCGGCCAGGGCTATTCCGGCACGATTTTGCCTGCGGTGATCCAGCGCAATATTTTGGAGAACCCGGCCTGGTACACCGCCTACACGCCCTACCAGCCCGAGATCAGCCAGGGCCGGCTGGAGGCGCTGCTCAACTTCCAGACCATGATCTGCGATCTCACCGGGCTCGACGTCGCCAACGCTTCGCTGCTCGACGAGGCAACCGCGGCGGCCGAAGCCATGGCGCTCGCGGAGCGGCACTCGCGGGTCGAAGCAAAGGCCTTCTTCGTCGACAAGGACGTGCATCCGCAGACGCTCGCCGTGATGCGCACCCGCGCGGAGCCGTTGGGCTGGACGCTGGTCGTCGGCGATCCCCTCACCGATCTCGACAAGACGGACGTGCTTGGTGCGCTGCTGCAATATCCTGGAACGTCGGGCGCCGTGCGCGACCTCAGGCCCGCGATCGCGACACTGCGCGCCAAGGGCGCACTCGCGATCATTGCCGCCGATCTGCTGGCGCTAACACTGCTCGCCTCGCCCGGCGAGCTCGGTGCCGACATCGCGATCGGCTCGGCGCAGCGCTTTGGCGTGCCGATGGGTTATGGCGGGCCGCACGCGGCCTATATGGCGGTGCGCGATGCGCTCAAGCGCTCGCTGCCCGGCCGCATCGTCGGCCTCTCCGTCGATTCCCGCGGGATGCCCGCCTATCGCCTCGCGCTGCAGACCCGCGAGCAGCACATCCGCCGCGAGAAGGCGACCTCCAACATCTGCACCGCGCAAGTGCTGCTCGCCGTGATTGCCTCGATGTACGCGGTCTATCACGGCCCCGAAGGCTTGACGCAGATCGCGCGCAATGTGCATCGCCGCGCGGCCGTGCTCGCCGCGGGCCTGCGCAAGCTCGGCTTTGCGCTACAGTCCGACAGCTTCTTCGACACGCTCAGCGTGGATGCCGGCGCCAGGCGCGCCGAGATCGTCGCGCGCGCGATCGCCGAGAAGATCAATCTCGGCGTTGGTGACGACAGCTTGCGCATCGCGCTCGACGAGACCACGACTCCCGCGACGGTGGAAGCGGTCTGGCGCGCCTTTGGCGGCACGCTCGCCTATGCCGAGATCGACGCAACCACGCGCGAGGCACTGCCGGAGGCGCTGAAGCGCGGTACCTCCTTCCTCACCCACCCGGTGTTTCATGCGCATCGCTCGGAGACCGAGATGCTGCGCTACATGCGCAAGCTCAGCGATCGCGACCTCGCGCTCGACCGCGCGATGATCCCGCTCGGCTCGTGCACCATGAAGCTGAACGCGACCACCGAGATGATGCCGCTGACCTGGCCGGAATTCGGTTCGTTGCATCCTTTCGCGCCGCGCGAGCAGGCCAAGGGCTACCACGCGCTGTTCGCGCGCCTGGAGAAGTGGCTGTGCGACATCACCGGCTATGACGCGATCTCGCTGCAGCCGAATTCCGGCGCGCAGGGCGAGTATGCCGGGCTGCTTGCGATCCGCGGCTATCACGCCGCGCGCGGCGAGACGCACCGAAAAATCTGCCTGATCCCCTCCTCCGCCCACGGCACCAATCCGGCCTCGGCCGCGATGGTCGGCATGGACGTGGTGGTGGTCGCCTGCGAAAAGAACGGCGACGTCGACGTCAACGATCTCCGCGCCAAGGCGGGGAAGCATTCGAACGATCTCGCCGCGGTCATGATCACCTATCCCTCGACCCATGGCGTGTTCGAGGAGCACATAAGCGAGATCTGCGACATCGTGCATGGCCATGGCGGCCAGGTCTATCTCGACGGCGCCAACCTCAACGCGCAGGTCGGCCTTAGCAGGCCCGGCGATTACGGCGCCGACGTCAGCCATCTCAATCTGCACAAGACCTTCTGCATCCCGCATGGCGGCGGCGGTCCCGGCATGGGCCCGATCGGCGTCAAGGCGCATCTTGCGCCGTTCCTGCCCGGCCATCCCGCGGCGAACGTGGATGCGGTAGTCGGCCCGGTCTCGGCGGCGCCGTTCGGCTCGGCCTCGATCCTGACGATCTCCTACATCTACATTTTGATGATGGGCGGCGAAGGCCTGAAGCGCGCCACCGAGATCGCGATCCTCAACGCCAACTACATCGCCGCACGGCTCGATGCGCATTTCCCGGTGCTCTACAAGAACGCGAAGGGCCGCGTCGCGCATGAATGCATCGTCGATCCCCGCGCGCTGAAGACGACGTCCGGCGTCACCGTCGACGACATCGCCAAGCGCCTGATCGATTACGGCTTCCACGCGCCAACCATGAGCTTCCCGGTGCCGGGCACGCTGATGATCGAGCCGACCGAATCGGAATCGAAAGCGGAGCTGGACCGCTTCTGCGACGCCATGATCGCGATCCGGAAGGAGATCGCCGAGGTCGAGGCCGGCCGCTTCAAGATCGAGGCCTCGCCGCTACGTCACGCCCCACACACCGTGCACGACATCGCGGATGACAACTGGACCCGCGCCTACACCCGGGCCGAAGGCTGCTTCCCCGCCGGCAGCTCGCGCACCGACAAATACTGGAGCCCGGTGGGGCGCGTCGACAACGTCTATGGCGACCGCAATCTGGTGTGCTCGTGTCCGCCGGTGAGCGACTACGTGGAAGCCGCGGAGTAAGGGAGAGGCTACGGCGCAATCAACGAACGGCTCTCGTCGTCCCACCGCCAGAGCCGTTCGTTGGTGAGTTCGGTACCGCCCCACCCAGGCCGGCTTGTTCAAGGGCGCCGGCTGCGGAGGAGTCTGTTGTCAGAATTAGCCGTGTCATGCTCGCAGCCTCAAGGCTTCGTCAAAACAGAGCCGTAACGCCACAGCCGATCATTGGTCAGCCGTGTGCCGCCCCACCAGCGATCGATCGGATTGTAGCGGCTGAAATCTTCCTGATGGGCCAGGACGGCCCTGCCGAACTCCGTCAACGATAACCGGCTGCGGAGATAGACCTCGTGCCGAGCTCTTAAATTTTCGCGATCGATTGTGCGCAGTTCGTCGCCCAACCCGGCCACTACGGGCCTGGGGCCGAGCGCGAGCCCCTCGAGCAGCGAACCCAACTCAAACTCTCCGAACACATATGTGCGCCGTTGCGAGCGCAGGTGGAACAACGCATTCGTGTTCGCGAATCCTCTGGCGAGGAGTTCAAGGAATCGCATCTCTGTCGCGCCAAGCCCGGTCAGCGGCGACGGCAGCTCTGCCAGCAGATCGACCAAGGCCGGCCGCAGCATCAACAAGGCGCTCAGATCGCGGCGGAGGAGATCGGCGCAGGCCTCGGGCGTCGGTGCACAATAGGCCTGCCACGCCATCTTCGCAGTCTCGAGCTCCTTGGCCGTGACATCCACAACGGAGATACGCGAAGCCGATTTTCCGAGTTCTTCGCCTCTCAGCTCGAACAGATCGGACGCCAGCAAACGCAGTCGGAGCTTTGCTAGTAGCTTGGGGCATGAACCGAGGTAGTCGAGCAGCCAAATCAGTTGCAGTTGAGCTTCGGGGGTGGGGTCAAACCAAAGTTCAATCTCGTCATAACGCTCGCAAAAATCGGCAAGGGGCAAATTCCTGCGATCCCTGAAGGCGCGAGGCCAGACCACGCCCCAATCCGACCAGTGATCGCCCAACCTGAGCGTCTCGGAACGTGCCCCGAAATAGGCCGCGAAATACTCAGATGAAGGAAGCGGCCCCCATGCGAAACGAAAAAAGAAAAAAACGACGATCTCGGCCAGCTCCGATTTGGCAAGACCGGACCCGGACGAGCTGGTCAAGATCAGACGCTTCATCGCACCACCTGATCAGTACACCGCAAAACGAAACGGGCCCCGAAGGCGTCGGCAACTCAACGTCCTCAGCGCCCGCTCCTCGCGAAAAACTCTATCCGTTGAAGCTACTCGTCCCCCGGCTCCTCGCCGTCGGCGTCACGCTCGGGGCTGCCGGCGAGAATCTGCTCGGCGATCAGGCCGGAGTTCTGGCGGATCGAGGTCTCGATCTTGGCGGTGATGTCGGGGTTGGCCTTCAAAAACGCTTTCGAATTCTCGCGGCCCTGGCCCAGACGCTGGCTGTCATAGGAGAACCAGGCACCGGATTTTTCGACGATGCCGGCCTTGACGCCAAGATCGAGGATCTCGCCCATCTTGGAGACGCCCTCGCCGTACATGATGTCGAACTCGACCTGCTTGAACGGCGGCGCCAGCTTGTTCTTCACCACCTTGACGCGGGTGGTGTTGCCGACCACCTCGTCACGCTCCTTGATCGCGCCGATGCGGCGGATATCAAGGCGGACGGAGGCATAGAATTTCAGCGCGTTGCCGCCGGTGGTGGTCTCGGGCGAGCCGTACATCACACCGATCTTCATGCGGATCTGGTTGATGAAGATCACCATGGTATTGGACTTGTTGATGGAGGCCGTCAGCTTGCGCAGCGCCTGGCTCATCAGACGGGCCTGCAGACCCGGCAGCGCATCGCCCATCTCGCCCTCGAGCTCGGCCTTCGGCACCAGGGCCGCGACCGAATCGATCACCAGCACGTCGACCGCGCCGGAGCGCACCAGCGTGTCGCAAATTTCCAGCGCCTGCTCGCCGGTGTCCGGCTGGGAGATCAGGAGCTCGTCGATGTTGACGCCCAGCTTGCGCGCATAGACCGGGTCAAGCGCGTGTTCGGCGTCGATGAAGGCGCAGATGCCGCCCTTCTTCTGCCCTTCCGCCACCGTGTGCAGCGCCAGCGTGGTCTTGCCCGAGGATTCCGGCCCGTAGATCTCCACGACGCGCCCCTTCGGCAGGCCGCCGATCCCGAGCGCGATATCGAGCCCGAGCGAGCCCGAGGAGACCGCCTCGACATCCATCGAACGGTCGTTCTTGCCGAGCTTCATCACCGAGCCCTTGCCGAACTGCCGCTCGATCTGGGAGAGCGCGGCGGCCAGAGCTTTACTCTTGTCCATGGAAGATCCTTCGACGATACGCAGGGCAGTGGTGGACATTGGGTCGTGCTCCTTATGGCGAGGATTCGCTAGGGGGACAAACGGCTGGGGAGGCGGCGCGGCGATAAAAGCAATGTACCCCATTTGTTCCAGGTTCGCAATATGTTCTTTTGCGATTTGGGTACTGGCCTGTTTTAACCCCCTAGTGTCCCAAGCCAAATTCGGCGGTGTCCTAATTTTGTTCTAGAGTGGCCACAACCTGTTCATGCGCGGTTTGGATTAACCCGTTTGAGGTGTAGCAAATAAAGACCGGGGCGTTCCGCCAGGAGAACACCCTGACGAGATAAGGCCGCCTCAGTTGGCGGCCTCTTTCATTTCTTGGGGCTGAGCAGCTTCAGAGTCTTGAAATCCGAGTGGCCTATTTCGGCCCCGGATTTGGGCGCTGCCCTGTTTTAACCCCTATTGGCCTAAGCCGACTACAGCCGAAACGACGATCCTATTTCCGTCCAGCGCCACCTTCATCGCTCCGGCCTCAACCGGCGGCAACGGTGGCGGCGGAATATGAGGCGCTGGAGTCATGGGCTGCATGGAATTGCACGACCGCATCATGGTCGGCGTGCGCACCGAGCGCCTTGAGCTGGACGAGCTGTGCAGCTTCGTCGGCAAGAAGCAAAAGAACGTCCAGCGTCACGAGATCAACGCCAAGGGCGATCAGTACGTTTTCATCGGCATGGCCGGGACGCAGAAGGCAAATCATCAGCCGGGGCGTCGGCAAGCCGAATGCCGAAAGCACCATGGACTTCCTGCACGACCTCCGCAGCCGGGTTATCGGCCCGCCTGCTTTCAACGGACGGCTTCCACCCCTACCGCGTGGCGATCCGCGACGCCTTCGGCCCGAACGCCTCGCATGGCGTAACGCATCTAGTAAGGAAGCGCAGGGCCGGTACTCGCCCGCCGCCGTAGTAGCCGTAAGCCGTGACGTAGTATCAGGCGACCCCGAGCAGTACGTTTCGACCTCCTACGTTGAACGCCAAAACCTATCGCTGCGCATGGCGTCGCGCCGGTTCACTCGCCTCACCAAAGGCTTCAGCAAGAAGCTGGACAACCACGTTGCGGCCGTCGCGCTGTACGTCGCGCACTACAATCTGTGCCGCGCTCACGAAGCCCTGCGCACCACGCCAGCGAAGGCGCTGGGCGTGGCTGACAAGGCTTGGACCGGTTGCACGCCTCCCGCGCTCTCTGTGGCACCCGCGCTGCCTACCGAGACCCCGCCGGATCGACGCCGTAAGTTCACAGTAATTCAGGGAGGGCGCTCTTAAGGGGCGCCCCAATAGCCAAAAAATGCTAGATGCTCCCTCCCCATGAATCATCATGATGGACCCAGCCAAGGCAAAGACCGCCACCGTATTGCGCCGACGGTTTCTTACATCAAAAAGCTTTATCGCCAATCCAAGCAGCATCGCTTATGCCCGTGGCATACATACGGCGACTTGGGTAATCGCCATCTTTGGTGTTCTTACGTTTGGCGCCGCTATCATTCAGGCCCGCATTTTCTACAGCCAGCTCGGCGCGATGAGGCATACGGATGAGGCTATTAACGAGCAGCTCAAAGAAGCCCGTATTCAAAACGAGAATGTCCGCGCTCAAATGCGGGCAAACATAACTTCTGAAGGGGTTTCCCATGCGCCCGTTAACGAAAACGGAAGTCTCATAGGATGGGAAATCAGCCCGGCTTGGAAGAACAACGGGACGACTGACGCCAAGAAATTCCGCTCCCGCTGGAGCATCGAGTTTGTCCCTTACACCGGTAGAACATTTGGTCCAGACCATTGTCCAAAAATCACCATTGATCCGTCGTCGAAAGCTACTGATATCGGGCCATCGCATGCCATCACCGAGCTTTCCAAGCGCCTGACTAAAGAAAACGTTCTGCAAAACTTGAATCGGGAAGGCGCCATCTATTTGGTGGAAGTGATGGAGTACCGGGACATATTTCCCAACACTGAAGTACACCGTCTCTCCTATTGTGCCGTTATCCTTCCGAACGATTTCACGAACAACGTATTTAGTTTCGTGACCATGCAACTCGAATCCGATTGATGCTGCCGGCACCGCGTTTGCGGACAGCCAAACTGCCAAGAACAGAAAAATTGTACTCGCTGCCGGATATCAACCTTTCATTGGAGTGGCCGGTTTTGATCTTGCGAGTGGCCTATTTCGGCCAGTACCGGATTTGGGGTACTGGCCTGTTTCCGACGCTAGTGGCCTAGGGTCTGTTGAGATTCAGGATTCACAGATTGGAACGTCCGTGATTCAAGCTCCGAAAGGAGTTTTGGATGCAGCGATTCGTTTTGACGGACGCCCAGTGGGCGAAGATGCAGCCGCTTTGTTTGGGCAAGCCGACTGATCCCGGCCGCACGGGGGGTGACAACCGTTTGTTTCTTGAGGCTGTGCTTTGGATCGCGCGCACGGGCAGCCCATGGAGAGATCTGCCGCCGACGTTCGGCAACTGGAATACGGTGTTCAAGCGCTATCGTGATTGGGTGAAGGCCGGCGTTTTCAAACGGATTTTCGATGCTGTATCGGATGATCCAGACATGGAGTTTGCCATGGTCGATGCGACAATCGTCAAAGTTCACCGCCACGCGCAGGGAGCAAAAGGGGGACCAAAAATCAGGCCATCGGCAAGTCGAAGGGCGGCTGGACCACCAAAATCCTCGCGCTGACCGACGCACTTGGGAACTTGGTGCGGTTTGTCCTGCTCCCCGGCCATCGCTTTGACACCGTCGGCGTCGCGCCTCTGATCAAAGACATCGAATTCGGTGGCTTGATCGCCGACAAGGCTTTTGATTCCAACTGGATCATCGAAGACCTGAACGAACGCAAGGCCAAGATCGTCATCTCGCAGCACCAAAGGCGCGCCCAGCCTCTCGACATCGACAAGGACATTTACAAATGGCGTCACCTAATCGAGAATTTCTTCGGCAAGCTGAAGGAATTCAAACGCATAGCGATGCGATGTGACAAGACAGACGGCAGCTTCGCAGCGATGATCTACCTCGCCACCGCTGTCATCCATTCCAAGTGAATCTCAACAGACCCTAG